>NZ_JAGQFP010000002.1:1241156-1551445 GCF_019090095.1 Stutzerimonas stutzeri | reverse complement strand
ATGATCACCAGATCATAGGGGCCGGCCTTTTTCACCTTGCCCCAGGACTTGAACAGCTCGTGGCCCAGGAAGCTGACCCGGCTCAGATCATGGTCGTTGAGCCTGTGGTTGTCCCGCCCCCGGCTCAGCGCCGCGCGGGCCATGTCCAGATTGACCACGTGCTCGGCGCCCCCGGCGATGGCGGCCACCGAGAACCCGCAGGTATAGGCGAACAGGTTGAGCACCCGCTTGCCGCACGCGTGTTGCTGAACCCAGCGCCGGCCGTAGCGCATGTCGAGAAACAGCCCGTTGTTCTGCTTGATGCCCAGGTCGAGCTTGTAGCGCAGGCCGTTCTCGCTGATCAGCCACTCCTCGATCGGCTCGCCCAACAGCTGCTGCATATGGCTGTCGGGCAGGTAGCGGTGCTGCAGCAACAAGGTATGCGCACCACTGGATTGCCAGGCTTGCGCGTCGGTCAGTGCCGAGAGCATGCCGATCAGCGCGTCGAGCTCGGCGGCCGCCGGTTCACGGAACAGCGAAACCAGCACCACGCCTTGCAACCAATCCACCGTAACGTGCTCGAGCCCGGCCCAGCAGCGCCCACGCCCATGGAACAGCCGGCGGGTCTCGTCCGGTAGTTGCGTCAGGGCTTGGCTGAGGTGCTGTTGCAATGTCGCGAGGGCATCAGGCTGCATGTTCAATCGTCTCGAAAAGGGCGCGCGTATTCTAAACGCGAACCGGCCCGCCTGCAGGGCAGACAATCAACGCTTGGCTGGCAGGCCGCGCGATTCCGCAGACGGCAACGAGACGCTCGGTTTAGACTGCCCGGCCGGGCACGAACAGCGCCCTCGCAGAATCCTGGAGGACCGCCGCCGATGGAAGCCGCCGCACCCCGCCCCTTCGATGCCTTGCTGCGGGCAGCCCCCGCTGCGTTGGCGATCATTCCGGTGAGCCTGCTGTTCGGCGTATTGGCCGGCCGCTCGGACTGGAGCCCGCTGGAGGTCGCGCTGATCGGTCTGCTGGGGTTCACCGGCAGCGGTCAGTTCGCGGTGCTGCCGCTGGCCGATTCGGGGGCCGGTTTCGTCACCATGCTGCTGCTCACCGCCTCGATCAACAGCCGCTATCTACCGATTGCCTACGTGTCGGCCCCGCGGCTGCCGCAGCCGTGGGGCCTGCGTGCCCTGCTTGCCCATATGCTGGGCGACGAGGCCTACGCCACCGAGCGTGAGCAGGACACCTGGGTCTCGCTGGCGGTCATCCGCGCCACGCTGTTTCTGACCTGGGTGGTGGCCGGGGTGGCCGGCGCCGTCATCGGCACCCTGATCCCGACGGCCTGGCTCGCAGCGGACCTGAACCTGGGCTTCCCGGCGAGCGTCGTACTGATGTTCCTGTCCGCCAGTCAACTGCGCTTGCGCCTGCCGCAGCTGAGCCACCGCAAGGTTCGTTTGCTGCTGGCCGTCGTGCTGTGCGCACTGATTGCCGTGGCGCTGATCCTGCTGCTCGGCCCGCTGTACTTCTGGATTCCCAGCGTCCTGCTCGCCACCTTCGTCCTCGCGCGGGTGCGCTCATGAATACACCCGTACTGCTGGCCATCGCCGCGCTGCTTGCCACCAGCTGCCTGGTGCGCATCCTGCCCGTGTTCGTCACGCTGAATCTGACGGACGCCAGTCGTCGGTTGCTGGAGCGGGTGCTGCCGACAGCGGTGTTCATCAATTTCGCGGTGTACATCCTCTACAGCGAAGCCACGAAAGCACCGCTCGCGGCGACCCTGGCATTGGCGCTGGTGGCAGGCATCGCCATTGCGACCCGGCTGGGGCTGATTGCCACGGCGCTGTTGGGTAGCGCGAGTTATTACCTGATGCAGGTCGGGCTCGCCGGCTAGCCGGCCATCACGCCGGGCTGGATGACTTGGCCGCACGGCGCGCCCTGGGCGCCGATTTGCGGCCCGCGCCCTTGCGCTTTTTCCAGGGCGCCCGACCGGCGGGCACCGCCGGCCCCGTGATGGTCAAACGCACGCCCTTGCAACGCTCGACCTGTTTGCTCATCCACGCCGATTGTTTGCTGACGAATTCTTCCAGGCTCATCTCACCGCTCTGCACCATGTCCAGCGCCTGCTCCCAGATCGCGGTGGTGCCGGGGTCGGCGATGGCACGCGGCACCGCATCGATCAGGCTGAAGGCTGCCGGCGTGGCCGCCAACGCCTTGCCCTGCTTGGTCAGGTAACCGCGATCGAGCAGGCCCTGGATGATCCCTGCGCGCGTCGCCTCGGTGCCGATGCCGGTGGTGTCCTTGAGCTTCTGTTTCAGCGTGGGATCGTCCACCAGCTTGGCCACGTTCTTCATCGCCTTGATCAGGTCGCCTTCGGTGAACGGCTTGGGTGGCTGCGTCCAGAGATCCTTGAAGGTCAGGTCGTGGACCGGGCATGTCTGCCCCTCGCGCAGCACCGGCACCGGCAACGTCTGCGGCGCCGGCGCTTCGCGGCCGCGGCTGGCCGCCAGCGCCTCGGGCAAGGCGCGCTTCCAGCCCGGCTCGATGATCTGCTTGCCAACGGCGCGCAACGCCTGGCTGGCGCAGTCGAGATCGGCCTGGGTGCGGTCGTATTCGTGCGCCGGCAGGAACTGCGCCAGGTAGCGCGCACGGATCAGCGCATAGACCGCGCGCGGCTTGCCGCTCAGCCGCTCGAAGGCGCGAGCCGCCGCCGTCGGGATTATGCCGTGGTGCGCGCCGACCTTGGCGTCGTTCCAGGCGCGCGACTTGCGTCGGGGATCGAGGTGCGGCTGGAGCTCACGCAGCGACGGATCGGCCTGTGCCAGCGCGGCCAGAATATCCGGCGCCTCGCTGTGCTGGCTCAGCGGCAGGTAGCCGCAATCGCTGCGCGGATAGGTGATGAGCTTGTGGGTTTCGTAGAGTGACTGGGCAATGTCCAGGGTCTCCTGCGCACCGAGGCCGAGCTTCTTCGAACAGATTTCCTGCAGGGTGCCGAGGTCGAACGGCAGCGGCGCGGCTTCACGCACACGCTCGGTCTTGAGCCGTTGCACCTGTGCCTGGCCGGCGGCCCGCATGGCCTCGGCGGCGCGCTGCGCCAGCGCCTGATCGAGACAGCGCCCCTGGTCGTCGCAGTGTTCATCCGGCGCGCGCCACTGCGCCGTGAACGGCATGGCGTCGTCGCCCAACAGCTGCACCTCGATGGCCCAGAACGGCTGCGGCACGAAATCGGCAATGCTGCGATCACGATCGACCACCAGGCGCAGCGTCGGCGTCTGCACCCGGCCCACCGGCAGCACACCCTGATAACCGGACTGCCGTCCGAGCAGAGTGAACAGTCGGCTCATATTCATGCCGATCAGCCAGTCGGCGCGCGAACGTCCCAGCGCCGACTGATAGAGGTTGAAGGTATCGGCGCCGGCGCGCAGCGCACCGAGCGCCTTGCGAATGGAAGCATCGTCCAGCGCCGACAGCCACAGCCGCTGGATCGGGCCCCGATAGCGGCAATGATCGACCAACTCGCGGGCAATCATCTCGCCCTCCCGGTCAGCGTCGGTGGCGATCACCAGCTCCTGCGCCTCGCCCAGTAGTCGCTTGACCGCCTTGTACTGGCTCGCGGTCTTGGGCTTGACCAGCATCTTCCAGCGCTCTGGAACGATGGGCAGGTCAGCCAGCACCCAGCGCTTGTAACGCGCGTCGTAACTGTCCGGCGGCGCGGTTTCCAGCAGATGGCCGATGCACCAGGTCACGGTGACACCCGCACCCATCCAGCAGCCCTCGCCCCGCCGCGTGGCGCCGAGCACCTGGGCGATATCTTTCGCCTGGGAAGGTTTTTCGCAGAGAAACAGCCGCATCAGGTCGTCACCCGTTCGCTTTGCAAGGGGCGATAGCATGCGCAGCGGCGAGGCGGCAGGCAAGATTTATCTGTATGGATATACAGATACCACATACACGGGTGAGACGAAGGCGGCGGGCCAGCTTCGCCTGTCGGCCAGCAGCAGAACCTAGCCTGAACTGCACGGTTCTAATGTCTGCCTGGCCCGCGCCGCCCAGCCGCTGCGGATAGACACAACCGAGGGTGCAGCTGGAGCGCCAGAGTTGCTTCCTTTGCAACGGCCGCGTGCGCCCCACGCAGCGCATCGCTTCGCAGAAACCGCACATCAATCAAACGTCAGCTTCGCTCCCGCATAGATCGTCCGCCCTGGCGCAGGCTCGTAATAACGGCCGAAGTTATCGTTGATGCGCAGGTTGTCGTAGTAGTTGCGGTCCAGCAGGTTGTCGATGCCGACATAGGGCTCCCAGCGCTGATCACCCCACGCCATACGCCAGCCCAGCCGGGCGTTGGTGACCGCATAGCCGGCCACACGGTCGAGGTTGGCATTGTCTGCGTACTGCTGGTCATAGGCGTTGACGTTCACCCGTGCATACCAGTCGTCGCGGTCATAGCTGACCTCGGCGAACAGGCTTTGCCTCGGAATTCCGGGGATGCGGTTGCCGTCGTAGCCCTGGAACTGGTCGAAACGGTAGCGGTTGTAGCTCCAGGCACCGGTCAATCGCCAATGGCTTCCCAGCAACCAGTCGCCGCTGAGTTCGATACCGTCACGACTGGAGCGGCCGGCGTTGGTGTAGAAGGTGCGTCCGTCGACTTCCGGCACCAGTTCGTCTTCGATGCGCATGCTGTAGAGCACCGCTTCGTAACGCAATCCAGGGTGCTCGCCCTTCAGGCCTATTTCGCGATTGATCGACTGTGCCGGGGCGAGGGATGGATTGAAGCCGCCCCCGCTTGGGTTGGCCATTTCGTTGATGGTCGGCGTCTCGAAGGAGGTTGCGTAGCGCGCGTAGGCCACATGGTGGGCGTCCAGTTGCCGGCTCAGCCCCAGGCTGTAGTTCCAGTCCTCCAGGTTGCGCTCGCCCGAGGCATCGCCGTCGCTCAGGTAACGGTCCTTGGCTTCGAGCCGCACGCTGTCATAGCGCACGCCGGCAGTGAGCAGCCAGGCGTCGCCCAGGCGCAGCTGATCCTCGATAAACACGCCCCGGCTGTCCGCCGTTTCGCGCTGGCGCTGCGTCAGGGCGCCGGTGATGCCGCCGGGCAGGTTGTCGTTGCGCGAGCGCTCGTCCCGCTGGCTTTCCAGGTCCATGCCGACGGTCAACTGATGCGGTAGACCCGCCAGCTCACGGTGAAAGGTGCGCTGCGCGCCCACCCCGGCGAACCAGCGGTCGTAGGAGGTCTGGCCGTTGTTCTGCAACGGAAGGCGGTTGCTGAACTCACGCTGGCCGTAATAGCTGCGCAACTGGTAGGTATCGTCGCCGGCGGCCTGGCCATCCCAAACCAGCGAGACGCGCTGCTGCTCGACAGTCTCGTCGGAATCGAACTGCAGGCTCTGTGGCCGCGCCTGGGAACGGTCCGCCCGGACCTGAGCCAGGTTCAGCCCACCGGGATCTTCGGCGCGGTTGTCGATCGCATGCAGGGTGAGCCCGAGCGTGCCGCCCTCCCCCTGCCAACGCAGCTTGCCGGTGAGGTGATTGGTTTCGGCAGTCCCGTGTGTGCGGTAGCCGTCGAGCTGTGTGGCGTTGACGGCGAGCAAGGCACCCAGCGATCCGGCGCTGCCACTGGTTTCCGCGCGCATGCGCCGATAGCCCAGTTCGCCGCCGGTCACCTCGACCTGCGTAAACGGCGCCTCCCCTGGTTCTCGCGTCTGGATCGACAGGACGCCACCCGCGGCATTGCCGTAGATGGTCGACGAGGGGCCGCGGATCACCTCGATGCGCTCGACCAGCGAGGTATCCAGCCCGTCCATCTCGGTCTGCCCGTCAGGCATGGTCAGCGGCACCCCGTCGACCAGCACGCGAACGCCGCGCACGCCAAAACTGGAGCGGGAACCAAAGCCGCGAATGGACAGGCGCATGCCTTGCGCCAGGTTGTAGCGGCTCTGCGAAAGCGCGCCCGGCACAGGCCCGAGCAAGCTGTCGAGGGTGAGCAACTGCTCACCCGGCTGGTCCTGCGCCGTTACGGCGGACACCGCCATCGGCAAGGTGAACCAGTCGGATTCCGCCCGCGGCGAGCTCACCAACAACGGGTCGAGCGTGAGCGGTTCGCTTGTCTGCGCGAGCAAGGGGCCGGTCGCCAACGAGAGCGATCCGGCAAGAAACAGTCGATACATGGATGAGCCTTGTTGTTATGGAGTGACGTTAACCGCTGTTGCCGGGCAAACCGCTCGAGAACGCTGACCGAGCGGAGGCGAAGAGGCAGCCTCGGCGGCAGGCCGAACCGAAACGCGGTTTTTAAACTACAGAGCGGAGCTGGGGCGGAAAACCTGTCTATGCCAGCTCTTATCAACGCAACGTACATGCCAAGCCAGCCTTGAGACACCGCCGATCGCCGTTTTCGCCTCCGAGCCAACCCGCCGACGCCGGTCCTGCTGCATTGGCAGGCCTATTTGAATCGCCGCCGTAAGATTCAGCCTCCGATCGTCAGGCATTCGAGCGCGTCCCCACTGTCGCAACGGCGCGACAGCTGCCGCAGCAGCGCAACGGTCTGGTTGCGACAAGCCGCTCCCGCCGCGACGAACCAGGACCCCGCCAGCCAGCACCACACCTGGCCTTGCAGCCAAATCGCAACGGCTGGCACAGCGGTTGCTCTCCCGAGAAGACCTGCCCCACCGGGCGGTTAAACCAATAACAAGAGAGAGCCTGCGATGAAGCACTTGGATCCCTACCTGGGCCGACGGCCCACCACCCTGCTTGGCGCCACCAGTTTGGCCGCCCTGCTGTCCCTGCCACTGCACGCTGCCGAAGTCGACGGCAAACGCATCGCCAATGCCGACGCCGAACCCGGCAACTGGATGAGCCACGGTCGCGACTACGGCGAACAGCGCTTCAGCCCGCTGAAGAAGATCACCGATGCCAACGTCGACGAACTCGGGCTGGCCTGGAGCTACAAGCTCGACATCGACCGCGGCGTGGAAGCCACACCCATCGTGGTCGACGGTGTGATGTACACCACCGGGCCCTTCTCCATCGTCTATGCGCTCGATGCGCGCACCGGCAAGGAAATCTGGAAGTACGACCCCAAGTCCGACCGTTCCCGCGCTGGTGAGGCCTGCTGCGATGCGATCAACCGCGGCGTCGCCGTGTGGAAGGGCAAGGTCTATGTCGGCGTGCTCGATGGCCGTCTGGAAGCCATCGACGCCAAGACCGGCGAGCGCGTCTGGTCGGTCGACACCCGCTACGACAAGGAACGCAGCTACTCCATCACCGGTGCCCCGCGCGTGGTCAACGGCAAGGTGGTGATCGGCAACGGCGGCGCCGAGTTCGGCGTGCGCGGCTACGTCACCGCCTACGATGCCGAGACCGGCAAGCAGGCCTGGCGCTTCTTCACCGTACCGGGTGATCCGGACAAGCCTGCCGAAGGCAAGGGCATGGAGATCGCAAAGAAGACCTGGCACGGCCGCGCCTTCGTCGAGCAGGGTGGCGGCGGCACCGCCTGGGATTCCTTTGCCTATGACCCGGAGCTGAACCTGCTCTACATCGGCGTCGGCAACGGCTCGCTGTGGGACCCGATCTGGCGCAGCGAGGGCAAGGGAGACAACCTGTTCCTGTCCTCCATCGTCGCGGTCAACGCCGACACCGGCGAATACGTCTGGCACTACCAGACCACGCCGGGCGATGCCTGGGACTACACCGCCACGCAGCACATGATTCTTGCGGACCTTGAGATCAAGGGCAAACAGCGCAAGGTGCTGATGCAGGCGCCGAAGAACGGCTTCTTCTACGTCATCGACCGCGCCACGGGCGAGCTGCTATCGGCCGAAAACATCGTGCCGATCAACTGGGCCAAGGGCGTGGATCTGAAGACCGGCCGGCCTATCGTCGACGACGAAGCGGCGGCCTACTGGAAAGGCGAGAAGAAGGCCAAGCTGGTCCAGCCGGGTTTCTGGGGCGCGCATGACTGGCACCCCATGTCCTATAACCCGAACACTGGGCTGGTCTACATCCCCGCGCACATCATGTCGGCCTGGTACGAGCACGTGCCGGATGCGCCGGCGCGCAACAAGTTCAAGAGCATGTACCAGCTGGGCCTGAAGACCGGGATGATGCCCGAGGACCCGGAAGGCCTGGGCAAGTACGCCGACACCTGGTCCGGCAAGCTGATCGCCTGGGACCCGGTCAAGCAGGAGCAGGCGTGGGAAGTGCCCTACGTCACCATCTTCAACGGCGGCACCCTGAGCACCGCGGGCAACCTGGTGTTCGAAGGCAGCGCCGATGGCCGTGTCATCGCCTATGCCGCCGACACCGGCAAGAAACTCTGGGAGCAGCCGGCAGCAAGCGGCGTGATGGCAGCGCCCATCACCTACAGCGTGGACGGCGAGCAGTACGTGACCTTCATGGCGGGCTGGGGCGGCGCCTTCTCCACCTTTGCCGGCGCCCTGTCGCTGCGCGCCGGCGTGCAGCCCTACGCCCAGGTGCTCACCTACAAGCTCGGCGGCACCGCCGAGCTGCAGGAACCGGCGCCGCGTGAAGACGCGCCCAAGCCGCCGCCACTGACAGCCGATGCGGCCACCGTCAAGGCCGGCGGCAAGCTCTATGACGGCTACTGCTCCCAGTGCCACGGCATCCACGCCGTCAGCGGCGGCGTGCTGCCGGACCTGCGCATGCTCACCCCGGATAAACATGAGCAGTTCCTCGGCATCCTCCACGGCGCGCGCATCCCCGATGGCATGCCCTCCTTCGCCGAAGCGTTCGATCGCGAGCAGATGGAACAGATCCATCAATACCTGATCAAGCGCGCCCACGACCGCCTCGAACACGGCCCGGACGACCTGCCTCAGCCGACCCAGAAAACGGCCAGCAACTGACCCCAGGAGAATCGACATGACTGACTTGACGACCTACCAGAACTACATCGACGGCGCCTTCGTCGCCTGCGACAACCTCATCGAGGTGCGCAACCCGGCGACCGGCGCGGTGCTTTCCCGCGTGCCGGAGTCCGATGCCGCCACCGCCGAACGCGCCATCGCCGCCGCCCGCGCCGCGCAGAAAGCCTGGAGCCAGAAGCCCGCCGTCGAGCGCGCCGGCTACCTGCGCGCCATCGCCAGCAAGATCCGCCAGAACGCCGAGCGCCTGGCCCGGGTCATCACCGAGGAAGGCGGCAAGATCCAGAGCCTGGCGCTGGTGGAGGTCAACTTCACTGCCGACTACCTCGACTACATGGCCGAGTGGGCGCGCCGTATCGAGGGCGAGATCATCACCAGCGACCGCCCGGGCGAAAACATCTTCCTGTTCCGCAAGCCGCTGGGCGTGGTGGCCGGCATCCTGCCGTGGAACTTCCCGTTCTTCCTGATCGCGCGGAAGATGGCGCCGGCGCTGGTGACCGGCAACACCATCGTCATCAAGCCCAGCGAAGAGACGCCGAACAACTGCTTCGAATTTGCCAAGCTGGTGGCCGAGACCGACCTGCCCAAAGGCGTGTTCAACGTGGTCTGCGGCAGCGGCGCGGGGGTCGGCAGCGCGCTGACCACCAGCGACAAGATCGACATGATCAGCTTCACCGGCAGCGTCGGCACCGGCCAGCGGATCATGGCCGCTGCGGCGCAAAACGTCACCAAGCTCAACCTGGAGCTAGGCGGCAAGGCCCCGGCAATCGTGATGAACGATGCGGACCTGGACCTCGCCGTCACCGCCATTCGCGCGTCGCGCATCATCAACACCGGGCAGGTCTGCAACTGCGCCGAGCGCGTTTACGTGCAGCGCGGTGTCGCGGACCAGTTCATCGAACGCATTGCCGGTGCCCTGGCCGAAACCCGCTATGGCGACCCCATCGCCCAAGCGGACGTGGAGATGGGCCCGCTGATCAACGAGGCTGGCCTGCGCAAGGTCGAGCAGATGGTGCGCACCGCCCAGAGCCAGGGCGCGCAGCTGGTCACCGGTGGCGCCGTGGCGGACCTGGGCAAGGGCTTCCACTACCAGCCGACGCTGCTCGCCAACTGCTCGCACGACATGGAAATCATGCGCAAGGAAGTCTTCGGCCCGGTGTTGCCGGTACAGATCATCGATGACCTGGACGAAGCCATCGCCATGGCCAACGACTGCGAGTACGGCCTGACCTCCTCGATCTACACCCGCGATCTCTCCACCGCGATGAAAGCGGCCGCTGGCCTGGACTTCGGCGAGACCTACATCAACCGCGAGAACTTCGAGGCGATGCAGGGCTTCCACGCCGGGGTGCGCAAATCCGGCATCGGCGGCGCGGATGGCAAGCACGGCCTGTACGAGTACACCCATACCCACGCGGTGTATGTACAGAGCTGAGTGACCTTTCCTCGCGCAGGCGCCTGACGGCGCTCCCCTCACCCCAGCCCTCTCCCCGGAGGGGCGAGGGAGTCGGATGGTGGGGGAAGCGAGCGTCGTGTTGGGCTTGAGCGTGTTCGCGCCACCATAGGGTGGGCCGAGCGGAGCTCTGCTTCAGCCCACCTGGTCTGGGTCATATCCGAGAGCTGGCACGCATTCTTCTCGGATCTCGAGGCTAGCGCCCTGGGCACCGCTGAGCCCGCGACGCAACCGTCACATGCGAGCTATCACCTGCGTCGCGTGGTGAGCCCGTAACGCTGCAGCTTGCGATACAGCGTGGCGCGGTTGATGCCAAGCGAACGTGCCGCCGACGTGACGTTGCCGCCATGCTGCTCAAGTGTCGCTTGCAGATGGGCCGCTTCGGCAGCGTCTCGGGTCGTCTCCAGCGATTGCGTCACGGACAACGGCTCCATGGGCGCCGACAGTAGCTCCGGTGGCAGGCAATCGAGACCGATCAGCCCGTCGTCCGCCAGCGCGACGGCACAGCGCAGCACGTTGATCAGCTGGCGCACGTTGCCGGGCCACCGGTAAGCGGCCAGCCGTTCCATCGCCTCGGTGGTCAACTCGACAGGCTCGTCGCCAGCCTCACGTCCTAAAACGCGACGGATCAGCGCGGCGCGATCCGCCCGGTCGCGCAAGGCGGGCAGCCTGATGGTCAGGCCGTTTAGCCGGTAGTACAGGTCCTCACGAAACTCGCCCGCAGCCACCATGGCAGGCAGGTCGCGGTGCGTGGCGCAGACCAGCTGCACATTCAGCGCGACCGGCGTGGCAGCCCCCAGCGGCACCAGCTCCCGCTCGGCCAGCACGCGCAGCAGCCGCGTCTGCAGGTGCGCCGGCATATCGCCAATCTCGTCGAGAAACAGCGTCCCGCCATTGGCTTGCTCCAGCTTGCCCTTCATCCCCTGGCGGCTGGCGCCGGTAAAGGTGCCGGCACGGTAGCCAAACAGCTCGCTCTCGATCAGCGACTCCGGGATCGCCGCGCAATTGAGCGCGACGAAGGGCCCCTTAGCGCGCACGCTGGCCTGATGGATCGCCCGCGCGAAGGCTTCCTTGCCGGTGCCGGTCTCGCCGGTCAGCAGCAATGAAATATCCCGATCCAGCACGCGCCGCAGCTTCTGGACGGAGCGCTGCAGGCCTGGATCCTCTCCGGCCAGGTGTTCAAGGGTTGGCTCTGCCGGAACGACGTTCAGGCCGCGCTCGCTTCTGGCGCGCGGCGTGGGGGCCGCCGGCATCCGCAGCGTCACCTCCAGCGCCGGTCCACCGGCCAACCGTAAGGTCGCGCTGCGCTGGCCGCCGTGGGTAAGGGTGACCAGCTCATCCAGTGAGAGGGACAGAACATCCTGAACCGCCTCGCCCACGAGCGCGCCCCGCTGGCCGGCGGCCAAAAAGGCGGCGCGATTGGCACCGAGGATCCGGCCCGCCGCATCAAGCGCCAGCAACCGCTCGTTGCCCAGGTCGCCTGCATCGCCGCCCAGCGTCAGCATGGCGCAATGCGCATAGCGCTGGTGGAAACTGGCGTTTTCGATAAGCCGGGCGTACAGGCTGACCAACTGGAGCGTCAGGTATTGCGCCTGCTTCGGCCCGCCACTGTTGAGACACGAGGCGTTGAGACACCCCATTAATGCGCCCTGAGGATCGAACAACGGCGCCACCGAGCAACTCAGCATGGCGTTGCTGCTGAGAAAATGCTCGTCGCGGTGGATGATCAGCGACTGGCCCGCGGCCAGCCCCGTACCGATGCCGTTGGTCCCCACCAGCGACTCGTCCCAGCAACTGCCGACCACCAGCCCCGAGTCCGCATAGGGACTGTACTGCCCGGGTAGCCGGGCATCGAGCGTGATCCCGCGGCGATCACTGAGCAGCACGGCAAAGCCCGCCGGGTTCAGCCGCCGCGACAACCCTTCCATGCCCTGACTCGCGATGGCCAGAAAGTCATGGTGTTCTTCCTGATGCAGGCGAATCTCGTGCTGCTCGAGCTGAACATGGGCGACAGGTTGAGTCGGATCGAGCCCGTGCTGGTGGACGCTGCGGTACCAGGATTCGGCAATCAACCGATCCGGATTGGACCCTCGGCCGGCGAAGTGCGTGGCAACGAATGCCGAGAGATCGGTTGGTAGCTCAGAGGGCGGACGCGCGATCATGCGGGACTCCAAACAAGGCGCCGAGTCGGGCCGTGCGTAATTGTTCGTATCGACCGGGGAAACAGCCAAACCAAGCCTAGCACGGCCACTCCAGGCCGAGCCGTCCATCTGCCGGGCTGGCGTCGTGCCGGGGAGGCATACGGCCTAACGCGCTCAGCTGAACGGGGGAGCTGCGCAGAAACCAAACCTGTCCGGCTGTTCATTGACCGTTGTGATGCCGATCTGATTCGGCGCCAAGGCAGCCGTCTCGGCACGCTACCGTGGCTGCATGCCCTCGCGTGCCGGGCCGTTTTCAATGCGCTTCGTTTGCCCATCCAAAACACGGCCTGGCAACCGGCGGACTTAGGGCGTGGCAGAGCCCGTTCGCTGGGCTGGCCGCGCTTGTTCAGCGCAGCTGCATCCAATAGACTCGGCCGCATGCAACGCCATGTCCGTGTCTTCATCTTTTTGCTATTGACCCTTGCGCTTCCCATCAACGGAATGGCGCAAATGCTGTTGCCTGTCGGTCAAGGCACGATGATGAGCCACGGGTCACACGCCGAAGCGTCCAGCCTCATGCAGGCCACGATGGATATGCAGAGCAGCGAGTGCCTCGATCACGAGCAGCCAGGCAAAGGCGTGTTCTGCAAATCCGGCAAGGAATGCAAAACCAGCAGCTTGCTGCAGCTATCGCTCGGCAAGCCGCCTACATTGCCGCTCGGCAAGCCCGTGCCTGTCCATCCCAGCGACTTTACCCCCGCCCTGATCCCGGACGCCGTCTGGCATCCACCCCGCGCCTGATTCCCGTTCTGCCCTGACCCACTTCGTGCGCCCGTCCGCACGAAGAGGCATTGCGTGCCTTTTGGCTCGCCTGGACGACACTGGAATCAACAGGAATGAAATCCTCACGCCCTCTGGCGCGCCCTTCATTGGTCGCGCTGGCGATCACGCTGGCCCTGCCTACCCTAGCCAGCGCGCTGACCCTGGACGAGACGCTGCGTCTCGCCGAACAACAGGCACCGGACCTGCAAGCCCGGGCCGCCAATACCGAGGCCGCCCGCCAGGCGGCCATACCTGCCGGCGAGCTGCCGGACCCGCGCCTCAGCCTGGGCATACGCAACCTGCCGATCGAAGGCGATCCGGCCGGGCGTCTGGATGCCGAAGCCATGACTATGCAGACCATCGGCCTGGTGCAGGAGGTGCCCAACCGCGCCAAGCGTCGGGCGCGGACCGAGGCAGCCGGCGCAGACATCGAACTGGCGCAAACCCAACAGCAGCTATCTCGCCTGGAAGTTCGTCGTCAAGCGGCCGAAGCCTGGATCACGGCTCGCTCGGTCGAGGAAAAGCTCGAGCTGTTCAAAGCGCTCTATGACGAGAACCGCCTGTTCGAGCGAGCCGTGCAGGCGCGCATTGCCGGCGGCGGAGGCGGCGCGGCCGATAGCGTGCAGCCCAAGCAAGAGGCGGCGCTGCTTGCCGAGCAGGAAGACCAGTTGCAACGCAACCGTCAGGTGGCACGCGCCGCCCTGCGCCGCTGGATCGGCGAGGCCGCGGGGCAACCGCTGAGCGGCGAACTGCCGTCCTGGTCCGACGAGGCCGCTTACTACCAGCACCATCTGCAACATCATCCCTCGCTCGAGGCGTACGGGCCGCTGGCCCGCCAGGCCGAGGCGCGCCTGCAGGAGGCCATTGCCGACAAGCGGCCCGATTGGGCCTGGGGCGTCGAGTACGGGCGGCGTGAAGCCTATGGCGACATGGTCAGCTTCAATGTGAGCTTCGACCTGCCGGTGTTCGCCGGCTCCCGCCAGACGCCCCGTATCGCTTCCGAACGGGCACGCCTGAGCCAGGTCGAGGCCGAGCGTGAAGCGGCCTTGCGCATGCACAACGAGGCGCTGGCTACCGACCTTGCCGAACTGGAGCGACTGCAGCGCACCCTGGCGCGCCTCGACTCGACCCTGGTTCCGCTGGCGGAAGAAAAGGTCCACCTGTCCATGGCCGACTACCGCGGCGGTCGCGGCGGCCTGACGCCGGTGGTCGAGGCCCGCGAGGCCCTGCTGGAGACCCGCCTGCGCCGGATCGACGTGGCCCGCGACCGCGCCCTGGCCAACGCCCGCCTGCACTTCGCCTTTGGAGCTGATCAATGAATGACCCACTCAAGCGCCTGGCCCTGCTGGTCAGCCTTCCGGTGCTGCTGCTCGGTGCCTCTCCTCTCAGCGCTGCCCAGGCTGCCAAGCCCGACACCGAAGGCCGTGCGGTGCTGTACTGGTACGACCCCATGTACCCGCAGCAACGGTTCGACAAGCCTGGCAAGTCGCCCTTCATGGACATGGATCTGGTACCGCGCTACGCCGAGGAGGGTGGCGACGCCGCCAGTATCAGCATCGACCCTGGCATTTCGCAGAATCTCGGCATGCGCCTGGCCACCGCCAGCCGGGAGACCTTCGACGACTCGGTAGAGGCTGTCGGTGCGCTCACCTTCAATGGCCGTGACATGGCCCTGGTACAGGCGCGCAGCGGCGGCTTCGTCGAACGCGTCTACGACCGTGCCCCGGAGGATGTGATCGAAAAAGGCGCGCCGCTGGCCGATCTGCTGGTGCCCGAATGGGGCGCCGCCCAAGCTGAGTACCTGGCGTTGCGCGGCCTCGGCGAACCGGAACTGCTGAGCGCCGCCCGCCAGCGCCTGCGGCTGGCCGGCATGCCCGCCGAGCTGATCGCCCGGCTGGAGAATACTGGCCGCACGCAAAACGTCTGGACCGTGACCAGCCCCATCGGCGGTGTACTGCAAAGCCTCGACGTACGTGAAGGCATGACCCTTCCGACCGGTGCCACCCTGGCGCGGGTCAACGGGCTCGACAAGGTCTGGCTGGAGGTCGCGGTGCCCGAGGCCCAGGCTGCCGGCCTCGGCCCGGATCAACCGGTCGCCGCGCGGCTGCCGGCGTTCCCCGGCGAAGCGCTGGAAGGGCGGATTCAAGCGGTACTGCCCCAGGCGGATCTGGCCAGCCGCACCGTGCGCGTACGGGTCGAGCTGCCTAACCCTGCGTTGCGCCTGCGTCCCGGCATGACCGCCGAGGTCAGCCTGGCCCACAACAGCCAGCCGGCGCTGGTGATTCCCACCGAAGCGGTCATTCGCACCGGCAAGCGCAGCCTGGTAATGCTGGCCGACGACAACGGCCGCTACCGGCCCGTGGAGATCCGCACCGGTCGGGAAACCGAGGAGAAGACCGAGGTGCTCGCTGGCCTGGAAGAAGGCCAGCAGGTGGTCGCCTCCGGCCAGTTCCTGCTCGACTCCGAAGCCAGCCTGCGCGGCATCGCCGCCCATGGCGTGGGCGAGACGACGGTGGCCGCCGCCGCGCCGACCCTGCATGAGGCCGAAGGCACCATTGTCGAGATCGATGGCGACATGGTCGGGCTGTCCCACGGCCCGTTCAAGACCCTCGGCATGCCGGGCATGACCATGCCCTTCTCGGTCTCGGACCTGGCACTGCTGGAAGGCTTCAAGGTGGGTGACCGGGTGCGCGTAGGCGTGTCGCAGACCGACGACGGGCTGTTCATCGAGCGCCTGGAGAAGCTCGATGAGCACACCGGCCACGAGGAGCACCAGCCATGATTGCCGCCGTTATCCGCTGGTCGGTGGCCAACCGCTTTCTGGTCCTTCTGGCGACGCTGTTCGCCGTGGCCTGGGGCGTCTGGTCGGTCAAAAACAGTCCCATCGACGCACTGCCGGACCTGTCCGATGTGCAAGTGATCATCCGCACGCCTTACGCCGGCCAGGCGCCGCAGATCGTCGAGAATCAGGTCACCTACCCGCTGGCCACCACCATGTTGTCGGTGCCGGGCGCAAAGACCGTCCGCGGCTATTCGTTCTTCGGCGACAGCTACGTCTACGTGCTGTTCGAGGACGGCACCGACCTCTATTGGGCGCGCTCGCGTGTGCTCGAGTACCTGAGCCAAGTGCAGAGCCGCCTGCCGGCCGGCGCCACCCCGGCATTGGGCCCGGACGCCACGGGTGTCGGCTGGATCTACCAGTACGCGCTGATCGACCGCAGTGGCAAGCATGATCTGGCCCAACTGCGCTCGTTGCAGGACTGGTTCCTGCGCTATGAGCTGAAGACCCTGCCCAACGTCGCGGAAGTGGCGCCGATCGGCGGCATGGTCAAGCAGTATCAGGTGGTGCTCGACCCGGTGCGCATGGCCAGCCGCGGCATCACCCAGCAGCAGGTGGCGCAGGCCATCGACGCGGCCAACCGGGAAACCGGCGGCAGCGTGCTGGAGCTGGCGGAGGCCGAGTTCATGGTGCGTGCCTCGGGCTACCTCCAATCGCTGAAGGACTTCCGGCAGATTCCGCTGAGGGTGGAGGCCAACGGCACCCCGGTGACGCTGGGCGATATCGCCAGCATCCAGCTCGGCCCGGAGATGCGTCGCGGTATCGCCGAGCTGGATGGCGAGGGCGAAGTGGTCGGCGGCGTGGTGATCCTGCGCAGCGGCAAGAACGCCCGGCAGACCATCGCAGCGGTGCAGACGCGTCTGGACGAGCTGCGCAAAAGCCTGCCCGAGGGCGTGGAGGTCGTCACCACCTACGACCGCAGCCAGCTGATCGACCGCGCCGTGGACAACCTCAGCCACAAGCTGGTGGAAGAGTTCATCGTGGTGGCGCTGGTCTGTGCCCTGTTCCTCTGGCACCTGCGCTCGTCGCTGGTGGCCATCGTCTCGCTGCCTGTCGGCGTGCTGGTGGCGTTCGTCATCATGCAGAAGCAGGGGGTCAACGCGAACATCATGTCCCTCGGGGGCATTGCCATCGCCATCGGCGCCATGGTCGATGCCGCTGTGGTGATGATCGAGAACGCCCACAAGCACATCGAGCATTGGCGCGAGCAGCATCCGGGGCAACCGCTCAAGGGCGCTGCGCACTGGGGCGTGATCACCGACGCCGCGGTGGAGGTCGGCCCGGCGCTGTTCTTCAGCCTGCTGATCATCACGCTGTCGTTCATCCCGGTGTTCACCCTCGAAGCCCAGGAAGGTCGGCTGTTCGGCCCGCTGGCTTTTACCAAGACCTACGCCATGGCGGCCGCCGCGGCGCTCTCGGTGACGCTGGTGCCGGTGCTGATGGGCTTCTGGATTCGCGGCAGGATTCCCGATGAGACGAAGAACCCGCTCAACCGCGGGCTGATCCGGATCTACCGCCCGGCACTGGACGCCGTGCTCAAGTGGCCGAAAACCACCCTCGTGGTCGCGCTGGCAATCTTCCTTACCGGGCTCTACCCGGCGAGCAAGCTGGGCGGCGAATTCCTTCCGCCACTGGACGAAGGCGATCTGCTCTACATGCCCACCGCCCTGCCCGGCCTCTCGGCGCAGCAGGCCAGTGCCCTGTTGCAGCGCACCGACCGGCTAATCAAGTCGGTGCCGGAGGTCGAACGCGTCTTCGGCAAGGCCGGACGTGCCGACAGCGCCACCGACCCGGCGCCGCTGGTGATGTTCGAGACCACCATCCAGTTCAAGCCCAAGGATCAGTGGCGCGAGGGTATGACCCAGGAGAAGCTGATCGAGGAGCTGGATCGCGCGGTGCAGGTGCCGGGCCTGGCCAACCTGTGGATCCCGCCGATCCGCAACCGCATCGACATGCTCGCCACCGGCATCAAGAGCCCCATCGGGGTGAAAGTGGCCGGCAGCGACCTGGCGCAGATCGACAAGGCCACCGCCGACGTCGAACGCATCGCCAAGCAGGTTCCCGGCGTCACCTCGGCGCTGGCCGAACGCATGACCGGCGGGCGCTACATCGACGTGGACATCAACCGCGCCGCGGCCGCCCGCTACGGGCTGAACATCGCCGAAGTGCAGGCCATCGTCGCCGGTGCCATCGGCGGCGCCAAGGTCGGCGAGACGGTCGAGGGCCTGGCCCGCTACCCGATCAACCTGCGCTACGGCCGCGAATGGCGCGACTCGATCAGCGATCTGCGCAAGCTGCCGATCTACACGCCGCAGGGCAGCCAGATCACCCTCGGCACCGTGGCGGAGATTCGCGTGGTCGACGGCCCGCCGATGCTCAAAAGCGAGAACGCCCGGCTGTCCGGCTGGGTGTACATCGACGTCCGTGGCCGCGATATCGCCTCGGTGGTCGGCGACCTGCGCCACGCCATCGACGCCGAGCTCGACCTGCCAGCGGGCATGAGCCTCGCCTACTCCGGCCAGTTCGAATTCATGGAGCGAGCCAACCAGCGACTGAAACTGGTCGTGCCGGCCACCCTGGCGATCATCTTCGTGCTGCTCTACCTGACCTTCGGACGCGCCTCCGAGGCGGCGCTGATCATGGCCACCCTGCCCTTCGCCCTCACTGGCGGCGTCTGGTTCCTCTATCTGCTCGGCTACAACCTTTCGGTCGCCACCGGCGTCGGCTTCATTGCGCTGGCAGGCGTCGCCGCGGAGTTCGGCGTGATCATGCTGCTGTATCTGAAAAACGCCTGGGAGGACAAGCAGATCACCGGCCACTTCGGCGAGCCCGCCCTGCGCGACGCCATCCGCTACGGTGCGGTGCAGCGTGTACGGCCCAAGGCCATGACCGTTGCCGTGATCATCGCCGGGCTCCTGCCGATCCTCTGGGGCAGCGGCACCGGCAGCGAGATCATGAGCCGCATCGCCGCCCCCATGGTCGGCGGAATGGTCACCGCCCCGCTCTTGTCCCTCTTCGTCCTGCCGGCGGCCTTTCTGTTGATGCGCCGCCGTCAGTCGCTGGCCGCCACAGCCGCCCCCGCTGCAACTACCACCGAAACGGGAGTCACCCCATGAAAAGACTCATCAGCACCGTCGCCGTCCTGGCACTGGTTCCGGCCGCCTACGCCGCCGAGACGAATCATATGGAAGGCATGCCCATGGACCACAAAGGCATGAACGATATGCCGATGCAGCACGACCCAGCGGCCCAGACCGCGAGTGCCACCGGCACCGTGAAGAAGATCGACCCCGACAAGGGCACCCTGACCATCGCCCACGGCCCGGTCCCCGAGCTGAAATGGCCAGCGATGGTCATGGGATTCGCCGCCACACCGGCACAGATTGCCCAGGTGAACGAAGGGGACCAGGTGACGTTCACCTTTACCAGCGAAGGCATGCGCGCACGTATCACATCGATCGAAAAGCAGTAGCGAGCTGCCTTCGGCTCGGCATACAGCCACGCCAGCACCTGCCGATTCAGGCAACGCGTGAGTCGATCATCAAGCAGGTGTTGGCCCGAACGATGCGACGGGTTAAGCATGAAAAGGGGTCGGCCCTGCCATGAACGCCCTTGTCATGGATGGCAGCCGCGATGCGCGTGCAGCAGAGGCGCTGGTTCGAGCCCTCTAAACCGGACCGCAGCCCAGGCGATTTCGTCCGCCGCCGCACCGCTCAGCGGCGGGGGGAAACTCTCCAGCGGCGGCGTCGGCCCAATACTTCATTAGCGAAAGCGGCAATGTCCGCTTTCTCCCCTGCCCCGATGCGATGTCGGGGCATACCGCTGGTGAAGGAATCCCGATGAAGCATCCGAAACTCATCCATCATGGCGCGCGTGAGGGCGTCACCGGGTCGTGCCATCAGCTGTGGATGGATGACATTTCCAGCGTATTGATCGATTGCGGGCAGTTCCAAGGGCAGGACGCGGGGCCGGACGACGATGAGCTGGCCCTGGATTTCTCCATCGAGGGCATCAAGGCGTTGATCGTGACCCACGTGCACATCGACCACGTGGGACGGATTCCGAACCTGCTGGCGGCGGGGTTCAGCGGGCCGATCCTGTGCAGCGAACCGTCCGCCCGGCTGTTGCCGATCGTGCTGGAGGACGCCTTTCGGCTGTCCATCAGCCGCGATCAGGAGCAATTGGAGCGTTATCTGAAGGTGGTCGAGCAGCGCATCATCGCTCTGCCCTACGGCCATTGGTTCACCCTGAACGAAACAGAGGATGGCGGTTGTCAGGTGCGCTTGCAGCCGGCCGGGCACGTGCTGGGTTCGGCTTATGTCGAGCTGGAACTGCGCGCCGCCGGCGATGCCCAGCGGGTGGTGTTCAGCGGCGATCTGGGCGCGCCGCACTCACCGCTGCTGCCGGACCTGGTTCCACCCGAGCGTGCGGACCTGCTGATCCTGGAAAGCACCTACGGCGACCGCCGGCACGAAGACCGCGTGCATCGTCGCGAGCGGCTGCAAGCGGCCATCGAACGGGCCCTGGCCGATGAGGGCACGGTGCTGATTCCGTCGTTCAGCATTGGCCGTACCCAGGAGCTGCTGTACGAGCTGGAAGAGATCCTGCATGAGCGAAACGAAGCGACGGAGGCCGGCGACTCGCCCAGCGCATCCGCCCGGCAAGCACAGGAAGGCGATCCGGATATCGACTGGCCGCATGTCCCGATCATTCTCGACTCGCCGCTGGCCAGCCGCTTCACCACCACCTACAAGGAGCTGCAGGCCTTCTGGGACGAGGACGCACGCGAGCGCCTGGGCGAAGGCCGCAAGCCGCTGTCGTTCAAACAGCTGATCACGGTGGACAGCCACGACGAGCACATGCGCATCGTCGAGCACCTCACCCAGACCGCGCGGCCGGCCATCGTCATCGCGGGCAACGGCATGTGCTCCGGTGGGCGCATCGTCAACTACCTGAAGGCGATGCTCGGCGACCCACGCCACAACGTGGTGTTCATCGGTTACCAGGGCAAGGGCACACCAGGGCGGGATATCCAGACCCACGGGCCAGACGGCGGTTTCGTTGATCTGGACGGCCAGCGCGTCGACATCCGCGCCGGCATCGACAGCGTCGGCGGCTATTCAGCGCACGGGGACCAGGCGGATCTGGTCGGCTTCGTCACCCGGATGCAGGAATGGCCGAAGGCAATCCGCCTCATCCACGGCGAAGCCCCGGCCAAGCAGCAACTGGCCGAGGTGCTGCGGGCGCGGTACCGCGAAGCGGGAAAGGACGCGGAGATCACCATCCCCTAGTGACGCCCCTCGGCCACGGCGATTGCACGGTACGCAGCGAGGCGCGATGGCACAGCCATCCCGCTCGCGGCCCGATAGCGCTTTTGCTCGTCCGCTTCGTACCGGTGCTAGAGTGCGTATTCCATCAGCGCACCATCCACACCACTCGCGAGGGGCTCCATGCTTAACCATGTAATGGTCGGTTCGAATGATCTGGAACGGTCGAAGCGGTTCTACGATGCCGTGCTCGGCGTCCTCGGCGCAGGCGAGCCGATCCGCAACACGGGCCCCAGCGGGCACACCCGCTTGTTCTATCGCCACGACGACAGCCTGTTCGGCGTTACCGAGCCCATCAACGGCGAACCGGCGACGGTCGCCAATGGCGGCACCATCGGCTTCAAATGCAACTCGCCCGAGCAGGTCCAGGCCTTTCACGACGTCGCGATCGCCCATGGTGGCACCACCTGCGAGGACCCACCGGGTTTGCGCGAGAGCAGCCTCGGCGCGATGCACCTGGGCTACGTACGCGACCCGGACGGCAACAAGCTGTGCGCCATCTACCGCCCCTCGTAATGCCCCTGCCCGTGCTGCACTGCCCGCTATAAGAGGTTCGGCGGGCAGCCCAAGGAGAAGACATGACCCGACCTACCGTGAGCGAGAAACGCGCAATCTTCCGCGAGATGCACCGTGCGGGGTGCTTTGTGCTGCCCAATCCCTGGGATGCCGCGGGGGCCCGCCTGCTGGAGCAACTCGGCTACCGGGCCCTCGCGACCACCAGCTCGGGCTATGCCTGGTCGCAAGGCCTGGCGGACGGCCAGCTGTCACGCGATGACACCCTGGCACACCTGCGCTACATGGCGGCCATCAGTGACCTGCCGATCAACGCGGACTTCGAGAGCGGTTTCGGACGCACCCCGGAAGAGGTGTACGACAGTGTCAGCCTGGCGGTGGACACCGGTGTAGCGGGCCTGTCGGTGGAGGATTCGACCGGCATTCCCGGGCAGCCCGTGCGCGACAAGGCCGACGCTGTGGAGCGCTTGCAGGCGGCACGCGCCGCCATCGACGCCCTTGGCGGCGACACGCTTCTGGTAGCGCGCGCGGAAAACCATTTTTTGGGGCGTGACGACCTGGACGATACCGTCGAACGTCTGCTTGCCTATTCGCAGGCAGGCGCCGACTGCTTGTATGCGCCAGGCCTCAAGACCCGCGAGGAGATCCAGACAGTCGTCAGGGCGCTCGCGCCCAAGCCGGTGAACGTGCTGATCGGTTGGGGCAGCGAACTGACGGTCGACGCGCTGGCCGAGCTCGGCGTTCGGCGCATCAGTGTCGGCGGTGCCCTGGCCCGCGTCGCCTGGGGCGGGTTCATGAGCGCGGCGCGCACAATCATCGAAGAGGGTCGTTTCGATGGCTTGCGCGATGCGCTGTCGGGTGCGGAGCTCGATGAACGGCTGCGCGCACGCGAACCCGGCGACTGAGACCGCCGCCGCCCGCTCGAGCGCGTGCCTTATACGCGTCTCCAGCGGTTCGACTTCAGGGTTCAGGTTCGAGGGTCACCGGTCTCGCCGCGCCAGCGCTCGATATGCCCGGCGAGCAGGTCAGCGATGGGCAGGCAGGCACCGAGCCGGTAGAGGTTCCAGTAATGCCCTTCCAGCGTGCGGTTGACCAGCAGCGTGCCGGAGGCCGGCTGCAGGCTGCCGAGCGCGGACATGACCAGCGGAAACAGCTCGACCAGCTGCTGGTGCAGCGATGCGCCGCGAAAATCCCATTGCGCACCGGGTTGCAGCAGGGGGTGCAGCAGCTGGTGGATGCGCCGGTACAACCCGTGCGGCGGCGCGCTGCCGGGCTGGCGCCCGCCCAGCGCCTGGAAGCCCGCCTCCAGCGCCTCGCTGGAAGGGCCACGCAGCGCATCGAATAGTTGCGCGTAGGCCCGCAGCAAGGGAGTCGGCAGAGGCACGACGCTGCCGAAGTCGTAGACCACCAGCTCGCCCGTCTCGCGCCAAGCGAGGTTGCCCGGGTGCGGGTCGGCATGCAGCCGTCCCATCCCGAAAGCCTGTTCGGCGAGCCATTGGCAGAGGGTTTCGGCCAGCCGTTGGCGGGTATCGGCGCTGGCCTGATCGACCTCGTTCATCGAGCGCCCCGCCAGTTCCTGCTGCACCAGCACGCCCGGACGGCACAGCGCCGTCGCGACGAAAGGAATACCCACGCCGGGCCAATCGGCGAAATGCGCACCGAAGCGCTCGGCGCTGCGCCGTTCGGCGTCGTAGTCGAGCTCTTGTTCGATGGCGTGTTGCAGCTCGCGGTAGACCGATTCGAGGCGCGCCGCCGGCGTGCCGAACAGGCGCCCAAGCGGCATCAACCGCCGCAGCTGGCGCAGATCGGCGTCGCAGATCGCGCGGATGCCGGGGTACTGAATCTTCATGATCAGCGCCCGCCCCTGTCGGTCACGGGCGCGATGGACCTGGCCCAGCGAGGCCGCCGCTGCAGGCTGGTGTTCGATCGACTCGAACAGCTGATAGAGCTGGCCGTCGTAGAGCCGCTGCAGGTGGGCCTCCAGCGAGGCGAACGGCAGTGACGGGACCTGATTCTGCAGACGGGCCAGCGCGGCGCTGATCGGCGGCGGCAGCACGTCCTGCCACTGCGAAGCCTGCTGGCCGAGCTTGAGCACCGGGCCTTTCATCTGTCCCAGGGTGTCGCCGAGCAGCGCGCCAACAGGCGTCCAGTCGACACGCGAGGCGCCCGGGGTAATGCGCTGCACCAGGAGATTGCCGGCGATGCGCGCCCCCGTGCCGCCCAGATGCAGAAAACGCCCCAGCGCCGACGCCGACGGTCGTGAGAATCGAGACATGAAGGACCCCGCTGTGGCCGAGCGTCGATCATGAGCCAGCCCGCCGAGCGATCCAAGCGCCAGCGGATTGCAAGCTGTTGCAGCCACGAGCACGGCGGAGCAAGGCCCCGCTCCGTTGACCGGGCCCCATTCGAAAAAGCGCACGCGATGGAGTCGGGCCGGTGCGAAGTGCTGCAACTGCGGACGAAACGCCAATCAAGCGAAACGGCAAACGGGCCGCTCTACAACGCGGCCAGGCCCCAGAATAGAGCCTTCGAGATTGTGTTCATCGCGACGCTCAAGGGGAACGGCGCGGCAAAAAGCCAGTCCGACTACAAGACGATGCCCCTCGGTCATCGTCTCACCCGTGCCAGCTTCGCAACGGCGACGCGACGAGGCGATTGAACGGGCTTTTTTTGCCCGACCGCCATGCGGCGACCGGGCCAAGGACACGCAATCTCCCCTTGGGGACAGCGTAAGGAGTAAGGAATGACCGATTCCTCTGATCAGGCGCTTGCGCCAGGCGACGAACACCACCGTATTTCGACCGGCAGCGAAGGTCTCGACGACATCCTCGGCGGCGGCCTGGACCCTAACCGGATGTACCTCTACGAGGGCAGCCCCGGCTCCGGCAAGACGACCATCGCGCTGCAGTTTCTCCTCGAGGGCGTGCGCCATGGCGAGCGCGTGCTCTACGTGACCCTGTCGGAAACCAAGCTCGAACTGGAGCTGGTCGCCAAGCGTCACGGCTGGACCCTTGAAGGCATCGATGTGTTCGAGCTGGTGACGCCCGAGAACACCCTCGACCCCGAGCTGGAACTGACCGTTCTGCATCCTGCGGAGATGGAGCTGAGCGAGACGACCAAGCAGGTCTTCGACCGGGTCAGCGAGACCAACCCGACGCGGGTGATCTTCGACAGCCTGTCGGAGATGCGTCTGCTGGCACAGAGCCCGCTGCGCTACCGCCGCCAGGTGCTGGCGATCAAGCATTTCTTCACGACCCGTCGCTGCACGGTCATCCTGCTCGACGATCAGACGTCCGAAATCGGCGACCTTCAGCTTCACTCGATCTCCCACGGCGTGGTGAAGCTCGAGCAGCTGGCGATCGATTACGGCGCCGAGCGCCGGCGTCTGCGCGTGATCAAGATGCGCGGCATCCAGTTCCGCGGCGGCTATCACGACTTCACGATCAAGAAGGGCGGCCTGGCGATCTACCCGCGCCTGATCGCCGCCGAGCATCATTCCCCGTTCGTCGGCGAACTCACCTCCAGTGGCAACGACAAACTGGACCAGATGCTGGGAGGCGGGCTGGAGCGCGGCACCAATGCCCTGTTGATCGGCGCAGCGGGGGTCGGTAAATCATCGCTTGCCCTGGCCTACGCCGAAGCGGCGTGCAAGCGCGGCGAACAGGTCGCCTTCTTCATCTTCGACGAAGGCATCGGCACCCTGCTGGCGCGTGGACGTGCGCTGGGACTGGATTTGCAACCCTGGATCGACAACGGCCAACTGCACCTGCAACAGGTCGACCCCGCCGAGTTGTCGCCTGGTGAATTCACCGCCGCCGTACGCCACAGCGTCGAGGTGAGAAATGCGCAGCTGGTGGTTCTCGACAGCCTCAACGGCTACCTGAACGCCATGCCCGACGGTCGCTTTCTGATCCTGCAGATGCATGAGCTGCTGAGCTACCTCGGCCAGAAAGGCGTGATCAGCGTAATGGTGCTGGCTCAGCATGGTCTGGTGGGGCCGATGGACACGCCGATCGATATCAGCTACCTGAGTGATGCGGTTATCATGCTGCGCTACTTCGAACACGCTGGCGTGGTGCGGCGTGCGCTGTCAGTGGTCAAAAAGCGCAGCGGACGTCACGAGGACACCATCAGGGAGTTTCGCCTCGGCGCCTCCGGCATCAAGGTGGGTCCGCCGCTCACCGCCTTCAGCGGTATATTCTCGGGCACGCCGCAGTACACCGGCGATGCGACGCCTCTCATGAAAGACGAGCATGACGACGCCTAAGCGAGACAGCCCCCTAGTAGTCGTCTTTGCCCCCATCGGCCGGGACGGCCCGGCGGCAGCCGATGTGCTGCGCCGCAGTGGCATGCAGGCCGAAGTGGGTCACAGCCTGGCCGAGGTCCTGGAACGGGCCGAACGGGATGCCGATGCGGTGTTCATCGCCGAAGAGGCCCTGTTCGGTCAGGATCTGCAGGCACTGGCGACCTGGGTCGACCAGCAACCGGCCTGGTCCGACTTCCCGTTCGTGGTGCTGACCAGCAAGCATCAGCAGCCAGCGGTCAGCGCGTGGCGCCAGCGCATGGTCGCCGCCCTGCGCAACGTTTCGTTGCTGGAACGCCCGGTGCAGAGCATCACCCTGTCCAGTGCCCTGCAGGCCGCCGTGCGCGGGCGTCTTCGGCAATATGAAGTGCGCGCCTTGATCGAGGCCCGCGAACAGGCGTCACACGAACTCGAAGCCCTGGTGGTCGAACGCACCCGCGCCCTGGAGCAGGCCAACCTGGAACTGCGTACCCAGATGGACGAGCGCGCGCACATCGAGGAAACCCTGCGCCAGACGCAGAAGATCGAAGCCATCGGCCAGCTCACCGGCGGCATTGCCCACGACTTCAACAACCTGCTGATGGTCATCTCCGGCGGGCTCGACATGCTCGATCGCCGCGCCGATCCGGAGCGCCGCAAGCGCTTGATGGACGGTATGCGCCAGGCCGCTCAACGAGGCTCGGCGCTGACCCGTCAGCTGCTGGCCTTCTCCCGACGCCAATCCCTGGCACCCGAGCCGGTGGACCTGGCCCAGCGCATCGGCCAGATGCGCGAACTGCTCGATCGCAGCCTGCGAGGCGACGTGCATGTGAAGCAGGAATTCGCGGCGGACCTCTGGCCGGTCGAAGTCGACCCGGGCGAGCTGGAACTGGTGATCCTCAATCTGGCGGTCAATGCGCGCGACGCCATGCCCGACGGCGGCTCGATCCTGCTGCAGGCCTGCAACGCGCCGAACGAGGAAGTGCTGGGCCGACGCGGCGACTTCGTCCGGCTCGCGGTGATCGACTCTGGCACCGGCATTCCGGTGGAGGTTCGCAACCGCGTCTTCGATCCCTTCTTCACCACCAAGGAAATCGGCAAGGGCTCCGGACTGGGACTCGCTCAGGTCTACGGGTTCGCACGGCAGTCCGGCGGTTCGGTATGGATCGATACCGACTGCGCGAAAGGCACCAGCGTGGTGATGCTGCTGCCGCGCGCGACCCGTATGCCGAGCCGAGCCAAGGACCAGGTGCCGATCGACGAGGCCGTCGAGGTGTCGGCCGGCGATGTCCTGCTGGTCGATGACGACGCCGAAGTCGCGGCGCTGGTGGGCGAAATGCTCCAGCACCTCGGTTATCACGTTACCCATGCCGCCAGCGCGGCCGCCGCGCTGGGTGCGCTGGCCAACGGCCGCAGCGTCGATATCGTGTTCTCCGATGTGATGATGCCCGGCGGCATGAACGGGCTGGAGCTGGCACGGGAAATCCGCGCCCGGCGCTTCAACGTGCCGGTACTGTTGACCAGCGGCTACGCTGAAGCGGTCAAGCATTCCGCCGAAGCCGAAGGTGTGCAGATTCTGGCCAAGCCGTACCGGCTGGAGGAGCTCGCCGCCGCGCTCGTCGCCGCACGGGAACGCCTCGCAGCTGCCGCCCCGCCGCCACGCGTGCAGGGCTATCCGAACTAAGCGACGTAGCGACCGTCGAAAACGCCAGCCCTGACACCCATGCGCCGCCCCCGGGCCGCATAGCGTTCGTCTGCACTCACCGAAAGGTCCCGACCAATGCCCTGTTCGCCTCATAACCTCCCTCACGTGTCGCGCCGCGTATCCCGCTCCGTGGTCCTGGCCAGCCTGCTGCTGTGCGGTAGCCCATTGCTGGTCCAGGCGAACGAACAGGCCCTGGCCGATCGCGATGCGCAGAACAAGCGCTGGAGCCAACAGATGCTCGAGCGGCCGAAGTTGCTCCCGCCGCCGCTCGAGGCCCAGTACAACCACATCGTCACCTTCGGCCAGTCGCTCGCATCAGCCGCCGAGGGCTGGCCGGCGCTGTCCAAGAAGCCGGGCTACGACAACCTCATGCTCGGCGACTCGACACGTTCGGCCACCTTCAGCGGCGACCGTTTCGTCCCGGTGGGCGGTGCAGCGTTCAAGCCGCTGCGGGCCGTGGTGCAGCTCAAGCGTGATCCGAAGGTGCTGCTCGACAGCGCTGCCGTGGCGGCGCTGAAGCCGCACGACCAGGAAGAAGGCGAGTCGGTCGAGGTAGGCGCGCTGAACATGGCGCGGCACCTCTACCTGCAGGACAAGGGGCTCGACGCCGACCCCGCGCATCTGCTGGTCGCCAGCAACGCCGCCACCTCCGGCCGCTCCATCGCGCAGCTGTCCAAGGTCGGCGGCACCCAGGAATACAAACGCGTATTGCAGGCGGTCGATCAGGCGCGCCAGGTCGCCGAGTCAAGCGGCGCAAGCTACAGCCTGAGCGCGTTCTTCTGGCTGCAGGGCGAATACGACTATGCCGAGGTCCAGGGCGGCATCAACGACAAGCAGCGCTACAAGACCGCGTTGCGGCAACTGCGCGACGACCTCTACCGCGACACCGCGCGCGCCTTCGGCCAGGTGCAGATGCCGGCCTTCATCAGCTACCAGACCGACGCCAAGACCTCGGTGGTCAACGGCAGCCTCGACATCGGCATGGCGCAGTGGGAGCTGGCGCGCGAAGAGCCCAACTGGTATCTAGCCGGGCCGGTCTATCCCTACGTCGACCAGGGCACGCACCTGACGGCTAACGGCTACCGCTGGTTCGGCCAGATGCTCGGCAAGGTCTACCACCAGGTCGTCGTCCAGCGCCGCGGCTGGCAACCACTGTCGCCGCTCGGCGCCACCCAGGAGGGGCGCGAGATCCTTATCGATTTCCACGTACCACATCCGCCGCTGGCCTTCAGCGAACCCTATATCGGGCACCAGGCGCAGATGATCGAGAACTACGGGTTCGTCATTACCGACGACCAGGGCAAGGTCCCGGTGGAAAACATCGAAGCGGCCGCCGATACCGTGCTGCGCCTGGTAACCGCGCGCGACCTGGTGGGCACGCCGACCATCCGCTACGCCAGCCAGGCGGCCGGCGGCGCCGGTGAGCTGCACGACAGCGACCCGACCGTGGCGGACGCTCAGTACGAGTACCTGCCCGACGAAGGCATGCCGGCCGAAGCCAACATCGACGTGCTGGTGGGCAAGCCCTACCCGCTGCAGAACTGGTGCATCGCCTTTGAGCTGGTGCCCCGCCGCGGGCATGATTCGGCGCGCTGAACGCCGAGCCGTGAACGGCGCTGGTTCGTTGCGCAACGACGGCGCCGCGGCGCGGCCACCCACCCCTGAACATCCGGCCTCAAGCGGCGATCAGGCGATGCTGCGCAGCCGCGCGCGATCCTTCAGCGGGGAGGCGCCGAACAGCCGGCTGTATTCGCGACTGAACTGCGATGGGCTCTCGTAGCCGACCCGGTAGCCGACCGCCGACACCTCCAGTCCTTCGGCCATCAACAGGCGACGCGCCTCCTGCAGGCGGAGCTGTTTCTGATATTGCAGCGGGCTCATGGCGGTCAGCGCCTTGAAACGGTGGTGCAGGCTGGAACTGCTGAGGTTGACTCGCCGCGCCAGTTCATCGATGCGCAGCGGCTCGACATAGTTGTGGTTGAGCCATTCGATGGCGCGGTTGACGCGGTGCGACTGGCTGCCCTGCAGCGCCACATCCTGCAGGTGTCGACCCTGCGGCCCGCAGAGTAGGCGATAGAAAATCTCGCGCAGGGCGAGCGGCGCCAGCACCGGGATATCCTTCGGATTGCCGAGCAGCCTCACCAGGCGCAGGGTGGCATCGAGCAGGGGCGCGTCGATGCGATCCAGATACAGGCCACGCCCATTCACCTCGGTGTCCGGCATGAGCGGCTCGGTTTCGCTGATCAGGTCGGCAATCAGCGCAGGGGCGATATCCAGACGAATGCAGATATAGGGCTCGGCAGCGGACGCGCGCACCACACGGCCGGCCACGGGCAGCGTGACGGACACCACCAGGTAATGCAGCGGGTCGTAACAGTAGCGTTCGTTGGCCAACAGCACTTCCTTGCCGCCTTGAACGATGATGCACAGCGCCGGCTTGTGCAGGCCGTGGGTTATCTCGCCAGGGCGGTCGCAGCGGACCAGATGCAGCGGTTCGATCGCCGTCGGGTGCATACCCTCACCGCTGACAAGACTGGCCACCAGCCGCGCCAGCTCCGCGCGCTGGGCACGGGTCTCATCAGCCGGAGGAGGGGTAATGAATGAATTCATGAGCCGGCTCCCGGAAAAACGAAGGGCGTTAGCTTAGCAGCTCGCTGCGAATCGCAGCCGGCCCGACCGTTTACCGGTGGTAGAAACGAATACGCCGGCCCAGGGCCGGCGCATCGCAGATCGAAAATGCGGTCAGCTGCGGGCACGCTCGGCGTCGCGCAGTGCCTTGACCTGATCATGGTTGCGCTGCACGCCCTGCATCTGACGTTCGACCACCGCGCGGACCTCTGGCGGCAGTTCTTTCTCCAACGCCTTGCGGTAGCTCTTGAGGGCAACATCCTCGCCACGCTCGCATTCGTTGAGGATCGCCTCGTCGTCCTTGCCGGTCAGCATCGATTTCAGATCCACCCAGCGACGGTGCATGTCGCCGGCGGTGCTGGTCGAGGTCTCCGGGTCGCCGCCCAGCGAGCGCACCAATTGCTGCAACTCGGCGGCGGCCGTGGCGCAGTCCTGGGCACGCTGGGTCATGCTGGTTTTCAGCTGCGGGCTCTTCAGATCCTCAGCGCATTCGCGAAAACCCTTCTCTCCATCCTTGCTGGTTTCGATGAGATCGTTGAGTACGGAAATGGTGTCTTTGGTATCCATGAAGAGTCCTCCTGAGGGCTTCTGAACGGGCCGGAACAAACACGGCCAACCTGTTAAGTCGACTGTGCCGTTTCGACAAAGGTTCAGCCGGCCCGCCCGGTGGAAGCCGCGCTCAACGAGGAAAGGCCAAGCTGAAGCAGGTGCCTGTCGCGTCGCTTGTCACCCGCACCTCGCCGCCATGCAGCTGCATGATCGAGCGCACTATGGCCAGTCCCAGCCCGCCAGAGTCGCCCGGCTCGGCACGGGACGGATCGCAGCGATAGAAGCGGTCGAACAGGCGCGGCAGGTGCTCCGGAGGAATCGCGGGGCCCTTGTTGGCGACGCTGATCACGATTCGATCGCCCGTGCATTGGCTGACCACGGTTACGACCGTCGCCGCCTCGCCGTAGCGCAGCGCATTGGCGATCAGGTTGGCCAGCGCCCGGCGCAGCAGATCGGGGTCGGCCCGCAGCTTGCCGGTTGCCTCATTCTGCAGGCGCATGCCGTGCTCTTCGGCAATGCCTTCGAAATAGTCGCCGATCTGCTCCACCGCTTCGGCCAGGTCGATCTCCTGCAGGCCGACCCGTTCGTTTGCCTGCTCGGTACGCGCAAGGAACAGCATGTTGTTGATCATGCGCGCCAGACGCTCGTACTCCTCCTGGTTGGACGCCAGAAGACTCTGGTAGTCCTCCAGCGAACGCACCCGGCGCAGCGCCTGTTGGGTCTGGCCCATCAGGTTGCTGAGCGGGGTGCGCATTTCGTGCGCCAGATCCTCGGAGAACCGCGACAGCTGGGTGAAACCCGCCTCTAGCCGCGCCAGCATCTGGTTCAGTGCATCGCTCAAGGCGCGGAGCTCACTGAACTCGGCGCAATCGTCGATTCGCAGGTGCAGGTGCTGGACGTCGATCGCCAATGCGCGGCGGGTCAGCTGGCGCACCGGCCGCAGCCCCCGCTCGCTGACCAGCCAGCCCAGCAGAAACGCCAGCAGCGCGCCGGTTACCAGCGCCAGCCAGAGTTTCAGGCGGTACGCCGCCAGCATCTGCTCACGCTCGGCCAGCAATTTGCCGGCGATCAACGTCAGACCGCCCTCCGGCCGCTCGATATGCACCCAGGCCAGGCGCGCCTGGTCGCCAAGGTCATCGAGTCGCGGCTGCGCCTCAAGCGGCAGCTGCGGGATCGCCAGCTTGGCAGGATTGATCTCGATCAGCGGCTGGCCGCCCTCTCCCAGCACCCAGAGCAGGTTGTCCCGATTGCCGAGCATGTTGGCGTAGAGCTGGGGCCGCTCACGCAATGCCTCGATGCTATCGCTGTCATCGAGCAGGGCTCGCATGCGCTCCAGCCGACCCAGCAAGGCCTGATCGTCGCGCCAGGCGATCTCGCGCTCCAGTGACTGGTACAGATAGAAACCGATGGCGCCCAGCAGCGCCGTGCTGACCAGCGCGAACATCAGCGCCAGCCGCAGGCTCAGCGAACGTGGCATCAGGCTCATTCCGGTGCCTCCAGCAGGTAACCCATGCCGCGTACGGTATGGATCAGCTTGGGCTGGTAGGGGTCGTCCACCTTGGCGCGCAGACGGCGAATGGCGACATCGACCACATTGGTGTCGCTGTCGAAATTCATCTGCCAGACCTGCGAAGCGATCTGCGCTCGTGACAGCACCTCGCCTTCGCGGCTGAGCAGCAGATGCAGCAGCGCGAACTCCTTGTTGGTCAGCGTCAGCCGCTCGCCGTTGCGGCTGACGCGACGGCGCAGCAGGTCCAGCTCCAGATCGGCCACCCTGAAATGCTCGACCTCGCGCGGCGGCCCGCGACGCAGCAAGGTGCGCACCCGCGCCAGCAGCTCGGCATAGGAAAACGGCTTTACCAGGTAATCATCGGCGCCGAGTTCGAGGCCCTTGACCCGATCCTCCACGGCGTCGCGTGCGGTGAGAAACAGCACCGGCGTCTGTGCCTTGCGCCGCACGACTTGCAACAGCTGCCAGCCGTCGATGCCGGGCAGCATGACGTCGAGGATGATCAGGTCGAACTCGCTCTCCTGAATCAGGTGCTGGCCGTCCAGACCATTGAGCGCGACCTCCACCAGATAGCCGGATTCGCTCAAGCCCTTGCGCAGGTAATCGGCTGTCTTGAATTCGTCTTCCACCACCAGTATGCGCATCTGTACCTCCCGGGCGAGGCACATAGGCTAGGCCGGCCAGAGCCTTTATCCCATTACAAATACGTAATCCGCCGGCAATGGGTTTGACGGGGCCGCCCGCACAGGATGGCGCCACCTGCTCCACGGAGCCCATTGAGGAGAAACCGATGCGCATTGTTCCCCTGTCGCTGCTCGGCCTGGCGCTTGCCAGTGCCCAGGCGCTGGCCGCCACACCGCAACCTGTCAGCCAGCAGAACGTCTCGCTGCAACTGGCCAACGCCCTGCTCGACTCCACCATGGCGGCCTGCCATGCCGACGGCCGTACCGCCGCTGTGGCAGTGGTCGATCGCGGCGGCAATCTCGTCGCGCTACAGCGTGATGACAATGTCGGGCCGCACAACACCATCGCCGCACAGCGCAAGGCCTACACCGCGCTATCGAGCAAGACGCCCACGCGTTTGTTCGGTGAGCGTGCACGTAACAACCCGGACGCCGCCAATCTCAACACCCTCGATGAACTGCTGCTGCTCGGCGGCGGCGTCCCGCTACGCGTCGGCGACGAGGTGATCGGTGCCATCGGCGTAGCCGGTGCTGGCGGCGCCGAAACCGACGAAGCCTGCGCCACCCAGGCGATCGCTCAGCTGTTGCCTTCCAAATCCTGATCGGAGAACCCCCATGACTGCTTTGAAAACTCTTTGCGCCAGCCTCGTCCTCGCCAGCCTGTCCAGCCTCGCCATGGCAGCCGACAACCCGCTCAGCGTGCACGTCCTCAACCTCAACGACGGCCTGCCGTCGCCTGACGTGAAGGTCACGCTGGAGAAGCAAAACGGCAAGCAGTGGACGGCGCTGAGCGACGGCGTCACCAACCAGCAGGGCCGCATCACCGCGCTGTACCCACAAGACAAGGCGCTGGAAAAAGGCACCTACCGCGTCACCTTCAAAACCGGCGACTGGTTCAAGGCACACGACACGGCGAGCTTCTTCCCCGAGGTCCCGGTGATCTTCGAAGTGGACGGCACGGTGCCGCACTACCACATCCCGCTGTTGCTCAGCCCATACGGTTTCTCGACCTACCGCGGTAACTGAGCCGCTGGGCATGCCTGAGGTGGCAGGTGGTTTCCGAGCGTTCGGCACCTGTCGCCAAGGCTTTCGTCCGATCGAAGCCGTCGCTGCCAGCCAGACCGGCACGATTGTTTTCGCGGCGGCGCTGCGTAACCAATCATTTCGCGCTGAAGGTTGTCCGAAAGAAAACCGCGTTAACCTGAAGTTGACGACCACGCTGTGTTTTCTTTTTTCGAGCGCTACCGCCAATGCCGCAATACCTCGCCCCGGTTCCTCGCTGGGCACCCGAAGAACGCCCCTCGATGCCCGGTTCCCCGGCGATCCTGCTGCACCCCATGCCGCTGCGCATCGCCTATGCCTGCGTCGCGGTGCTGGTGGGCATCACCGGCGGGCTGGGCAATGCGTTGTTCATCGCCAACCTGCCGAGCATCCAGGGCGACCTCGGCCTGACGCCGTCGCAGGCGGCCTGGCTGCCGGCGGCGTATTTCATGGTCAACGTGTCGGCCAACCTGCTGATGATCAAGTTCCGTCAACAGTACGGCCTGCGGCGCTTCGCCGAGATCGGCTTGACGCTCTATGCCTTGCTGAGCATCGCCCACGTGTTCGTCGAAGGGCTGGAGATGGCCATCTTCGTGCGCGCGGCCAGCGGCCTGGCGGCGGCCACCACTTCGTCGCTGGGGCTGCTCTATATGCTCCAGGCGTTTCGCAAGTCCGACCTGCCGAAAGCGGTGATCCTCGGTTTCGGGATATCCCAGCTGGGCACGCCGCTGGCCTGGCTGCTGTCGCCGGCGCTGCTGGTGTTGGGCGAGTGGCATCGGTTGTATGTGTTCGAAAGCGGCCTGGCGCTGTGCTCGCTGGCCGCGGTGGTGGTGCTCAAGTTGCCGCTGGGCGAGCGCATCAAGGTTTTCGAGCCGTTGGACTTCCTCACCTTCGCCCTGCTCGCCCCCGCCCTGGCGCTGATCGCGGCGGTGCTGGCGCAGGGCCGCATCCTCTGGTGGACCGAGCAGCCATGGCTCGGCTACGCCCTGATCGCGGCACTGTTGCTCATCTGCGCGGCGTTCATGATCGAGCATCACCGGCGCAATCCGTTGCTGCACACGCGCTGGCTGGGTACCGCCGAGATGCTGCGTTTCACCTTCGGTGCGCTGATGCTGCGCCTGCTGTTGTCCGAGCAGACCTACGGCGCGGTCGGCCTGCTGCAGACGCTCGGCATGGGTACCGAACAGCTGCAACCGCTGTACGCCGTGATTCTGTTGGGGCTGACCATGGGCATCGCCGGCAGCGCGATGACCTTTAGCCCGGCCATGGCCTTCCCGCAGATCCTGTTGTCGATCGTGCTGATCGCCATCGCCAGCTTTCTCGACATCGACGCCACCAACCTGACCCGCCCGCATGACATGTTCCTCAGCCAGGGTCTGCTCGCCTTCGCCAGCGGCATGTTTCTCGGGCCGCTGCTGATCACCGGCATTGGCCGGGCGCTGCGCAACGGGCCGAACTATCTGGTTACTTTCATCGTCTTGTTCACCATGACCCAGAGCCTTGGCGGCCTGGCGGCGCCGGCGCTGTTCGGCACTTATCAGGTGATGCGTGAGAAGTACCACTCCAGCCACCTGACCGAGCAGGTGGTGCCCGGCGACCCGCGCGTCGCCGCACGCCTGCAGGCCCAGAGCCAGGCGTTGACGCCACGCCAGACCGACCCGAACCTGCGCCAGGCGCAGAGCGCGGCGCAGCTGAGCCAGGCGGCCACGCGTGAAGCCAACGTGCTGGCCTTCAATGATGTATTCCGGCTGATCGGCGTGCTCGCCATCGCGGTATTCGGCTGGACGCTCTATCGCACCCTGCGCATCGCGCAGCAGAACAGGAACGCTGCCTCTCCATGAGTGAACGCCCCCAATCCGAGGACCCGGAAAACCTCCAGACCGCTCAGCCGCCGCAACCGTCGGCGGCCGCGACCGATGCCGGCCCGGCGCCTGACGACCCACCGAAGACCATCAAGCCGAGCCGCCGCTCGGTGATCCTGATGGTGCTGGTGGCGCTCATCGGGGTGCTGGCGATCCTGTATGCCTGGCAGCTCTGGCCCTTCAGCGGGCAGGTGGCCGTCACCGAGAACGCTTATGTGCGTGGGCAGATCACGGTGCTCGCGCCGCAGGTCAACGGCTATGTGACCGAGGTCCTGGTACAGGATTTCGAACAGGTCGCGAAGGGCCAGAAGCTGGTGCGCATCGACGATCGTCAGTACCGCCAGACCGTCGAGCAGCGCCGCGCGGAGCTGGCCGCACGGCGCTTCGATCTGGAAAACCTCGAACAGACCCTCGCCTCGAACGCGGCCACGTTGGCCTCTCGCCGCGCCGAGCTGTCGTCCGCCAAGGCCGAACGGCAACGCGCCCTGGCTGACGAGAAGCGCGTCAACGAGCTGGCCCAGCGCGGTTCGGTCTCGATCCGTGAGCGCGACCAGATCCGCGCCAGCGCTCGAGCCGCGGCGGCCCGGGTGGAGCAGGCACAGGCAGCAATCGCCATCGCCGAGCAGACGCTCAAGGCCAGTGAGGTGTCCCGTGGCGGTTTGCAGGCGCAGGTCGAAATTGCCGAAGCCGCGCTGCAACGGGCGCGGATCGACCTGGACAACACCCTGATCGAAGCCCCACGCGACGGGCAGGTCAGCGAGGTCACGGTGCGCCAGGGCCAGTACGTGACGGCCGGTTCGCAGCTGCTCTACCTGGTACCGGAACAGCTCTGGGTGATCGCCAACTACAAGGAAACCCAGACCTTTGCCATGCGGCCAGGCCAACCCGTGCAAATCGAAGTCGACGCGCTGGACGGCGCGCGCCTGAACGGCCACGTGCAACGCCTGGCACCGGCCACCGGTTCGGAGTTCAGCGTGCTGCGGCCGGACAACGCCACCGGCAATTTCACCAAGGTGGTCCAGCGCGTGCCGGTGCGCATCTCCATCGATCCCGACCAGCCGTTGGCCCAGCGCCTGCGGCCGGGGCTTTCGGTGGTGACCCACGTCGACACCGGCGCCGCCGTGCAAACCGAGCAGCCGGTTGCGGAAGACGCGCAATGAGCCGTCGCCCCTGCACCCTGCCCTGCCTGCTGACGGCGCTGTTGCTGCTGCCGCTGGCCGGCTGCATGCCGGCCCGCAAGCCACTGCCACCGCAGGCCGCGTTCACCCCGCCGGCCGACTGGCGCGAGCCGGGGGCGAAACCGGTGGAGATTTCCGCGACCTGGTGGAAAGCCTTCGCCGACCCGCAGCTGACGGCGCTGGTCGAGGCCGCCCTGGCCAACAACACCGATGTGCTGAGTGCCGCCTCGCGGGTCGAGCAGGCGCGCGAGCAGATCCAGCTGTCGCATGCCGCCCTGCTGCCGTCGCTGGACGCGGTGCTCGGGGCGCAACGCAAACGCGAGCTGAGCGTGTTGGGGATCACGCACACCACCGCCGTGCAGCCCGCGCTGCAGGTGTCTTACGAAGTCGATCTCTGGGGCCGGCTGCGGCGCCTGCGCGACGCGGCCGAACTGCAGTTCCAGGCGAGCGAAGCCGAGCGCGACGCAGTGCGCCTGGCGGTGGCCAGCACCACCGCGCGGGCCTACGTCTCGCTGCTGTCACTGGACCGGCAACTGTACGTGACCCGAGAGACGGTCAAGTCCCGGCAGGAGGCGCTGCGCGTTGCCGAAGACCGCGCCGGCCTCGGCTACACCTCGCAACTGGAGCTGACCCAGGCGCAGTCGGAGTACGAAGCCGCGGCCGAACTGCTGCCGCGCTTGCAGCAGGCGATCCGCGAACAGGAAAACGCCCTGCGCCTGCTCACTGGACGCCTACCTGGCCAGATCGAACGGGGCGCCGACCTCTTGGTCCTCGAGCCGCCAGCGGTGCCCGGCTTGCTGCCGTCCACCCTGCTGCGCCGCCGCCCGGACATTCAGCAGGCCGAGTTGCTGCTGGCTGCCAGCAGCCTCAACCTGCAAGCCCAACGTGACCGTTTCCTGCCCCAGGTTCAGTTGTCGGCCAGCCTCGGCCAGCTGTTCGTCAACTCGCTGGATTACGACCCGGTGCGGGTCTGGGATCTCGGCGCCAGCGTGCTCGCACCGATCTTCAACGCCGGGCGGCTGGAAGCCGGGGTGAACATCGCCACCGCCCAGCGCGATCAGGCGGCGTTCGCTTACCGCGCCACGGCCCTGCAAGCCTTTAACGAGGTGGAGAACAGCCTGGCCGCGGTCGGCAACCTGCGCCAACAGCTCGCCCGCGTTGCCGCTCGGCGCGCCGTGCTGGCGCGCTCGCTGACCTACGCCGAAGACCGCTACCGCGCCGGTTATTCGTCTTACCTGGAAACCCTCGATGCCCAGCGCAACCTGTTCAACACCGAGCTGGCCGCCGTGCAATTGCGCGAAAGCCAGCTCAATGCGCTGATCCGCCTGTACCAGGTGCTGGGGGGCGGCTGGCAAGCCAGCCGCGAACCGCCTCAGCCCGGCTGACCGACTCGCAGCCGACGCGACCGCGCCAGGGCGTCGTACACCGCCTCGCCGATCAGAAACAGCAGCAGGCTGACGCCCAGCACCGGCAGGCAGAGGCCGAACAGCACGGCAAGGCCCAGCGTGAGCAGCCGCGCAGACGGCGATAGCGCCGCCAGCGATTGCACCAGGCCAACGCGGCGGGCCGTCGTGCGGCGCAGCCCCATCACGTAACCGAGCGCCACCAGCGTCGCCAGCCCGAGGGCCGTAGCGGCCAGCAGCAGCTGATTGGCCAGGCCGAACAGCGCGCCCATGTGCGCATCGATACCCCATCGCGTGAGCTTGGCGGCCAGGGGAAAGCTGGCGAAGTCGATGCGGTCGGTGATGCGCAGGGTGCGCGGATCGATCGCCACGGCGTCGACCTGGGTCGGCCAGCTGCGGTCGATTTCGGTCACCGTCCAGGCGCGATCCGGCGCGCTGGCCGGCACGATTTCCACCTTGCCGGCGTCGATTCCCGCTCCACGGGCCGCGACGAGCACCGCATCGAACAGCCTGGAATCCTGCGGTGGTGCAGCCGGCATCGCCATCCCGGCGTGATGGGCGTGCTCGCCGACTGGCGCGACGGAAGCGCCATCCAGCGCGGTGGACACGCTCGGCGTCGACATGCCCAACGCCGCCCGAGCGACACCGATGTTGTCTCCGGCCCAGCGTGACCAGGTCAGCCCGGTGGCCGAGAAGAACAGCAACCCGATGAACAGCCATAGCCCCAGGGTCACGTGCCAGCGACGCAGCCCGCGGCGGCGTGGCAACGCGGTAGGCGGCTGTCGCCGGCGACGCAGCCACCACAGCGCCACGCCACCCAAGGCGGCGACCCAAAGCCAGGATGCCGCCAGCTCGCTGTATAACCGGCCCGGCTCGCCGAGCAGCAGACTGCGGTGGAATTGATCGAGCCAGGTGCGCAGTGGCAGCACGCCGCTGGTGCCGTACACCGGCAGGTCACCGCGGATGTCGGCGGTGACCGGATCGATGAACACGGCGCGACTTTCCGAGTCGCCCAGCGCGGGCGTCCTGAACATCACCCGCGTCGTGCTGCCCGGCTGGGGTGCCGGACGCACCGCCGACAGGGTCGCGGCCTCGCCGACGTAGGCCCGGGCCACCTCGACCTGGCGCGCCAGCGGCAGCGCCGAGCCGGTGCTGTCGGTGTACAGCTGCGCCGCATACAGGCGGTTCTCCAGCTGCGGCGTCAAGGCGTAGACCAGACCGCTCAACGCCGCCACGAAGATGAACGGGCCGACCAGCAGGCCGACGTACAGGTGCAGACGAATCAACAAGCCGAGCAGCGGTTGTTGCCTAGGGGATAGTGTTAAGGACGCCTCGGGGCGGGCGTCGGGATTCTGTGCAGACATGTTCGTTCGCTCGATCGGGGCCGCGGCCGGACTGGGCCAGCGGCAGGCAAACCAGCGGTGCGCGAGGTGACCGCCGGCGATGGCAATGGGGGAGCACCGATCAGACGTGGGGAGACGCGCGGGGGTTGAGGCTCGGCCAGCAATACCGCGGCGAGGCGTGCGCGGCGCAGGCAAGCGGCAGCGGGCCCAGCGCGGCACGCCGTGGCGCCGGCAATTGCGGTGCGCTCGGGGCAATCGCCGCCAGCGCCGCGGCCCCGGCGGCGCAGCAGCACGGCATTCCGGGCGAGTGAACCGGGGCCGGCAGCGGCTCGGACTGGCCGGCATGCGCGGCGTGCCCCTCCGGCGCGGCCTCGGCCTGTGCGGCAAGAGGATGCGCATCGTGCTGGCGCGCCTCGGCCGTTGCGCAGTGCCCCACCATGCCCATCATCGGCGAGGCACTGCCCATCAGCGGCATCGCCAACAGATGCAGCAACACCGCGAAGGTGGCCAACCAGGCCGGGACGCGACGGGAGCGGGAGATGGACAACGCGGAGGCTCCGAGCAACGAGAGGATGGCGCCTAGTGCCGGACGACTCGGCAAGCCCTACGGCGGTGGCGCCGATTGTAGAGGGGCGCGCCGCCAACGACCATGGTGCGATCGTTCATGAGGCGCGATGGCACGCATTCGACACGATCGCCGACCTGCCTTGCCACACGGGTTCAGCGCTGCGGTTCAGCCAGCGGCTGCGGCATCCCCAACAGGAAGCCCTGGGCATTGGCCACCTGCAGGCCGCGCAATACCGCCAGTTCACCGTCCGTCTCGACGCCCTCGGCGACGACCTTGCTGCCGGTCTGCTCGGCGAAGCGGATCAGCGCGGCCGCCATGGCACAGCAGTCGCTGTCATGGTCGACATTGTTGATCAGGCTCCGGTCGAGTTTGATGACGTCCGGCTTGAGTTTGAGGATGTGCCGGAAGCTGGCATAACCGGCGCCGGCGTCATCGACGGCCAGGCGCAGGCCAGCCCGGCGTAGCGGCTCGAGAATCTCGGCGATCAGGCTGTAGTCGACGATCGAGCGGTGCTCAGTCACCTCGAGCATCAAGCGGTGCAGCGGCTGACTGGCGAGCAGCTCCACCACCGTCCCGTCCAGCAGGGCATCCGGGCATACGTTGAGCGACAGATAGACGTCATCGGGAATCAGTGGCAGGCCCATCAGTGCCGTTTCCAGCAACATGCGCTCCAGCTCCGTGCGCAAGCCGACCTCCCCGGCCTCGTCGAACCAGAGGTCTGGCGAGCGGTAAGGCTCGGGGCGAAACCGCGCCAGCGCTTCGTAACCGACGATGCGGTCATTGGCCAGGTGGAAGATCGGTTGGTACACGGTCCAGAAATCGCGCCTGTCCATCACCGCCCTGATGCGTTCTAACCTCTCGCTGCGCTGCCGCTCACTGATGGCGTGCCGCTCGAGCAGCCCGCCGGCAAAGCGGGCAAACAGGCGCAGGGCGGTCAGATCGCAGAGCTCCAGGCTCCTGTCCGGCTGTGTTCCGAAGCAGCAGAAGGTCCCGTAGAGCGACCCATCGCTGAAGCGAATCGGCACGCTGGCATGCGCCCCGATCGGCACACTGAGCGTCTGCGGAAGTGTCAGCGCTTCCTCGATGCCGGCCGCGTCCTGAATGAGCTCCGGCAGGCGACCGTCGACGATTCGCTGGCAGTAGCTCTCTTCCAGCGGGCCACTGTCACCAACTGCCAGTGCCAGCGGCATCGCGCGGGGATCCCCCTCGACATGGCGGAATATCCGCCGCCCCTCTCGAAACTCGCCGATAAAGGCGACTTCCATCCGCAGATGCCGCCGCACCACGCCCAAGGCCTCCACCAGCATCTCGTCGATGGACAGGTTGATGGGCTCCGCACCGCCGACTTTCAACGGCGATGCGCTGCTGCCATCCAGATCGGTATCCCGGCTCATGTGGGGTACTCCGTACGCTCGATCAGCGTAAGAATCGTAGGCGTTCTAACAGTGGCGGCTTTGGGCCGGAACGCGTCGCAAAGCCTCACGTTAGAGCCTAGCGCCGTTTCAGCCGTTACTTGGTTGCGGACGACGGCCGGCGCTTGCCTGGCTTTTTCGCCGCGTCGCTGCCGACGGCTGCCAGCGTGATCCAGGTGGGCGCGTGATCACTGGCATGCTCCTGGTCACGCACCCAGCGATCCACACCCGCCTCCAGCAAGCGAGGCGCCAGGTCGGCACTGAGCAGCAAATGGTCGATGCGCAGGCCGGAGTTTTTCTGCCAGTGCTGCCGAAAATAATCCCAGAAGGTATAGATGCGCTCGTCCGGGTACTTGGCACGAAGCGCATCGGTCCAGCCCTGATCCAGCAGGCGCTGGTAACAGGCGCGGCTTTCCGGCTGCAACAGCGCATCCTTGGTCCAGGAGCGCGGGTTATAGATGTCCTCGTCGGTGGGCACCACGTTGTAATCGCCCGCCAGCACCACCGGGTGGCCGTTATCGAACAACCCTGCCGCGTGCGTGATCAGGCGCTCGAACCAGGCCAGCTTGTAGTCGAACTTCGGTCCGGGCTGCGGGTTGCCGTTGGGCAGGTAGAGGCAGGCGAAGATGATGCCGTGCGCCGCGGCTTCCAGATAGCGGCTGTGGCTGTCATCGGGATCGCCAGGCAGCCCGCGACGGATCTCCAGCGGATCGTCGCCGCGCGCGAGAATCGCCACGCCGTTCCAGGACTTCTGCCCATGCCAGATGGCGCCATAACCGGCGGCACGGATGTCATCGATGGGAAAGTCGGCATCCTGCGCCTTCAGCTCCTGCAGGCAGACCACATCGGGCTGCTCGCGCTCCAGCCAGTCGAGCAGATTGCTCCGCCGCGCGCGGATGCCGTTGATGTTGTAGGTGGCGATTTTCAGGGCGTCCACAGCTAGCCTCGCTCCGATGGATATCCCTAGCTGTGACTCACCCGCTACCGGCGTGGTTCGACATGCTCGGGCATTCGCGGTCAAGACCGCTCCCACGGGTCGGGCGAGGGGTTCCGTACCGACTCTGCGTGAGCGGTGTGGCGGGCGCATTCCTGTGGCAGAGACCTTGCTGACGCGGCTTCGTGGGTGCGGCAATCTTGTGGGAGCGAGGGGTTCCGTACTGACTCTGCGGGTGCGGTGTGGCGGGGGTGTTCCTGTGGCAGGGACCTTGCTGACGCGGCTTCGTAGGAGCGGCAATCTTGTGGGAGCGGTCTTGACCGCGAATGGGCAGCCGCGAGCTGTTCAGGCCATGTACAGCGAGGTCATTCCTAGTAGGGGGCGGCCTGTAGCCGGCGTGATTCGGGATGCGCGAGAGCATTCGCGGTCAAGACCGCTCCCACGGGTGTCCTGCGCCACCGGCCCCGACTGCGGCTCGGCTCAGCGGTTTTCCCAGTAACCCGGCGCGTTGTAGATGGTCTTCAGGTAGTCGATGAAGAAGCGCACCTTGGCCGGCAGATAGCGCTGCTGCGGGTAGACTGCCTGGATGTCGTAGGCCGGTAGTGCGTACTCGTCGAGCACCGTCACCAATTCGCCGCGCTTGAGTTCGGCCTGGATCTCCCAGGTCGAGCGCCAGCCGATGCCCAGCCCCTGCTTGACCCAGTCGAACAGCAGTTCGCCGTCGTTGCAGTCCAGGTTGCCGTCCACGCGTATCGCCACCTGCTTGCCATCGCGCAGGAAGGTCCAGCCACGTTGCTGCCCGCCCTGCAGGTTGAAGGCAAGGCAGTTGTGACGCGAGAGGTCCTCCAGTGTGCGGGGCACGCCCTGGCGCTCGAAGTAATCCGGCGCGCCGCAGACCACGCGACGGTTGGGGAACAGCTTGATCGCGACATAGTTGGGGTCGGTCACCTCGCCGATGCGGATGCCCATGTCGTAACCGTGGCGCACCAGGTCGACCACGCTGTCGGTGAAGTTGAACGACAGTTGCAGGTCCGGGAAGCGCGCCTGGAACGCCGGCGCGTGGGGGCCGATGTGCTTGCGACCGAACGCCGCCGGCGCCGAAATGACCAGATGCCCGCGAACCGAGGTACGGTCCTTGGCGATGCTGGCGTCGGCCTCGTCGAAATCCTTGAGCAGGCCGCGCGCGCGTTCGAGGTACTGCTCGCCCAGGTCGGTCAGCGCCAGCCCGCGCGTGGAGCGGTGCATCAGCTTGACGCCCAGGTGCCGCTCCAGCGCATCGAGTCGCCGCCCCATCACCACGGGCGTGACACCTTCTTTCAGGGCAGCCGCGGCGAAGCTGCCGCTTTCGGCGACCAGCACGAAGCTCTGCAGTGTCGTGTAGCGGTCCATTCGATACTCCTGATATCGACAGAAGTGCAGTTTCGACCAATTCCCTCCAATCTTCCAGGGCTTCATCCTTGGGCCACGTATAAAAACTATCGAGCTAAACGTAGGAGGACTGATCCATGGCCCGAATGAGAGCAATCGATGCCGCCGTCGCGGTATTGCGCAAGGAAGGCATCGATACCGCCTTCGGCATCCCCGGTGCCGCGATCAACCCGCTGTACTCCGCCCTGCGCGCCGATGGCAGCATCCGTCACATCCTGGCCCGCCACGTCGAAGGCGCTTCGCACATGGCTGAGGGTTACACCCGCACCAAAGCCGGCAACATCGGCGTGTGCATCGGCACCTCGGGCCCGGCCGGTACCGACATGATCACCGGTCTGTATTCGGCCTGGGCCGACTCCATCCCGATTCTCTGTATCACCGGCCAGGCACCGCGTGCGCGTCTGTACAAGGAAGATTTCCAGGCCGTGGATATCGAATCCATCGCCAAGCCGGTGACCAAGTGGGCCGTGACCGTGCGTGAGCCGGCGCTGGTGCCGCGCGTGTTCCAGCAGGCCTTCCACGTCATGCGTTCCGGCCGTCCTGGTCCGGTATTGATCGATCTGCCGTTCGACGTGCAGATGGCCGAGATCGAATTCGATGTCGAGACCTACGAGCCGTTGTCCGTCTACAAGCCGGCCGCCAGCCGCAAGCAGATCGAGAAAGCCATCGACATGCTCTGCGCAGCCGAGCGCCCGCTGATCGTCGCCGGTGGTGGTATCTACAACGCCGGTGCCGAAGCGCTGCTGGTGGAATTCGCCGAAACCGTTGGCGTGCCGGTGATCCCGACGCTGATGGGCTGGGGCTCGATCCCCGACGACCATCCGCTGATGGCCGGCATGTGCGGTTTGCAGACCAGCCACCGCTACGGCAACGCCAACATGCTGGCTTCGGACTTCGTGCTCGGCATCGGCAACCGCTGGGCCAACCGCCACACCGGTTCGATCGACGTCTACACCAAGGACCGCAAATTCGTGCACGTGGACATCGAGCCGACCCAGATTGGCCGGGTGTTCTCGCCTGACTTCGGCATCACCTCCGACGCCGGCGCCGCGCTGAAACTGTTCGTCGAAGTCGCCAAGGAGCGCAAGGCCGCCGGCCAGCTGCCGGATCGCAGCAGCTGGGCCGCCGATTGCCAGGAGCGCAAGCGGACGATGCTGCGCAAGACGCACTTCGACTCGGTGCCGATGAAGCCCCAGCGCGTGTACCAGTGCATGAACAACGCGTTCGGCAAGGACGCCTGCTACGTCAGCACCATCGGCCTGTCGCAGATCGCTGCCGCACAGTTCCTGCACGTCTACAAGCCGCGCCACTGGATCAACTGCGGCCAGGCCGGCCCGCTCGGCTGGACCATTCCGGCCGCGCTCGGTGTGGTCGCAGCGGACCCGGCACGCAAGGTGGTGGCGCTCTCGGGCGACTACGACTTCCAGTTCATGATCGAGGAGTTGGCCGTGGGTGCGCAGTTCAAGCTGCCCTACATCCACATCCTGGTGAACAACGCCTACCTCGGCCTGATCCGCCAGGCGCAGCGCGGTTTCGAGATGGACTACTGCGTGCAGCTGGGCTTCGAGAACATCAATGCCGACCAGGGCGGCATGGAAGGCTACGGCGTCGATCACGTCGCGGTGGTCGAGGGTCTGGGTTGCAAGGCGATCCGCGTGTTCCGTCAGGAAGAGCTGCAACCGGCGATCGAACAGGCCCAGGCCTGGATGGCCGAGCACCAGGTGCCGGTGGTGATCGAAGTGATCCTGGAGCGCGTGACCAACATCGCCATGGGCACCGAGATCGACGCCATCAACGAATTCGAGCCGCTGGCCGAGGGCCGTGAAGACGCACCGACGGCGATCGCGCTGCTGGATTGATTCGAACGTAACTGAACGCGTGGAAGACGCTTCGCGGTCTTCCACCCTACGACCCGTACGTGGGCTCGGACCACGCGGGTAGGCAACCGTAGGGTGGATGTCGCGAAGCACATCCACCGCATGCAGCACTCGAGGTGGTTATCACCACCGATACGCAACACCAATTGTCCCTACAGACAAGGAGATACCCATGCCCCGTTTTGCCGCCAACCTGTCCATGTTGTTTACCGAGATGGACTTCCTCGACCGCTTCGCCGCCGCTGCCGAGGCCGGCTTCACCGGTGTCGAGTACCTGTTCCCCTACGACTACCCGGCCGAAGAGATCAAGGCACGCCTGGACGCCAACGGTCTGACCCAGGTGCTGTTCAACCTGCCGGCGGGCGACTGGGCCAACGGCGACCGCGGCATTGCCTGCGATCCCGCACGCGTCGAGGAATTCCGTGCCGGTGTCGACCAGGCCATCGCCTACGCCAAGGTGCTGGGCAATACCCAGGTCAACTGCCTGGCCGGCATCGCCCCGAAGGGCGCCGATCTCGGCAAGCTGGAGATGACCTTCGTCGAGAACCTGCGCTACGCGGCGCAGAAGCTCGAAGCCGAAGGCATCCGCCTGGTCATGGAAATGATCAATACCCGCGACATCCCGCGCTTCTTCCTGAACAACACCTCGCAGGCACTGGAGATCCGCGCCAAGGTCGGTAGCGACAACCTGTTCCTGCAGTACGACGTCTACCACATGCAGATCATGGAAGGTGACCTGGCGCGGACCATCGAGACCAACCTGGCGGCGATCAACCACGTGCAGTTGGCCGATAACCCCGGGCGTAACGAACCGGGCACCGGCGAGATCAACTACCACTTCCTGTTCGAGCATCTGGACCGCATCGGCTACCAGGGCTGGGTCGGCTGCGAGTACAAGCCGGCCACCACCACCGCAGCTGGCCTAGGCTGGATGAAAGCGCACAACGTCATCTGACTCGAACTGAACGAATCGAAGGAGATTACTCATGGCTAAGATTGGATTTATCGGCACCGGCATCATGGGCCTGCCCATGGCTCAGAACCTGCAGAAGGCCGGCCACAGCCTGTTCCTGTCCGAACACCACGACGCTGCCCCGGCCGTCCTCGTCGAAGCCGGCGCCGTTGCCCTCGCCACCCCGAAGGACGTGGCGCAGGAAGCCGAGTTCATCATCGTCATGGTGCCGGATACGCCGCAGGTCGAAGACGTCCTGTTCCGTGAGAACGGCGTTGCCGAAGGCGTCGGCCCCAACAAACTGGTGATCGACATGAGCTCGATCTCCCCCAGCGCCACCAAGGCCTTCGCCGAGAAGATCAACGCCACCGGCGCCCGCTACCTCGACGCGCCGGTCTCCGGCGGTGAAGTCGGCGCCAAGGCCGCGACGCTGTCGATCATGGTCGGCGGTAGCGAGGAAAGCTTTGCCCGCGCCCTGCCGCTGTTCCAGGCGATGGGCAAGAACATCACCCTGGTCGGTGAAAACGGTGCCGGCCAGACCGCCAAGGTCGCCAACCAGATCATCGTGGCGTTGAACATCCAGGCAGTCGGCGAAGCGCTGTTGTTCGCCGCCAAGAACGGTGCCGATCCGGCGCGCGTCCGCGAGGCCTTGATGGGTGGTTTCGCCAGCTCGAAGATCCTCGAGGTGCACGGCGAGCGCATGGTCAAGGGCACCTTCGATCCGGGCTTCCGCATCAGCCTGCATCAGAAAGACCTCAACCTCGCCCTGGCTGGCGCGCGCGAGTTGGGCCTGAACCTGCCCAACACCGCCAATGCCCAGCAGGTCTTCAGCACCTGCGCGGCCATCGGCGGCAGCAACTGGGACCACTCGGCGCTGATCAAGGGTCTGGAACACATGGCCAACTTCTCGATCCGCAAAGATTGAAACAGCTCTGAGCCCGCGGAATCGAGCTAGCGCGCCCACTTTTCGGACAGACAGAACCCAAGTGGTGGGATAGCGCAAGTCCGAGGCCGCGACGCTCTGAGAGTTGATCCACCGATGCGCAGGCAAGGCCAGGAGCTCGTCGACACTTGAAAGGTGTCTTTCGCAATCCCGGATTACGCCGTTGGAAACCCGGATTACGCCTTCGGCTAATCCAGGCTACGACTAGGGTGGAAACGCCGCAGGCGCTTCGCTCGGCCTACGCAGATGGTGCGTCAACTGCTGCCCTCGGGCGGCCCCCCTTTTCGACCTGCTCGGCACGAGGAGTCACGGCCCGACTGCCGGGTGGGTCGATTCCAGACCTTAGCGCTTGCATTGCCGAGCCCTAAGGTCTGGAATCGGCTCCAGACCCATTAGAAGGAGCAGTATATGAGCCTCGACCCGCAAGCCTTCCTGCGCGACCTGTTCGCCGCCGCCATCGACGCCGCCCATCCACGCCAGGTACTGGCTGACTACCTGCCCGCCGACCGCAGCGGCCGCGCCATCGTCATTGGCGCCGGCAAGGCGGCCGCGGCCATGGCCGAAGCCATCGAAGCGGTTTGGGAAGGCGAGCTGTCCGGCCTGGTGGTGACCCGCTACGGCCATGGCGCCGATTGCCGCAAGATCGAGGTCGTCGAGGCCGCCCATCCGGTGCCGGACGATGCCGGTGAACGCGTCGCCCGCCGCGTACTGGAGATGGTCAGCAACCTCGAGGAAAGCGACCGGGTGATCTTTCTGCTGTCCGGTGGCGGCTCGTCCTTGCTGGCGCTGCCGGCCGAAGGCATCAGCCTTGCCGACAAGCAGGCGATCAACAAGGCGCTGCTGCGTTCCGGCGCCCACATCGGCGAGATGAACTGCGTGCGCAAGCACCTCTCGGCGATCAAGGGCGGCCGCCTGGCCAAGGCCTGCTGGCCAGCCAGCGTCTACACCTACGCGATCTCCGACGTACCCGGTGACGAGGCCACGGTAATCGCCTCGGGCCCGACCGTGGCCGACCCGACCACCTCGGCCGAAGCGCTGGCGATCCTGGCACGCTACAACATCGAGATTCCCGCGAACGTGCGTGCCTGGCTGGAAGATCCGCGCTCGGAAACCGTCAAGCCGAACGATCCGTGCCTGTCGCGCAGCCATTTCCAGCTGATCGCCAAGCCCCAGCAGTCCCTCGACGCCGCGGCACAGAAGGCTCGCGACGCCGGCATCACGCCGTTGATCCTCGGTGACCTGGAAGGCGAATCACGGGAAGTGGCCAAGGTGCACGGCGGCATCGCTCGCCAGGTGGTCCTGCACGGCCAGCCGATCGCCGCGCCCTGCGTGATCCTCTCCGGCGGTGAAACCACGGTGACGGTACGCGGCAATGGCCGTGGCGGCCGCAATGCCGAGTTTCTGCTGAGCCTTACGGACAACCTGCAAGGCCTGCCTGGCGTGTACGCGCTGGCCGGCGACACCGATGGCATCGACGGCTCGGAAGACAATGCCGGCGCGCTGATGACGCCCGACAGTTACGCCCGTGCCGAAGCCCTGGGCCTCAGCGCCGCGGACGAGCTGGCCAACAACAATGGCTACGGCTATTTCCAGGCCCTCGACGCCCTGCTGATGACCGGCCCGACACGCACCAACGTCAATGACTTCCGCGCGATCCTGATCCTGCCGCCGTCCCGCTAGCGGCTGGCAACGCTTATAACCATAACTGCCAATAGAGCCTGCCATGACACCCGACAAGAAGGTCAAGATCCTCGCTACCCTGGGCCCCGCCACCCGCAGCATCGATGACGTGCGCGAGCTGGTGGAGAACGGCGTCAACCTGTTCCGCCTCAACTTCAGCCACGGCGAGCATGCCGATCATGCCGAACGCTTCGCCTGGATTCGTGAAGTGGAGCGCCAGCTGAACCAGCCGATCGGCATCCTCATGGACCTGCAAGGGCCCAAGCTGCGCGTGGGGCGTTTTGCCGATGGCAAGGTCCAGCTCAAGCGCGGCCAGACCCTGCGCCTCGATCTCGATCCGACACCGGGCGATGCCACGCGGGTCAACCTGCCGCATCCGGAAATCATCGATGCGCTGCAGCCGGGCATGAGCCTGCTGGTGGACGACGGTCGTCTGCGCCTGACGGTGATCGCCAAGCACGACGATGCCATCGATACACGCGTGGTTGCCGGTGGCGAGCTGTCCGATCGCAAAGGCGTCAATGTGCCCGAAGCGGTACTCGAACTGAGCCCGCTGACCGACAAGGACCGCCGTGACCTGGCCTTCGGCCTGGAGCTGGGCGTCGACTGGGTCGCGCTGTCATTCGTCCAGCGCCCGCAGGACATTCATGAAGCTCGCGAGTTGATCGACGGCCGCGCCTTTCTCATGGCCAAGATCGAGAAGCCGTCCGCCGTGCAGCACCTGCGCGAGATTGCGCGCTTGAGCGACGCCATCATGGTGGCGCGCGGCGACCTGGGCGTCGAGGTACCGGCCGAAAACGTGCCGCGCATTCAGAAGAACATCGTCCGCACCTGCCGCCAGCTCGGGCGTCCGGTGGTGGTGGCGACGCAGATGCTCGAGTCGATGCGCTTCTCCCCGGCCCCGACCCGCGCCGAAGTCACGGACGTGGCCAACGCGGTGGCCGAAGGCGCCGATGCGGTGATGCTGTCGGCGGAAACCGCGTCCGGCGACTACCCGCTGGAAGCGGTCAGCATGATGAGCAAGATCATCCGCCAGGTGGAGAGCGGCCCGGAGTTCCAGGCCCAGCTCGAGGTGCATCGTCCGAATGCCGAGGCGACGCTGCCTGACGCCATCAGCTGCGCCATTCGCCGGATCAGCAGCATCCTGCCGGTGGCGGCACTGGTGAACTACACCGAATCGGGCCGGTCCAGCCTGCGCGCTTCCCGCGAGCGGCCGAGCTCGCCGATCCTGAGCCTGACGCCGAACATCGCGACGGCCCGCAAGCTGACCGTGGCCTGGGGCGTGTACTCGGTCATCGATGCGCCCATGCACGACATGGAGCAGGTCTGCCTGAATGCGCTCGAGCTGGCGCGAGCCCAGGGCATGGCCGGCACGGGTGATACTGTGGTGATCACCGCTGGCGTGCCCCTGGGGCAGCCCGGTACGACCAACTCGCTGCGCATCGAGACCCTTAACTGACCCCGGCACCGCCCTCGCCTGCTCGTTGGTGCAGGCGAGGCCGGTCGCCTCCTCTTCGCGCAGATCCAGCTCATGCAACCGCCCTCCCTGCCGTCCGCAGCACAGGCTGCACTCAACGGTGTCAGCCAGATCTTCCTCCAGACCAACCCGCTCTGCGGCTTGCTGATCGTGGTGACGCTCAGCCTGTACGCCCCTGCCTTGCTGGCCGGTGCCCTGCTGGGCTTGCTCAGCGGCACCGTCGCCGCGTGGCGGCTGGGCTATGCCCGCCAGGATATCGAGTCCGGACTGTACGGCTACAACGCCACGCTGCTGGGTGTGCTGATCACGCTGGTGATGGGCATCGGAGCGGCGTCGCTGCTCTTGGTCGTGGTGAGCGGTGCGCTGTCGAGCCTGCTGCAACGCCGCCTGTTGCGGCACATGCGCGAGCGCGGCGGCCCTGCGGTATTTACCCTGGCGTTCGTATTGCTCGGCTGGCTGGCGCTGGCCCTGGCCGGGATGCTCGACACGGTGGCGGAGGCACGCTTGCCCGACCCGGACGTCGACGGCCGCGGAGCGCTCGGGGCGATGGCCAGTGGTATCGGCCAGGTCATGTTTCTCGGTGCGCCCGGCGCGGGGCTGGGTCTGCTGGCGGCGGTATGGGTGGCTGATCGGCGGGCCGGGCTGTGGGCGCTGTGCGGGTCAGCCGTGGGCGTCTACTGCACCCTGCTGCTGGGGCTCGGCGCGCCACAGGCGTTGGCCGGCCTCGATGGTTACAACCCCGCTCTGGCGGCGTTGGCGCTGAGCCAGGTACACCGCTCGGCACTGGCCCCTGCGCTGGGAATCGTGCTCGCCATCGCCTGCCGGTGGGCGTTCGATCAACTGGGGCTGGCGCCCCTGACCATGCCGTTTATTCTGGCGTGCTGGGCCGTGGCACTGGGTACGTACCTGACCCAGTGCCGCTTTGGCATGCGGCACGCCTGAGCATCAGCCCTTGGTCGCGCGTGGATCCTGGTCCCGCGGGTAGGTACGTTCCTCCTCGATCTGGCCGTCGAGGGTGTGGATTTTCACCGAGGCGGTACGCAGCTTCATGTAATCGCGGGTCTCGTCGATGATGTCCTCTTTGGTGGCGGCTTCGAGCAGTGCGCGCTTGTCGCCTTCCTCACGCAGAACCCAGCGATCGCCGTCGTGGGTGATGTGGTAGTTGTCCATGTAGCCCTCCCTCGGGTCTTCGATAGTCAGAGCTATAGAACACCTGCCGGCGCAGCGGTTCGATCGGTCATGTCGCGAGGCGTGAGGGTCGCACATACCGCACAGGGTGAATTTAACCTCGGATACCAAGGGTTCTAAACACCCCGCGCCGCCGGGACGCCCTTGATTCTGGTCAATTCCAGCCTGGAACGGTTATTGAAAGACAGTGGGTACCTGTCCGCGACGCGCCCGCAAAGCCGTTCGCAATAAGAGACAGGCCTCCCAGTCCAATTGGAGCCTATCATGCTTTGCGCTGAACAACGTGCCCTGATCAAAGCCACCGTACCGCTACTGGAAGCCGGTGGCGAAGCCCTGACCCAACACTTCTACCGGATGATGCTGGCCGAGCATCCCGAGGTACGCCCGCTGTTCAACCAGGCTCACCAGGCCAGCGGCGACCAACCCCGCGCCTTGGCCAACGGCGTGCTGATGTATGCCAAGCACATCGACCGTCTGGACCAACTCGGCGGGCTGGTCTCGCAGATCGTCAACAAGCACGTGGCACTGCAGGTACTGCCGGAGCACTACCCTATCGTCGGCGCCTGCCTGCTGCGCGCCATCCGCGAAGTGCTCGGCGAAGACATTGCCACCGACGAGGTGATCGCCGCCTGGGCCGCCGCCTATGGCCAGCTCGCCGACATCCTCATCGGCACCGAGGAACAGCTCTACAGCACCACGGCGCAAGCACCGGGCGGCTGGCGCGGCGCACGGCCGTTCCGAATCGTGCGCAAGGTAACCGAAAGCGCCGAGATCACCTCGTTCTATCTGGAGCCCGAAGATGGCGGCGAAGTGGTCGCGCACAAGCCCGGCCAGTACATCGGCCTGCGCCTGCACATCGACGGCGAGGAGATCCGCCGCAACTATTCGCTGTCGTCGGCCAGTAACGGCCGCGGCTACCGGATCAGCGTCAAGCGCGAGCCAGAGGGTGTCGCCTCCAACGCCCTGCACCGCATGGCCGAGGGCGAGCGACTGGAGCTCTTCGCCCCAGCCGGCGAGTTCACTTTGCAACCTGGCGACAAGCCGCTGGTGCTGATCAGCGGCGGCGTCGGCATCACCCCGACACTGGCGATGCTCGAAGACGCGCTGAAAACCGAGCGCCCGATTCATTTCATCCACTGTGCGCGTAACGCCGATGTTCACGCGTTCCGCCAGATGGTCGACACGCTGGCCGAGCGCCACGGCCAACTCAAGCGCTTCTACTGCTATGACGAACACCAGGGCGATGCGCCGCAACCGGATGCCGTCGGCCTGATCACCGAGGAGCGGCTGGCGGCCTGGCTGCCGGCCGACCGCGACCTGGATGCCTACTTCCTCGGTCCCAAGCCCTTCATGGCCAAGATTCGCCAGCTGTTGCACGCGCTCGGTGTCCCTGAGCAGCAGGTCCGCTACGAATTCTTCGGCCCGGCTTCGGCGCTGGAGTGAGCCAACGCTGGGCCGGCTGCCGTTGGCCCAGCCACCCGATGTCCGTCATGAGGTACCGCTATGACCCCGCATCCACAGGATCCGCATCGTCTGCGGGCAGTCGCCACCCTCGCCATGACCCTCGGCGTTGTGTTGTTGCTGCTCGGCGTGGCCGGCGCCTATGTCTTCGATCGGCAGTTGACCCTGGGCGCGGTGGTCGCCTGCCATGCGCTGGTGATTCTCGGCCCGACCGCGCTCAAGATCGGCTACGTGATGCGCCTGTTGGCCCAGCGTCAGCTGACGCTGAGTGCGTGACGTCATCCTGGCCAGCACATTATTAGTTGCGGCTAATTGCCGTTTCGTTGCGCTTTCATAACGCCATTACTTGATTGGTCAATACGAACCATTCGTCTGCCGTTCGTGGCTCTTGGAAACTCCTGAGACACAACCGAACTCTGAAACCATGAAGGCTGATGAAGTTGTTCAGCCCCGCAGTAAGTCTCTATCCATCGAGGAGAAAAAGACATGGCAAACAAGAATCCTGGCAACTTTGCCAACGATCGCGAAAAAGCGTCCGAGGCTGGTAAGAAGGGTGGCCACAACAGCGGCGGCAACTTCGCCAACGACCGCGAGAAGGCTTCCGAAGCTGGCCGCAAAGGCGGACAGAACAGCCACGGCGGCGGACGTAACAGCAACAGCTGATAGGTCCTTTTATAAAAAAGGCAAAGGTCAAAAGCCTTTGCCTTTTTTATTGCCGTTTTTTAACGATAGTTCTTTCAGGGATTGCGTCGCGACAATAAGTCGACGCACAAGTCGGGCCGATAGTTATTATCGAAGACCATAAACGGTCAGCGAACCAAGTTTGGAACTGTAACGACCATGAAAGATTTCGATAGTCCGAACGCCCCCACCAATCCCGGCGACGAAGCAGCACCCGGAACCCCCGGCACCGGCGAAAATATCTGTCCGGTGTGCAGCGGCAGCGGGCGCGTCGACAGAGGGGAATGCACAAACTGCGGCGGTACCGGTAAGGTGATCGAAGGCATCGGCGGCGCCTGAAGCCGTCATGGACTCGGGAGCACCTTCATGGGCGTCAGCGCGTTTACCAACCGGATCATCCAGAGCTTGATGGATACCGACTACTACAAGCTGACGATGATGCAGGCCGTGCTGCACCACTACCCGAACGCAGAGGTCGAATGGGCCTTTCGCAGCCGCTCCGAGGAAGACCTCTCGCCCTACCTCGACGCCATCCGCGAGCAGATGGAGGCGCTGGCAGAGCTGCGGTTCGAGCCGGCAGAGCTGGCCTTTCTCGAAAATATTCCCTACATGCAGCCGGACTTCATCCGGTTTCTCGGCCTGTTCCGCTTCGATCCGCGCTATGTACGCGTCGAACTCGAGGCCGGCGAACTGGTGGTCTATCTGCGCGGCCCCTGGTTGCATGTGATCCTGTTCGAGGTGCCGCTGCTGGCGATCATCAGCGAGGTACGCAATCGGGTCCGCTACCCCGAGGTGACCCTGGAGCAGGCCGAAGCACGTCTCGATGAAAAACTCGAATGGCTGAAGGCCGAGGCCAGCGAGCAGGAGCTGGCGGGGTTCAACCTGGCCGACTTCGGCACCCGTCGACGCTTTTCCTTCGCCGTGCAGGCCCGGGTCGTCGAGCGGCTGAAAGCAGATTTCCCCGGTAATTTCGTCGGTACCAGCAACCTTCATCTGGCACACAAGCTGAAGCTCAAGCCCATGGGGACCATGGCGCATGAGTGGATCATGGCCCATCAACAGCTTGGCCCGAGGTTGATCGACAGTCAGAGCGCTGCGCTCGACTGCTGGGCCCGGGAATACCGCGGCGCGCTGGGCATCGCCATCACCGATTGCATCACCATGGACGCTTTCACCGCCGATTTCGATCTCTACCTGGCGAAGCTGTTCGACGGTCTGCGCCACGACTCGGGCGACCCGATCGAGTGGGCGGAGAAGGCCATCGCCCATTATCGTCGGCTGGGGATCGACCCGATGACCCGGCAGCTGGTGTTCTCCGATGGCCTGGATTTTCCCAAAGCCTTGGGCATCTACCGCGCGCTGGCCGGACGCAGCAATACCAGCTATGGCATCGGCACTCAGCTGACCTGCGACATCCCGGGGGTCGAGCCCACCAACATGGTGATCAAGATGACCAGCTGCAACGGGCAGCCGGTGGCCAAGATCTCAGACTCGCCCGGCAAAACCATGTGCCGCGACGAGGCGTTCGTCGCCTACCTCAAGCACGTGTTTTCGGTGAAGCACTAAAACCCGCTCAAGCCGTGGGAAGACTGGCGCCGGACAGCTCCGCGTCGTCCGACTCGAAACACAGACGGTTGCGGCCGGCGGCTTTCGCCAGGTACATCCGCCGGTCGGCGATGTCGAGCAACTCCTGCGCACTTTCGGCGAAGTCGGCGCAGCGTTCAGCCAGCCCAATGCTGGCGGTCAGGGTGCTGCCATCGGGCCGCAACCCGAGGCCACTGCGCACCATACGCTCCAAGGCCATGCGCGCCTGCGCCAGATCGGTATCGGGCATGATCACGACGAACTCCTCGCCTCCCCAGCGCAGCAGGGTATCGGTACTGCGCAGGCTTGCGAACATGTTCTGCGTGCATTCGCAGAGGACTCGATCGCCGGCGTCGTGACCGAAGGTATCGTTGATTGCCTTGAAGTGATCCAGATCGATGAAGGCGACGGCGAGCCCGGTGTCGTGTCGGCGCGCCGTGTCCCATTGCAGTTTGAGGATTTCCTGACCGCTGCCACGGGAAAAGACTCCGGTGAGCGGATCACGGATGGCCTGGCGCACCAGCGCGATCATGAATGCCAGCTGGCTGAGGCTTGCCAGCACCGCGACCCCGGCGATCAGCATCAGCAACCAGAAGCCGCCGGCGAACGATGGCCAGTTCAGCGTCGACCAGGACAGATAACCCGCCACCACCTGAGCCAACAGCAGCAGGCTGGCCATTGCCAGGTTTTCCAGCAGCGTCAGTGGAAATATCGCCAGGCCGGCCATCAACACGAATGGCAGAAAGGCGTAGCCCGAGGCCACGGCAGCGGAAAATGCGGTCAGCTGATAATGGCCGAGCAATGTGTGCGAGGCGATATAGAAGGCTGTCGGGATCGCGAACAGCAACGCAACGGCGCGGTACGCATCGAACAGATTGCCGCTGGGCCGATAGAACATCAGCAGACAGGCGAAGGCCGCGCAGGCGAGCAGGCGAAACGTTGCCAGACCGAGCCATAGCGGATAACTGAAGGCCATCAGGTCGATCACGCCCCATATTGGCGTGAGCACCGCGAACAGGAAGGCGAACAACCTGACACGATTGACGATCAAGGTCGCGCGGCGTTGGGTCAACAGCAACGGATGCCGGTTCGGCGCGGCCAGCTTCACCCATTCGTTGGTCCGCAGCTCGCTGGGTAGCAGGATCGCCAGGCGGCTCGACAGCAGGTCGATCAAGGACGGCATTTCTCTATTCACCATGAGCAATGGATGGGCGTTCACGCCCGGGTGTCAGTCGGCAGCGAATGATATCACCATGACATCAACGCAAAGCATCACCCGCCCCACCCGGTCGTCGGCATTCGGTGGCGCCTCCATCGAGTCGGCGCTGCCTGCACAGCCCTCCAGGCCGCGGGGCTTCCCAGCGTTACGGCCGAAATGCCGAAGCCGGGAGCCAGCAACCCGAAAATAATTTGTAACAAGCCGAACACTGGCCGGACCGCACGGCGTCATCCGTTCGAGCGACACACCACCGTCCGACAAATGGCGCTTAAGAGCGCTTATGCCAGTTAGCTGAGCGGGCTAGCGTTGATCTACCGGAGACCTGATCTCCGCAAGCCAAGAACAACAACAAGAACAACAATAAGGAGAAGCCTGTGCAGAGCGTTCTAAAGCCCCTTGCTCTCGCGGTGCTACTGGCGGCCGTGCCGGTTGCGGTAGACGCGGCGACCAGCCCGTACACGCAGTTCGTCAATTTCGGTGATTCGCTGAGCGATGCCGGAAACTTTCCCGACCTGGGTAGCCCGCTGCTGGCCACCGGCAGCCTACTGGACGGCAATCCCACCGGAGGACTGCGCTTTACCAACCGTACCGGCCCAAACTACACGTCCGACAATAGCGAGTACTACGGCCAGGTTGTTACCCAGGTACTCGCCAACCGCCTGGGCCTGCAATCGCTCCCCTCCACGCCGCTGCTACCCGGCGCTCTGACCGGTAACCCGGATGGCACCAACTATGCGGTCGGGGGTTACCGTTCGGATCAGATTCTCGACTCGTTGACCGGCAATTCGACCGTCACGGTTCCCGGTGTCGCTACCCGCAGCCGTCTGGGCTATCTGGTGGAGAACCCTCAAGTCGACCCGGACGGCTTGTACTACCTCAACGGCGGCGCCAACGACATCTTCCAGCTCGTCAACGGGACCGTACCGACGATCACCATGGCGCAATCGGCCGCCAATATGGTGGAGGCTGTCCGGGTGCTACAGGCGGCTGGCGCCCGCTACATCGTGATTTCCGACCTGCCCAATGTCGGCGATACACCGCTGGGCAACAGCATGCCCGGCTTCAGCACCCTGCTGAACAACCTGAGCGATAGCTTCAATGCCGAGCTTGCCGCCGGCCTTCAGGCGCAGGGCGGCAATTACGTGTTGCTGAACAACCGCCTGCTGCTCTCGGAAGTTCGCGCCGACCTTGCCCGCTTCGGCTTCGATCCGACCATCGACCAGGCGACCGTCTGCTTCAGCGGTGACGGCTGCGTGAGCGACCCCACCTACGGGTTGACCGGCCTCGTTGCCAATACCAATGCCAACGCCGATCCAGACCGCTTGCTGTTCAACGATGCCGTGCACCCGACCACGGCGGTTCACCAGATCAGTGCCGACTACGTCTACTCGATCCTTTCCGCCCCGGCAGAGATTTCGCGATTGCCGGAGATGGGGCGCTCGGCGTTGCGCAATCACCTGCAAATGCTCGACAACGAACTCGATGCACAGCGTGGCCGGTGGCAGTCGGTGGGTCGCTGGCGCACCTTCGTTCAAGGTGGCTACAACCGGCCCGAGTACGATGGTTTCGGCGGCGGCGATGGTGACAGCCCCACACTGGCGATCGGCATCACCAATCGGGTCAGTGAGAGCTGGCTGGCGGGCCTTAGCCTGGGCTTGGCGCAAAATTCGTTGAGCCTGGGCGAAGGCGATTCGGACTACGACATGCGCAGCTATCTGGGCACCGCGTTCGCCAGCTTTCATCAGGATCGATTTTTCGCCGACTTCAGCGCCAGCGCCGGCTATCTCGACTACGACTCGCTGGATCGCACCTTCGCGCTGGGTATCACGGAGCGTTCGGAAAAAGGCAGCACTGAAGGCATGCTCTGGGGTGTCTCGGCCAAATCCGGCTTCAACCTGATGCAGATCGGCGATCCGCTGCAGTTCGGCCCGTTCATCGGGGCCAGCTATCAGAAGATCGAAGTGGACGGCTATAGCGAAAAAGGCGCCAGCTCGACGGCCTTGAGTTTCGAGGATCAAGAGCTTGAATCGCTGCGCCTGTCGGTAGGCCTGTTCGGCAACTATGCGCTGACCGATCGCACACGCCTGTTTGCCAACGTGGCCCGCGAGGTCGAGCGCAAGGACGATGAACGCGACGACCTGCGGATGTCACTCAACAGCGTGGCGAACAACACCTTCGCGCTGCCCGGGGCTGTTCCTACCGGCGACCAGACCCGATTCAGCCTGGGCGTTGCCCATCAACTGGCGCCCGGGCTGAGCCTGCGCGCCAACTACAACTATCAGGGCAACGACAACCGCAACCAGGGCGTTGGCCTGTCCCTGGCGCTGGATCTGTAACTGCGACGCTCCTCGTTTGGCTGCCTTGCCAAGCCGCTGCACTCGCTGTGCAGCGGCTTTTTTCTTGGCGGTTTGACGCGTTATCGCTGATCCAGCTGTTGCTGCAGATTGGCGACCTGGCCTTGCAGCGAATTGATGGTGCGGGTCACTTGAGCGCGGAAGGAGTCGAACTCGGCCGTCTTGACGCCCGGGGCCGCTGCCGGGGCCGATGGTCGGTTGTCCACCTCGCTGCGCAGCACCAACAGATCCTGCTCGAGGCGACTGACCGCCTGGCTGGCGTCACCGCGCTGTTTCAACGCGGCGACATCCTTGCTCAACCCATCGATCCGAGCCGACAGCTTGCCCATTTCATCGGCCGTTCCCTTAAGCCCGGCCACCGACGACTTGAGCGCCGCTTGCTCGTCGCTGAGACCCTTGATCGTCTCGGCGAGCGTCGCGGAGCTGGCCTGGTACTCGCGCATGTCGCTGACGACGCGGCCGACGCGGATGCCCTGCTCATCGAGGCGCTTGTCCTGGTTGCCCTGCCTGCCAAGCAGGCTCTGCTGCTCGGTCGCCATGGCGCGCTGCTGCTCCGCCAGATCCAGCGCCTGCTTCTCCAGTTGCTTGATGCGCAGCTTCAAGGCCTCGCCTTCGGTGGTCACGTTGGACTCGGTCGCCACGATCTTGCCGGAGATATCCTGCAGCCGGCCGGTGGCGTCCTCGCTGATACGGGCAAAGCTCTCCTGGGTCGCGACCAACTGGGCCTCGAGCCTGGAGACCTGTTGGTCGCTCCACCAGCCCAGCGCACCCAGTGCGCAGAACAGCGCCACGATCAGGATCCACAGCGGCGCGGTGCCCGCCGCGCGACGCTTCTGCCGCGAACGGGGGCCGTCCGGGTCCCGATCCACTGGCCGCTGGATCGGCTCCAGTTCAGGCGCAGGATAGGGATCGCGGTCACGGCCGGCGGTCAGGCTGGGTACGTGGTCCAGTTCGTCGTGGGCATCGTTGCGCATGGGGTTACCTTTGGCGGCGCGAAGCGAAAAACAGCGCGCAGTATAACGATTCAGCAGCGCCACTTCAGCGGCATCGACCGGCGATGCTGCACCGAGAGCAGGCGTAGCAGCCCTTCGGCGGCTCAAGACCGTGCAAACCGACCGCGACAGACGGTGCAGCCTGCGCCCGCCCCAAGGACTAGGGAGGGCGCTTCGCCTGCAAGAAGACAGACAAACCGGGGCCTGAGCCGCCGCGTGCTTGATTGCCCGGAAGAAACTTCACGAGTGGTACAGCTATTGCTTTGAGGAAAGGGCCAGCGGACAGCGTTTTCCGACAAGGACGTCGGGCCTAAGCATGGAAAAACGATGCGACCAAGAGAGCGAATCATGGAGATCAACAAGGCCGTGCTCGATTGCATGCAGCACCTGCGGCGCCGACTGCGCGACGAACAACAGCTCGACATCCGCTTGAGCCAGCCTGATGCCGTCCAGGCCATGCTGGCGGCCTGCCTGTGTTCGAATGACGAAACGACTCGCGACCTCGGCAAGCAGCTGGCCACCTTCAGCGATCTACCCATCCCCACCGTGACCAAGTCGCCGCCCGCTGAAACCCATGGCAGGCATGCGCACTCGGTTCGCATCTATCGCGGCCAGCGGGTCATGAACTAGCGTCTTTTGCGGTGACCAGCCACTGCCCGACCGACCGGGTCAGCTGGCGGGTCAGTTCGGCAAGCAGCTCCCCGCCGTTACGCCAGTGGTGCCAGTACAGCGGCACATCGATGGGCGGTCCTCGAAACACGTCCACCAAGGTGCCGCGGGCCAGCTCGGCCTCTACCTGCAACTCGGGCACCAGCCCCCATCCGAGATCGCTCTGCAGCAAGCGCACGAAACCCTCCGACGATGGGCACAGGTGATGGCTGAAGGCGCCATTCAGGCCCAGCGATGCCAAGTAGCGGTGCTGCAACTGATCGTCCGGGCCGAACACAATCGCTGGGGCGCGCAACAAGGCGTGCGCCGGCGCCCCGGGCCCCAGGTGTCGCGCGACGAATGCCGGGCTGGCCAGCGCCCGATAACGCATGGCCCCAAGAAACAGACTGCGCGCCCCGGCCAAAGGGCGCTCCACCGCACAGACGCAGGCGGCGACTGCACCCGCCCGCATACGCTTGAGCCCTACGTCCTGGTCTTCCACCAGATGATCGAGGACCACGGCATTGGCCGTGCAGAACGGTGCGACCGCTTGCGCCCACCAGGTCGACAGGCTGTCGGCATTCAGGGCGATACGTAAGCGCTCGGGCACTCTGCCCTCGTCCAGCTCCGGCACTTGCCCCTGCAGATCGCGCTCCAGCAGACGCACCTGTTGCACGTGGTTGAGTAGACGCCGACCCACCTCGGTCGGCTGTGGCGGGCTGGCGCGCAACAGCACCGGCTGACCGAGGCGCGCCTCGAGCAACTTGATGCGCTGAGACACCGCCGATTGCGACAAACCCAGCGCCCGCGCGGCCCGATCGAACCCCGCCTGCTCTACCACCGCTGCCAGAGCCGCCAGCAGCTTGTAATCGAACATCAGTTTTCCTTATGGCGCATTACGCTATTTCGTTTTTCTTATACGAGACAACCGCCGAGACTGCGAGCCTTGATCTACCGGAACAGGCAAAAAAAGATGTGGCAGAGCTACGTGAACGGCTTGTTGGTTGCAGCAGGCCTGATCATCGCAATCGGCGCGCAAAACGCATTCGTCCTGGCTCAGAGCCTGCGACGCGAACATCACCTGTCGGTCGCCGCGCTCTGCATCCTGTGTGACGTCGTACTGGTGAGCGCCGGCGTCTTCGGCCTCGCCGCGGTGCTGGCAGCCAGCCCACTGCTGCTGCACATCACGCGCTGGGGCGGTGTGCTGTTCTTGCTGTTCTACGGTGCCGTCGCGCTGCGTCGGGCGGCTTATCCGCAGGCGTTGCAGGAAGAGACACAGCGGGGTCCGCGCTCGCTGCAGAACGTGATGCTCGCCGCACTGGCGGTCACCTTGCTCAACCCGCACGTCTATCTCGACACGGTACTGTTGATCGGCTCGCTCGGCGCCCAGCAGCCCGAACCCGGCGCCTACACCCTGGGCGCCGCCAGCGCATCGGCGCTGTGGTTTCTGCTGCTCGCGCTGGGTGGGGCCTGGCTTGCACCCTGGCTGGCCCGCCCGCTGACCTGGCGGCTGATCGACCTCGGCGTGGCGGCGATGATGTTCAGCGTTGCCGCCCAGTTGGTTTTTGTTGCCTGAGGAACGCCGCCGGGGATTCGCGGTCCACGCAAGGGGACTCAGCACCGAGCCCGCACAAGCCTCGCTACCGGGCTCTGGCCTAGGCCTTTTCCCACACAGTTGTCGCGTGGTTTTGGCGTAGGCTGGGTGCTATGATCCTTGGTCCGCGGGCATGGAGTGGAACGCTTCAGCCCGCCACAACGGCCGCCCGTGAACGGCCGAAGAATGCGCATGCATGCAGCGCGAAGGGAAAGACAGGCGTAAACGGAAGAACATCGGTGCAGTAGTTTTCTCCGTTCCACCAGGCGCTGGCCACCAGCGCGGACTACCTCCCTCCGAGCCGCATCTATTCTCGACACCTGAGCAGGAGATACACCATGGCTTTCGAATTGCCGCCGCTTCCGTTTGAAAAGAACGCCCTCGAGCCGCACATTTCCGCCGAGACCTTCGAGTATCACCACGGCAAGCACCACCAGGCCTACGTGACCAACCTGAACAACCTGATCCCAGGCACCGAGTTCGAAGGCAAGGATCTGGAAACCATCATCAAGACTTCCTCCGGTGGCATCTTCAACAACGCCGCCCAGGTCTGGAACCACACCTTCTTCTGGAACTGCATGGCACCGAATGCCGGCGGCCAGCCGACTGGCGCCCTGGCCGATGCCATCAACGCTGCGTTCGGCTCCTTCGACAAGTTCAAGGAAGAATTCACCAAGACCGCCATCGGCACCTTCGGCTCCGGCTGGGCCTGGCTGGTGAAGAAGTCCGACGGCAGCGTCGGCCTGGCGAGCACCATTGGTGCCGGCAACCCGATGACCGCTGGCGACAAGCCGCTGCTGACCTGCGACGTTTGGGAACACGCCTACTACATCGACTACCGCAACGCGCGTCCGAAGTTCGTCGAAGCGTTCTGGAACATCGTCAACTGGGACTTCGTCGCGAAGAACTTCGCTGGCTGAGTGTCAGGCTTGCCTACGGAGCGGTTTCCGCTCCGTAGCACGCAAATCAAAAATGCCCGCATCCTGTGATGCGGGCATTTTTTATCGACGCCCCGCCTGCTGACGGCTGCCCATGCACACCACGGCGTGGCCGACTATGCTGGCGCCACCCTTTCCGTCGGAGGCATTGCCCATGTCCAACACAGTTCTGATCATCGGTGCATCGCGCGGCCTAGGCCTGGGTCTGGCCAAACAATTTTCCAGCCAGGGATGGCAGGTCATCGCGACAGTGCGTGACCCGCAACGGGCGGATGCCCTGAAGTCCGTCGCCAATACCCGGGTCGAGCAGCTCGATATAGACAACGCGGCGGAGGTCGACGCCCTCGCGCAACGGCTATCCGGCACCACGCTCGACGTGCTCTTCATCAATGCGGGCATTTCCGGCTCCCGCACGCTCTCGGCCGACACGGCCATGCCCGACGAGGTCAGCCAGCTGTTCATGACCAACGCCGTCGCGCCAGTACGCCTGGCCAAGCGCTTGCGGTCTCTGGTCAACCCACAGACGGGCGTCATCACCTTCATGAGTTCGATCATGGGCAGCGTGGAAACCGGACCCGGCATGGGCATGCCGCTCTACGGAGCCAGCAAGGCCGCCCTCAACCACCTGACCCGAACCTTTGTCGCTGAGCTCGGCGAAACCGGGCTCAGCGTGATTTCGATGCATCCGGGATGGGTCAAGACCGATATGGGCGGGGCGGAAGCGCCACTGGATGTCGAGACCAGCTGCCGCGGCATGGTCGAACAGGTCCGTCGGGCCGCGGGCCAGGGTGGCCACCGCTTCATCGACTATCAGGGCGAGACGCTCGCCTGGTAATGATCGACGCAACGGCGAGGTCTGCGGGCCGACGCGGCAGCCTCGCTCGAGCGCGGCGATCAACGCAAAGAAGGATCAGGCCTTGGGCAAGGTCACGCCACGCTGGCCCTGGTACTTGCCGCCACGATCACGGTAAGACGTCTCGCACTCTTCATCCGACTCGAGAAACAGCATCTGCGCCACGCCTTCGTTGGCGTAGATCTTCGCCGGCAGCGTCGTGGTGTTGGAGAACTCCAGCGTCACATGCCCTTCCCACTCGGGCTCGAGCGGCGTCACGTTGACGATGATGCCGCAGCGGGCATAGGTGCTCTTGCCGAGACAGATCGTCAGCACGTTGCGCGGGATTCGGAAGTATTCGACGGTACGCGCCAGCGCGAAGGAGTTCGGCGGGATGATGCAGACGTCGCTCTTGATGTCGACGAAGCTCTTCTCGTCGAAGTTCTTCGGATCGACGGTGGCCGAGTTGATGTTGGTGAACACCTTGAATTCGTCCGCGCAGCGCACGTCGTAACCATAGCTGGACACGCCGTAGGAAATCAGGCGCTCGTTGCCCTCGGTGCGCACCTGGCGCTCGACGTAAGGCTCGATCATGCCGTGCTCCTGGGCCATCCGGCGAATCCACTTGTCCGATTTGATGCTCATGGCGGGCGTCCTGATTTGGCTGGTAGGGTCAGAGAAAGGCATGCATCTTACCGAGCCCAGGGGGTGGGTTCAAAGCCCGCCACCTGGGACCGTGCGCCACGCCCATCGGGCGCTGGGAAGAAACTGAAAATAATGCTCGCATTGCTGCGGAAATGCGGTATCTTTCATTGGCTGCTGCTGCATGTGTCACCGTGAATCGCTACATGTTTAGATTTCGATCCGATCATTGCTACGACTCCTTTAACTCCTTGCACACAGTCACCGTTCGGGGTAGTTGCCCGTTCAATCACATCTACATTGTTCAAGGAGACATTCAAATGTCCAATCGCCAAACCGGTACCGTTAAGTGGTTCAACGATGAAAAAGGCTTCGGCTTCATCACTCCGCAATCCGGTGACGACCTCTTCGTACACTTCCGCGCCATCCAAGGCGACGGTTTCAAGAGCCTGAAAGAAGGCCAGCAAGTTTCCTTCGTCGCTACCCGCGGCCAGAAGGGCATGCAAGCTGAGGAAGTTCAGGTTATCTAACCTGAAGCTTCTCTGAAAAAGCCCCGCTTCGGCGGGGCTTTTTTATGCCTGCGATTCGTAGGATGGAATCGCCGCAGGCGCTTCCGTCGCTCGCCGCGCGCCCCCCTCGAACACCAAAACCAACCCGTAACTGGTTTACGTGCCGATCGAGGCTTGCCGCCGGCCTTCGCCATCGTCGGATTACGCCTGCGGCTAATCCAACCTACAAAGCGGCGCTCCCAACGATCAACGTTTGTAGGATGGAATCGCCGCAGGCGCTTCCGTCGCTCGCCGCGAACCACTCGAACACCAAAACCAACCCGTAACTGGTTTACGTGCCGCTCGAGGCTTGCCGCCGGCCTTCGCCATCGTCGGATTACGCCTGCGGCTAATCCAACCTACAAAAAGACGCTCCCGACGATCAACGTTTGTAGGATGGAATCGCCGCAGGCGCTTCCGTCGCTCGCCGCGAACCACTCGAACACCAAAACCAACCCGTACTGGTTTACGTGCCGATCGAGGCTTGCCGCCGGCCTTCGCCATCGTCGGATTACGCCTGCGGCTAATCCAACCTACAAAGCGACGCTCCCGACGATCAACGTTTGTAGGATGGAATCGCCACAGGCGCTTCCGTCGCTCGCCGCGCGAACTACTCGAACACCAAAACCAACCCGTAACTGATTTACGTGCCGCTCGAAGCTTGCCGCCGACCTTCGCCATCGTCGGATTACGCCTGCAGCTAATCCAACCTACAAAGCGGCGCTCCCGACGACCAACGTTTGTAGGATGGAATCGCCACAGGCGCTTCCGTCGCTCGCCGCGAACTACTCGAACACCAAAACCAACCCGTAACTGATTTGCGTGCCGCTCGAGGCTTGCCGCCGGCCTTCGCCATCGTCGGATTACGCCTGCGGCTAATCCAACCTACAAAGCGGCGCTCCCGACGATCAGTCGTCGCTGACCGTAATGTTGGGCATCGATTGCGCAATGATCTGGCCGCCTTGGGAAATCCGCGCCCCAACGCTGCGTGCCATCTGCTGATAGATCATGGCGATCTGGCTTTCCGGATCGGCAATTGCGGTCGGCTTGCCGGCATCGGCCTGGGTCCGAATCGCCATCGACAGCGGCAAGGAGGCCAGCAGCTCGACGTTGTACTGCGCCGCCAGCTTCTCACCGCCACCCTCGCCAAACAGGTGCTCGGCATGGCCGCAGTTCGAGCAGATATGGATGGCCATGTTCTCAACCACGCCCAGTACCGGAATGTTTACCTTGCGGAACATCTCCACGCCCTTCTTCGCGTCCAGCAGTGCCAGGTCCTGCGGCGTGGTGACGATGACCGCCCCCACCACCGGCACCTTCTGCGCCAGGGTCAACTGGATATCGCCCGTGCCCGGCGGCATGTCCACCACCAGGTAGTCGAGATCGTCCCAGGCGGTTTGAGTGATCAGCTGCAACAGCGCGCCGGATACCATCGGCCCGCGCCAGACCATGGGCGTTTTGTCGTCGGAGAGAAACGCCATCGACATGATCTGTACACCATGGGCTTCCAGCGGAATGAATGCCTTGTTGTCGCGGATCTCCGGTCGGGTGCCTTCGGCGATGCCGAACATGATGCCCTGGCTCGGCCCGTAGATATCTGCATCCAGCACGCCCACGCGCGCGCCTTCGCGTGCCAGCGCCAGCGCGAGGTTGGCTGCGGTCGTAGACTTGCCGACACCGCCCTTGCCGGAAGCGACGGCGATGATGTTCTTGACGTTGGCCAGCGCCTCGACCTGATCCTGCGCCTTGTGCGAACGAATCACACAGTCGACCTGAACGTCCGCTCGTGTCACGCCGTCGAGCCCTTCAATGGCCATGCTCAACATCTGTGCCCAGCCACTGCGGAACAATCCGGCCGCATAGCCCAGCTCGATCTCGACCTTGACGCGATCGCCCTGAACATCGATCGAGCGTACACAACCGGCGGTCACCGGATCCTGGTTCAAGTTAGGGTCGGTGTACTGACGCAGTACGGCTTCGACAGCTTCGCGTGTGACGGTCATGACTACTCCCAAAGAAACCTAGTAAAACAGACGGGCATCTTACCTCGTGGTGCCGCCTGCGCTCATCAGGCGCGGCAATCAGGCGCGGCGCAGGCATTCGACCCCAGCCGCCCGCGCCAGTGCGGATGAAAAAAAACCGCCGCACCTTTATAGTGGCCGACTCACTTCGCAACCTCGACTGCAGATTTCCCCCATGTCCGAAGCCCGCCAGATCCTCGTTACCAGTGCCCTGCCCTACGCCAACGGTTCGATTCACCTTGGCCACATGCTCGAGTACATCCAGACGGACATGTGGGTGCGGTTCCAGAAGCTGCGCGGCAACCAGTGCATCTATGTCTGCGCCGACGACGCCCACGGCTCGGCCATCATGCTGCGTGCCGAGAAAGAAGGCATCACGCCCGAGCAGCTGATCGCCAACGTGCAGGCCGAACACAGCGCGGACTTCGCCGATTTCCTGGTCGACTTCGACAACTTCCACTCGACCCACTCGGACGAAAACCGCGAGCTGTCGAGCCTGATCTACACCCGGTTGCGCGACGCCGGCCATATCGCCACGCGCTCGGTCACCCAGTATTTCGACCCTGAAAAGGGCATGTTCCTCGCCGACCGCTTCATCAAGGGCACCTGCCCGAAGTGCGCCGCCGAGGACCAGTACGGCGACAACTGCGAAAAATGCGGTGCCACCTACGAGCCCACCGAGCTGAAGAATCCACGCTCAGCCATCTCGGGCGCCACGCCGGTGCTGCGCGACTCCAAGCACTTCTTCTTCAAGCTGCCCGACTTCGAGGCGATGCTCAAGGAGTGGACCCGCAGCGGCAGCCTGCAGGAATCGGTCGCCAACAAGATCGCCGAATGGCTCGACGGCGGCCTGCACGAGTGGGACATCTCCCGCGACGCGCCCTACTTCGGTTTCGAGATCCCGGACGAGCCGGGCAAATACTTCTACGTCTGGCTGGACGCACCGATCGGCTACATGGCCAGCTTCAAGAATCTCTGCTCCCGCCGTCCGGAGCTGGATTTCGATACGTTCTGGAAAAAGGACTCCAGCGCCGAGCTGTACCACTTCATCGGCAAGGACATCATCAACTTCCACACCCTGTTCTGGCCCGCCATGCTCGAAGGCGCCGGCTACCGCAAGCCCACCGCCGTCGCGGTGCACGGCTACCTGACGGTGAATGGGCAGAAGATGTCCAAGTCGCGCGGCACCTTTATCAAGGCGCGCACCTACCTGCAGCACCTGAACCCGGAATACCTGCGCTACTACTACGCGGCCAAACTCGGCCGTGGTGTCGATGACCTGGACCTGAACCTCGAAGACTTCGTGCAGAAGGTCAATTCCGACCTGGTGGGCAAGGTGGTCAACATCGCCAGCCGCTGCGCAGGCTTCATCCACAAGGGCAACGGCGGCGTGATGGTCGACCGCAACGCTTCGCCGGAGCTGACCGACGTCTTCCAGGCCGCCGCACCGTCCATTGCCGACGCTTATGAAAGCCGCGATTTCGCCCGCGCCATGCGCGAAATCATGGCCCTAGCCGACCGCGCCAACGCCTGGATTGCCGACAAGGCGCCCTGGGCACTGAACAAACAGGAAGGCATGCAGGATGAAGTTCAGGCGATCTGCGCCACCGGTATCAACCTGTTCCGCCAGCTGGTGATCTTCCTCAAGCCGGTGCTGCCGAACCTGGCCGCCGACGCCGAGCGTTTCCTCAACGTCGAACCGCTGCGCTGGACTGACTTGCAAACGCTGCTCGCCAATCACCAGCTGAACGCCTTCACCCCGCTATTGACCCGTATCGAGCCCGCAAAAATCGAAGCCATGATCGAAGCCTCCAAAGAAGACCTCGCCGCCACCGAAACCGCCGCGCCGACTGGCAACGGCGAGCTGACCAAGGAGCCGATCGCCGCGGAAATCGCCTTCGACACCTTCGCCGCCGTGGACCTGCGCATCGCGCTGATCGAGAAGTGCGAGTTCGTCGAAGGCGCCGACAAACTCCTGCGCCTGACGCTAGACATCGGCGACGCCAAGCGCAACGTCTTCTCCGGCATCAAGAGCGCCTACCCGGACCCAAGCAAGCTGGAAGGCCGCCTGACCCTGTACGTCGCCAACCTGGCTGCGCGCAAGATGAAGTTCGGCGTCTCCGAAGGCATGGTCCTGGCCGCCGGCCCTGGTGGTGAAGAAATCTACCTGCTCAGCCCGGACAGCGGCGCCAAGCCCGGTCAGCGCGTGAAGTAATGACATGAGACGAGAAGCCCGGTGCAATGCCGGGCTTCTTTTTCAACTCGACTTATCGCTCCACCACATCTATCGCTGCCACTGCCCGGAGGCGGTTATGACTGTCACACCCGATCCCAGTACATGCCCAATCTGTGGCGAGCCCAATCAATGCGCCCTCAGCAATCCGGCAACCGCGACGCAACCGTGCTGGTGCTTCACCACCGAGATAGCACCCGAAGCCCGCGAACGCATTCCCGACGACGCGCAGAATAAAGCCTGCATCTGTCCTCGTTGCGCCAGCGGCGAGCCTCCCGCCCAATCCTGATGCGCCCGGACCGCTTCCTCGCCAGCCTGCCCCACTGCAGCCATCGCCAGGCGCGTCTGCTGCTGGCGTCTGGTCGCGCTTCGGTGAATGGCAAGACAGTCTGCGATGGCACCCGTGACATCCGCGTATTCGACCGCATCGAGCTGGACGGCGAGGTACTGCAAGCCGGCAAGCCCGCGCGCTTCTTTATGCTCAACAAACCTGCCGGCTGCGTCAGCGCCACTGCCGACCCGCAACATCCTACGGTATTGGAATTGTTGAACGAGCCCGACAAGCACGAACTGCACATCGCTGGCCGGCTGGACTTCAACACCACCGGGCTGATGATCGTCACCAACGACGGTCTCTGGTCCCGCCGCCTCACCCAACCCGAAAGCCTGCTCGGCAAGACCTATCGGGTCGAAACCGAAGACCCCATCGACCCCAGCTGCATCGAGCACTTCGCCAGAGGCCTCTACTTCCGCTTCGAGAACCTCACCACCTTACCCGCCGAACTCGAACTACTGGGCCCACGCCAGGCACGCCTGACGCTGCACGAAGGCCGCTACCACCAGGTCAAGCGCATGTTCGGCCACTTCCGCAACAAGGTCACCGCCTTGCACCGTGAACGCATGGGCCCGCTCACGCTCGACCCCACACTCGCACCCGGCCAATACCGCAGCCTGACCGACAGCGAAATCGCGCAGATCTGAGCCTTTCGCCGAAAAGCCCCCCGTGCCCGCTTCAATTCCACGCGCCCTTCTGGTACAAAGGCACCCACCGCGGGCGTCGTATAATGGCATTACCTGAGCTTCCCAAGCTCATGACGAGGGTTCGATTCCCTTCGCCCGCTCCAGTATTTACGGGGCCTCTAGCGAGGCCCCTTTTTATTTGGTGACAGTAATGGCGACAGTTATCGCTTGCGCTCGCCAACTTAACTGTCACTATCGGCCTCTCCCAACAATTGGCTTGGCACACGGTCTATGCGGAACATCTCTGTAAGGAGTCTTGTTCATGTGCGGACGAATCACCCAGTCACGATACTCACGCGAATACGTTGAAGCGCTGGGTCAGCTGCCGATTAGCTGGACGAATCCGGAGCCGATCGGCCGCTACAACGTGCCGCCGCAATCGCGGGTTCAGCTACTGCACCAGGATGACGACGGGTTGCGCATGGAGCCGGTCAAGTGGGGGTACGCCCCGTTTTGGGCGCAGGGGAAGAGACCGCCGGCGATCAACGCCAGGGTGGAGACAGCCGCGACGAGCAGGTTTTTTCGCGACATATGGACGACCGGCCGTGCGATCGTCCCGGCTGACGGCTGGTATGAGTGGAAGAAGGACCCGGCCAACCCGAAGATTAAGCAGCCCTATCTGATCAAGTTTCGCAGCGACGAGCCACTATTCATGGCGGCGCTTGGGCAGTTTCAAAGGGGCGGCATGCTTGAGCCACGCGACGGCGACGGGTTCGTAATCATCACAGCGTCGAGCGATGTGGGCATGATCGATATTCACGACCGGCGCCCTGTTGTGCTCTCGGCGGAGTGCGCCGCCCATTGGATGGATCCTGATCTAACGCCCGACGAGGCCGAGGAAATCGCGCTCGAGCATAGCCTAGGCGTCGAAGAATTCGACTGGTATCCAGTGGACAAGGCCGTCGGCAATGTGCGGAACGAGGGCGCACACCTCATTGAGCGAATCAGCGACCCGGTGCTTTAGCGATGTATTTCAATGTCAGACGCCGCCGCATCAATGGCAAGCCGATCGATAGCCGTGAACTGAGCCGCGTGCCGCCGATTTATGGCGACGTCCGGATCATGCATGAGAAACCGGCAGAGCTGGGCAGGCCCTCTCAGGTCGCTAGCCTCATCAGCGACAACCCACTCGTGAGCAGTGTTATCCCTCCTCTGATGGATGTCAGCCTGTACACGATGTCCACCAACGGATTCACCCTCAGCGGCATAGAGATGGTCGACGGCGTTGCTTATGCGCAGTCGTGGCTCTGCCAGTTACCGGATTGATCACTTGGTTACCGACCTCGCCCACTCCTGCAGATAGGCCAGCTTGGCCTGGTCATCGATCATTCCTCGCCGGATACCCCAAACAGCTGATCCAGCTGCTGTACTGAGTTCGAGGGTGGCTGCATCGCCCATGCGGCCGGCGCCGGTGGCGGAGGACACGACGGCGTCGGCTCTGGCAACTCTGACCTCGATCCGCAGGCGGCGACGCTCATCATCAGCAGCGCTATACAGGCGCTCGAGGCGATCGTTTTCAATGAGTGCATGGGTCAGATTCTCGGTAGAGGATGTGTCAAGGGCGGCCAGGCGCTGCTCCAGCTCCAGCCGCTCGCGTTGCTGTTGGCGAATCACCGCGGCGTTCGCCTCGGCCACGTTGCGTACGAACGCCTGATGCTCGGCGCCTAGATCCGCCAGTCGTTTGCCATAGCTGTTGGCCTGCCACTGCCAGGCGCCCAAAGCCGCAATGGCCATCAGCGTGAGGATGACCCCACCGGCGGCTATCAATCGGTATTGCTTGAGCAGGGCGATCATCGCATCACCTCCCGGACGGCCGCGGCGAATCGCGCCGGCCAGCGATCCGGATGCGGCTCACCTGGACGCCAGGTGCGTGCGTACAGCCCCCAGCCAGCAGCGGCGTCATGCTCACCGGGAAGCGGCTTTGGGTCAGTCCAGAGCAGCAGACGGCCAAAGGCAAACGCCAGCACGTCGTCACGCTCGAGCGCAGCCCATACCGCGGCAGGGTCCGGCGCAATACCTCGAGCAGCGCACACACGCCGTGCATGGTCGCGGCTTGCAGGATGATTCAGCACGCCACGCACGCCGCCGCCTCGTTCGAACTGCAATAGCCCACGCGCCGGTCCGGTTGGCCATTGGCGGCGCCGCTGATCCGGATCTTCCTGCTGCGTGATAGCCAACAGCATGATTTCAGCCTCTCGGCTAGACATCCGCGCAGGCAGCAGCGCGAGAGCGGGCGCTATGGCTCGCTCCCGTATTTCAGAAAGGGTCATGGGTTTCTCCAGGCAGAAAAAAGCCCCGGCTGGCGGGGCTGTGATGGCATAATTTGCACTTTTCTCGATTGGCTTAAGCCTCAACGCACGGAAGTCTCCACATGAAATACGTCCCCGGAATCGATGGCTTACGCGCTGTCGCGGTGCTGAGCGTTTTACTATTCCATGCAGGGTTCACCAGCTTCTCCGGCGGCTATGTTGGCGTTGATGTGTTCTTTGTGATCAGCGGATACCTGATCACTCGATTAATCTCAGATGAGGTGACGCAAAAAGGCTCTTTTGACTTTCCAAACTTCTACTATCGTCGCGTTCGACGACTATTCCCGGCGCTATTCACAACGTTAGCTATATGCCTGATCCTGTCGTTCTTGCTTTTCACTCCGCAGCATTTCCAAAGATTTGGGGGAGAGCTTACGTACTCGATTTTTTCCCTGTCTAACTTTTTTTTCTGGAGCGAAAGCGGGTATTTCGACACATCCTCAGACTTCAAGCCATTGCTGCACACCTGGTCCCTTAGTGTCGAGGAGCAATTTTACATGCTGTGGCCGGCGCTACTTGTTCTACTACTGCGAGCCAAATCAAAGGCAATCGTCCTGTTCGCCCTAGCCGCTGCCTTTGCTGTTTCGCTAGGCCTTAACTTGGTATTTGCTGACGGCCAGAGCAGCACCCTGTCGAGTCTCGCGCCAACTGTGGCAGGCTGGTTCAGCGATGGAGCATCAACGATTTTTTATCTGACGCCTTTTAGGGTATTTGAGTTCGCTGTCGGCGCCGCCATTGTCTGGCTGCCGAGGCCTGGCGAAAAACATCGCGCACTATCCGAAGCATCCATGACAGCCGGGCTTTTGATGATCGGGATATCCATATTCACATTCACGGAGAAAACGGCTTTCCCCTCATACAATGCTCTCATCCCGTGCATCGGCGCGGCCCTGGTGATCTATGGGGTGAATGCCCCGACTACTGGCCTGTTGCTACGCAATGGACTGATGGTCTGGATCGGATTGATCAGCTACTCCGTATATCTAGTTCATTGGCCGCTGATCGTGTTCTATCGCTACTGGAGCAGTCAGCCTCTAGCCTTACACGAGCAGGTCGCGATCGTCACGATATCAATCTCGCTAGGCTTTGCCATGTTCCGGCTTGTTGAAACTCCAATGCGAAGAGCGCCGGGGTCGACTTACAAGCCGAACAAGGCGGCCTTTGGACTATCGTGCGCAATGCTAGCCATGTTTTTGGTTTTGCCAGCTTCGTCTATATGGGCGTCTAGCGGTTGGGAATGGCGTATTGGTGAATCGCGAAAAAAGCTTGCTGAGCAGCTCGGCGACTCTAAGCAGTTTCACATCGACAACTACGGAGGAGCCGGTTACACAGCAAGCGGATGGATAAATGTCGGAAAGAAACCTATTGCTGACCTTGTAGTGATTGGTGATAGCCATGCCAGACACTACGCCACAGGACTAGATCAGATAATAGGCAAGCCATTCTCTAAGAATATTTTCATATCATCCGCAAGCTGCTTGGTTCTTCCCGGCATGACAAGGGTTACTCCAGGAACCGACTGGGACTCCGCTTGCTCCGGCGCGCTTTCAAAAGCTATCACTGCTATTGAAAATAACCCAAATTCGGTTGTCATGATTGGCGAAAGTTGGCAATTCCAGCTTAATGCGGCAGGAGAAATAGGGGAAGGCAAGCCTTTAAAGCATGGAAACTCTGCTGACGGCTACCGTTTCATCACAAAAAAACTGGATAAACTTAGAGCCAAAATAGGGAATAGACAGCTGATCATAGTAGGAAATGTCCCTGGGGCCGGGACATCAGACACTATGGGGTGTTTTTTGCGCCCATCATTTATACAGTCAAATTGCTTTAGTTTGCTCAACGTCCCCGTGCGAGCTATCGAAAGTGCTGTAGGTAACAAAATTTTAGCGCAATACGCATCCGCCCGGCCGAATACCATCTTTCTAGACCCGTTTGACGCCTTTTGCGCGAACGGACTTTGTAGTTCGGCTGGTGATGATGCGGTTTACTATAGTGACGCCCTGCATCTTTCCAAAGCCGGATCGGTTCGCGCAATAAGTCATTTTAAGGAGGCGGTCTTGGCTGCCCTTGACCGCCGATCAGATGGCACCTCCTTACAGCAAGTGAAGGCCGCGAACGCTCACTGAAAGTTGCCCGGCGCTACCTGCGGTTACGCCAATAGCCAGCGGAAGGTTAGGCGATATCGTAGGGCTAAGCGGATCGAGAAATTCGCTGGCTGTAGGCGCCGCGCGCGAGACCACTAACGCATTGTTGCTGCCGATTCGGCCGACTGAGTACTGGGGTGATCCACCCGGGGTTACCGTGGGTACTGCGGCAATCTTTGCGACCATTATTCCGCGCTGCGGCATCTGCGGGACTATGAAAGTCCCAGAGGAGGTTAGTGGCACATTGATGCCATATTCCAGTGGGTACATTGTCGTCCCGGTCGTGTCGTCAACTGGATGATTCGCATACAGGCTCGGATCGCCAGGTCGAAACGCTGATTCAATTAGTGTATTCCCACCAGATATACGGATTGCACGCGAGATAACTCCGGAGAGCCCAACCTCTCGTCGGTAACGGAACGACCCGACGGTGGTGTTAGCTCCGACGACATTACAGAGGGCGAGCGTTGCAATGTTCGGGTTTGCTGCATCGGTTAATGACAGGGTGACATCATCAACCACGCAGTAATCCGACCCGTTCCATACAGCGACTCCAGCGCAGATGCTATCGCCGTTCTGTAAAGGCCAGCTAGCCAGATCAAGCCCCCAATCCCTGACGTGCAGCCCTCGAAGGCTTACTCGTTTTGTCGAATTGAGTGTTACTGGATAGCGCTTAGCGCGTATCACCTGCAAGTTCGAGAGGCGAACATCGGTGCCCTGCTGCGTGCCGAAGCCGTTCACACAGTTAACAGCCAGGCAGTTGTCCATCCAATTAATAAATGTGTCGTCGTCAAGCTCAGCCGGAATGTTCGTGCTTTGTTTGATCTGAAAGGATGCATTGCCGCCAATGCCAGTGTAGTCCTTGGCTGTGCAACCGGAAAACCCGCCGCCCACAGTCCCATTCATGTCAAATGCATGGCCTGTGTGGTCTTCCACATAGCAATCGACCGCCTTCATTCCGAGCGTATCCGACCAAGCTCGCGTAGATGGCAGGATGGTGCCCGACTTGTACCCAGGACCAATAAGTACAAACCCGAACTGATATCTATAGAGACGGCAGCGGCTGAAAGTTGATGCTTTGCAACTCACCAATTCCCAACCAAACGGCCGGTTAGCATCAGAGCCCTTACCTATGCCGTCGATGACATGGCAGTTGTCACTTTGGTATACCGCTACCGGCAGGTCTTTACCGCCGTTCAGAACTGGGCGGTTTACGGTCAGATCTGTGCAAGCGTTAAGCAGTAGCGAGACGAAAACGCCAGTGACGGTCTCTACAGTATCGTCGATCTCAATTCCGTCAATATGCCCGCTGCAGTTTGTAAACGTGGCGCTGTTACTGCCCTGGTGATCGAACACCAGTTTTGCGCCTGGCGCGAAATGAACATCTAGCTTCTTTCCGGCAATGGTGAAAGGCGTGCATTTGAATATGCCATCAAAGAAAGCGTAGCCAGCCTCAAGGGCTTTAACCACCGCAGTGGTGTCATCGGCAACCCCGTCGCCAACTGCGCCAAAGGTGTATGGCGTGACAGCCAGTTGACCCAATTTTCCTTTGACGGTCTGACTGACGGCAAACGGCAAGGATGATTTGTAGCCAACCTTCTCGGCGCCCGCGTCAGCCGCAAGCTCCTGCCGAAGCGAGTCATCGACGCGAATAACCACATTTGCCTCGTCGGAAGCCCATGAGCCAGAAAGAGCAACAGGAAACGCAGACGGCAGCTTGATCGCATACAAGATTCCCGGGGTGGCTGCGCGCTCGATCAGCTGAGTTGGCCGCTCAACAGTCAGCGGCGAACCGTCGACGTACTCCAGAACATTAGGCTCGAAACCGGACGCTGCCAGGAAATCGGCGAAATCAGCTTCCATTCCGGCCAAGCTTTTGCGTGGCGTGCCGAGACGATCTTCGTATTCCAGCCCCTGGCCATTGGCAAACTTATCCAGATTTGTCGCGTTGTCGTACAGATCACGCGCATCGGTGCTCGGTACAGGGTTGCCGGTGTTAAAGGCCATGTAGTTTTCTCCAGGCGTGCAAATTCGCACGGCGTCCGTGTGGGCCGTGTCCGGTATGTGGTGTTGGCTAGTTTTTAGGGTGTTTGGTCGTCGTAGGTGTAGACGCGCGAGTCGTAGTTGACTGCCTGCACCGACGCCCCATCGGTTCCGCTAGGGCTGATTGACGTGATCAGCGCTGGATAGCTCCAGCGGTTGACCGGACCGAACAGCAGGTGGGGCGGCTCGATGCTCCAAGACGTGTCGGGGACGAAGTCCAGCCCGCTGATTGACAGCCGATAGTCATCGATGCGCGTTGCGGCGTATGGGCCCGACAGCGTCCCATCTGGCCGGCGAATGCCAACCACATGCGAGCCGCCAGCTGACCAGTAGAACGGCTCGGACGACTCGATAATGCCGCTGTCGTAGCTCAGCATAAGCGCGCTCTGGCCGTAGCCTGGCACGTCGTCTTGTAGCGGTACGTAGCTGAGATAACGGCTGTTCAGTGCGTCCAGTTCAGTCGAGAACCGATAGCCCCAGCGGCGGTACTTCTGCTCCATCCTGCGGCGCATCCCAATGCGCCAAGCCTGAGTCTTGCCCGTCACGCCTTCGAGTTTCATTTTCTCGACGCGAACTCCAGCGTCACCAGGCAGGCGGCATTGAATGGTTTCCTTCTGCCAGGTGATGCCATCGAGGTATTCGACGTCAACGCCATCAAAGTCGTCCGGCTTCCGTGCACTGAACTGCCGAACCAGCGGCTCCTTTACGTTCTGGGGGGTGTAGGACTGCTCGAATGTAATTCGCGGCTCGTCGCGCACCGGCCTGATTCGGCCCCGGTCGATGGTCAGCGTGGCGAACCCGGCCTGCATGGCGTCGTTCAGGATCTGCTTGACGGTCATGCTGGACCCGGCCGCATAGTCGAAGTAATCGCCACGGCTTGCCCATATCGCTCCTAGCCGATCGAGTTCAGCCATGTCCAGATCATCATCGGAATAGCCAATGGAGCGGGCAACGTGCGCCACCCAAGGCACGATGTCACGCGTTGGCGTCTCGACGTCCCACGCACCGCCGCCAGTCCTGACGGGAAGGACTCTTGTAGCCTCAACGGATATCAGCTGCTCAGACTTCGACGACAGACGGTTTCCGCCGCGGATGCGGATGGCAATGGTCGTCACGCCTTCATACTGCTTCTTGATCGGCAAGTTTGCCCGAAGCCCGTACCACTGGACCTCGTCGGTGATGTTGACGTCCGTAGACGCGGCGCCGATTCGCCGCATGCGCACCTCGGCGCGAATTGGCGTGCTGAGCGTTACGCGCTCGGTAAACCCGATCTGGTCAAGCGTTTTCTGGCTGTACGTCTTCTGAACCGACTGCCAAACGCCGGCCGTCTCGATGTCGCGATATTGCAATTCAACAGTCACCGATCTGGCGATGTACTGCCCCTTGCTTCCTATATGAATGAGCCCGTTGGGGAACATGACGTCCCACTCGAGCTGCGTGGCTATTTCTCCAGAGGGGCTTGCAGCAAACGGACCACACCAATCGCCCTCTTGGGTCGATCCGTCAAGGCCGATCGTTGCAGCGGTGGATGAGAAAGCATTGAAGCCCGGCCAGGCAATCGGATCTGTTCCGCCAGTATCAGTGATGCGCTCAACCGAAATTGCTGAAGCACTGGCCGCTGTAAGACGGTAACGCAGGCCGGCATAGCCCAAGCTCAGAGAAGCGCTTCCAGCTGGAAAGCCAGTCGCAGGCGATCCGTTCGTATAGTTAAGCGTCATCTGATCATCAGAGCCGCTCGTGCCAGGCGTGAACGAGTTCACCACGAAGGTCCCCTCGAGCGACCCGGCCATTTCAAGCACCATTCCAGGGAACGGAGCGAGCCATGCAAGCTTTCCGCTCAAGATGTCATGCGATGCCCCTCCGTCAATGACGGTATAAGACTCAGGCGCAACTATCCGAACAATCATGCCTGCGGCCCAGCCATCCGGGAACGCTCCCGCTCCTGATGGGATGGTGACCGTGTTTCCGCTGAACAAGTAGGTGCTGGCAGTCGGCGACGGGCTCACCGCATAGGTTGCCTTCAGTTCAAGGCCTGCGGTTCCTGTGCTGCTCGATCCAACCTCTGGCGCAGAATGCCACCATACCGCAGCCGGCTCCGCAGACAAGTCCGCTCCCGGCTGATAGACAGTGAACGAAGCGTCAGAGCCCAGCGAAATAAGGGGTGTATCGCCGACCAGGACGCGGCTGGATGGGATCGAAAACTTTCCCTTACCTACGCAAAGGAGCATCTCCGCCCATTGCTCTTTTGGCGCAGCGAAATAGCGACGGAGCGGCAGCAAGTAGTCTGGGTAGATCTTGCAGCGCCCCGCCACCTCACGAATCACGGAGTTTGTTTTAACCTGGTTACCGCGTGCCGACACGGTGTCCAGATCGGCGCCCTTTTTGTTGTCGCGCTGTTTCGGCGTCTCCGGCATGAAGAACTGCATGATGCCGATCTTCGAATGCATCGCCGGGTTGAACAGCAGATTGAAGGTGTCGTTCTTCGGCTCCGGATAGATGTCGAGCGTGTCGCTTTCGCCAATCACGACGCGCGACCAGTCCTCGACCGCCATCAGATCACCGTTTAGGTGCGCGCTGATCGGTGGCGAGTCCATGCGCTTGTAGCTGCGAACGTTTGCAGACAGCCAGGCGTCGAGCGTGCAACCGTTGGCCTGATGCTGCTCAACGACTTCGCCGCCCAGCTTGCTCGAGTAGATCCGGATCATGTCTTGTCCCTGTAGTAGATGACGCGCAGGTATTGAGATTTGAAATCAGCCTCCCACTGCCAGCGCACCGGAAGACCGTCTCCGCGGATATCCAGCACCGCAAGACGCCCGTCGATCTCAACGACTACGCCTACATGGGTCACAAGGCGTCCGCGAAATACAGCAGCGACAGCGCCCACCTCTGGCGCACATTCCTCCAAATACTCAGAAGACACCGCCTCGTGCGCCCTGGCGAACTCGCGAGGCGCGGTGTTGCGCACGTGCCCCCAAGATGGCAGAAGAGGCTTGCCGTATACCTCGTGCCGCACGGTGCGAGCCAGTGACCAGCAGTCGTGCTCAACAACGCCGCCCAGGACCTCCCCTCGCGCCCCGTCCCGATAGCGGACGTCGCGATATGCGTCTAGCCAGCTCATAGGTATTTCAGCCCGGGTGCAAACTCGGTGGTGTAGAGATCTCTTGGCCAGGCGCTATTGATCAGGTCGTAGTAGCCGGCCTCGACCTGAACGGTTGACCCGTTGATTTCGCCGTCGAGCACGGTCATGCGATACGGCGCCTCTGCCGGGGCTGACTTATCGCTTGCCAGATAGCAGCGGTACGTCAGGATCATTCGCTCTTCAGCCTCAAGCGCTGCGTCAATGTTCTGCTGCGCCTCGCCGGTCACGTTGTCGATGGCAAAGGTGAGCGTCTGGCCGCCACTGGTTCCACGGTCCGGCAGCTCGACCGCAATACCAGAGCCGATGAAGGTAACGGCCCTGCCATCCTCGGTGATGCACGCCTGGTTATCGAACCCCTCACACAGCAGGATCGACTCTGCCCAGGCTGCGCAGGAAAGCTCAAGCGTGTTGATCAGCACGTCGCCGCCCGAGGCATAGACCTGTTCGAGCACGGTCATTCCGGCCATTCCTGATTAACAGATTCGTCGAACGCGCCCATGTAGGTCTGGTACTTCGATTCGGGCCACTCACGGTTTAGCGCAACGTCGAGGATGCTTTGCTGTGCAATGAATCCAGGGAAATTGCCCCAGCCGGGCGCAAGAATCGGACGCTCGCGCAGTTCCAACTGCGCCATGAATCGCCAGTGACTCACGCCGACCAGCGCCGGACCTTGGTAGATATCGCTGAAGCGCGCCACATAATTCTGAATGCCGCCCGTCGGCGTTTTCAGCGGGCACTCGAACCAATCCGACCCTGATTTCAGCGCGTCTTCGAACCAAGCCTCGAACAGCTGCGATTGGACGTCGCTGAGCAGCCAAGACACCGTTGCCATCGTCGGGACTGACGTGAATCGCCGGCGCTGCCGCGCGCGGCCGCTCTGCATCTCCGTGCGCTGCACGGGGCTGACGGCCTGAAAGGCGTAGCCCTCGCGCAACGGAAGCGGCAGATAATCGCGCGGATACTCAATCATCTGCCTACTCCCTCAATGCCGAACTTCTGGCTGATGGCCTGCTTAGTCGTGCCGTCGCTCATGATGTCCGCTCGAATGCGATCAAGGATGACGCGCAGCGTGTTGCCGTCCATCTCTGTCCTGGCAGTCATGGGCTCGCCGTTGTTGATGATTTGGATGCTTTGGCCTGTTCCGCTGTTGCCAGACTGTATATCGCTCAGCGTCTTATCGAGCTTGGCGCTGGTGTTGGCCGTGGTGACGCGCTCACCCTTTTCCAGCAGCCAGGTGCCGGTCTGCGGAATGGAGTCGATGCCTTCGTGCGCCATGCCCTGGATAGCCGCCACGTTTGCCATGCCGGCCGCAACAGCCGCGGCTGCAGCTGCCGCGCCCAACGCAGGCCCGACGTACGGTATCCCCGCCATCGCCGAGAACGCGCTTGTCGCGGATTCGTAGGTTTTGATGGTGGTCTGGACAATTGCTGCAGCCTTGGCGATGGCCTTGCCTTTTTTGCTGCCCGTTTCCTGAAGTTGGATCATGTTTCCCAGGAAGCTGTCGATAGAGCTGAGCGCGGCTAGCTGGCGGGCCTTTTCGATTCGGGCCATGCCGTCTTCGTGCTGCTGTTTGATCGCTAGCTCTTCCTCATCCCATGTCGCGGACAGGTCAGCACGCTCTTTGCGGAACTGATCCAGCATTTCAAGCTGCCGCTCATACCACTCTTCGAGCTTGGACTCGGCCTCATCGATGCGGTCTAGTTCGCCCAGCACGCCGCCGACCTCGGGCGCTATCCCGCCCATGTCGGGCGCTTCTTCTGTAGCTGCCCCTGCGATTCGGCCAGCTACCTTCATGCGATCGTCTGGCTCAATACCCTGCATCGCATCGAGAACAGCCAGGCGCTCCCGCATCTGGTCGGTTAGCTGCTCCTCCTCGGTACGAAGGCTGGCGACCAGTTCGGCATAAGCTTCCGTCTGCTCTTTCTGCTTTTCGTAAGCCGAGATGGTTTCGAGCGCGGCCCGAGCCTGCGCCATTTGCCCATCACTGGCCTTGGCTTGCTCCAGGTTGTATATGGCGAGCGCTTCGCTGCTCATGCCAATGGTGTCGGCCTGTTTCTGGAGGGCTTCGACCTGCCTGGTGATGGCAGAGGCTGCCTTTTCGGCTGCCTTAGCGGCTTCGTCTGAAGACGCACCATCAAGCCGCAGGCCCGAGCCGGGAGCAGGCTTGTCGCTCTCTATCTTCGGCTCTATGGGTAAAACGACTGGCTTGCCACGGCTCATTGCAGCTTCGACCGCACCGCGTAGCGTGGCAAGTTCGGCGTCCAGCTCCTCATCGTTGTAGTACTTAGCGATCCCGTCGCGCCCGAAGAACACCAGCCGATCCAAGGCGCCGGACGCCTTCATCTTCTCCAGGCGCTCAATCTCATCGTTCAGCCGAACGATGTCATCGGCGGCGATGCCGTTCATGAACGCAGCGGCAGACTCAGCAGCCCACTGAATGAACTGCACGGTATTCCGAGCGCCGTTGATGATGGTCGTGAACGAGCCGACTACCGCCTTGGCCATGTCGGCCGCAGCCTTTGCAGTCTCCGGCTTGCGCAGTTCACCGGTCAGCTCAAGCAACTCAGGCAGCAGCTCTGCCGCGATCTGCTGTCCTACTCCACCCGCCACTCGCCCGAGCAGGTCAAGATCGTCATTGAATTGCTTCGCGCCAGCGATTGTTTCATCGGAAAGGATCAGGCCGAGGCTTTGCGCCTCGTCTGCCAGGCCGCGCAGCTCTTTGCCGCCGTCGCGCAGTAGCGGCGCCAGAGACGACGCCTCATCGGCTATGGCCTCAAGAAAGAACGTCATTTGCTGCTGGTTGGCACCTGCCTTTTCCAGCGCATCAACATACAGGCCGAGCGCCTGCGGCCCGGACAGATCACGGAACTGCTCAGCGGTGACGCCGACTTTCGGTGCTACCTGCTCGAAGAAATCCTTTAGCTCACCGCCGCCCGTTGTGATGAACTCCCCAACCTTGTCGTTCACATCCTTGAGAATGTCCGACAGCTTGTCGTTCTCGATGCCTACGGTGCGGGCGCCAGCTGCGAACTTCTGGAACTCAGTGGTCGAAGTACCGGCAACCCTGGCAAGGTTCTGGATCTCGGCAGCGTTGTCGATACTGCTTTTAACCCACACAGCCATCGCGCCGACAGCCACTGCCGAAGCGGCGCCGATTGCTGCGCCAGCGGCAGCCGCGCTCTGTTCGACCTGCTTGCGCCACTTGGCTGAACTGCGCTCAGCCTTGTCCATGCCCTGAACGAACCCGCCCACTTTCGCAACGAGATCGAGCGTCAACGTGCCCAGTGATTTGCTGGCCATTTACTTTCCTCTGGGCATGAAAAAGCCCGCACTTGGCGGGCTCCTTTATCTTGGCTTAGTTCTTTATACAGTTGAGATAAACGTCATTCTGGAAATCTTCAATTTCGCGCTGCCTCATTTCAGGTGTGCTGTACCGAGGTTTCTCATAGGCCGCGATGGTTAGTCCACGTAACATGTCACCTAGATCACCTTCCGACGGTACTTCCATCATCTTCGCCATGGAAACTCCAGCCTGCCGCGTCTTCATAATCTCTGAAGCCACTTCAGAAATTTGAGCGCACTGCGCCGTTCGTTTCTGGTCCGCTGACACTCCAGCGCTCGCAAGCAGAGCTATCGCTCCCGCAACAATTGCCTTACGCATGATTACCCCTCCCTAAGAAGATGAGAGATTACCAAAACGCCATTACCAAAACCCAGCGCTAGGCCCGGCGGCAATGCAAACAATTTGTAGGTCACGCGAGTCACACCCAACTTTGCAGATCCTCCAGCGTCAGCACTGGTTGATCGTGATAAGGCGCAAACTCATGCAGCTGATAGCCGCCGTTCTTCGACTTGCTGTTGGCATAGAGCGCTGCCAGGAGAGCTGAGCCGCGCTCTATGCGCATCCCGAGGTTGAGCGATCCGCGCTTTTGCCGGTACTTCATCCAGGTCAGGAACTCGCTGTGATTCAGATTGGCCTGAGCCTCAGCGATGGTTCTGCCCCCGATGCCGTTCATGACAAGCTCGCAGAACACTTCCTCTTCGTCGGTCAGCTCGGCGTCTTTCCCAATCCGTTGACCTCACCAATTACGGCGAGCAGCGCCATGGTTAGGTTGCCATCGAGCGGGCCGCGATCAGGATCGGCCTCGCCGGTGATATCAGCTGCGGTGAACACGGGCTTGCCTTCCGGATCGCAGATGCACGCAGCGATACGGCCAGCGACACCGTCACTCTTGCCCGTCAGCGCGGCCAGATCGGCACGAGCGGACAGGTAGGACAGCGGGCGCACGTAGACGGTAGCCGTGAGCACCTCCTCGCTCTGTTTCCAGGTGATTTCGCGCTCGACCGGTGCGCCGGTAAAGGCGCCCATTTGCTTGAGGGAATCAATGCTCAGCTGCATGACTTATACCTTAGGGATCAGAACGCCAGCGCCGGAGCGCTGAATGGCGACTGCAGATGTGACGACAGTGTTCGCAGCGAAGTCGAACGGGACGTCCGACAGGTAGCCTTCGAAGGTGAACCAGGTGCGGGTGGATGGCAGCTCGAAGTCGTCACCCTCTACGTTCAGCGTCGGCAGCGCCGAGGGAGTGCCGTCCACGGCCTTCGGGCCGTCCGACCAGCCGAGCGCCCATTTCACTGTAGGCGACGGGTCTTGCTGGCTCAGCTCGAACAGGCGCACATGGCTCGGCTCGCTGGGGTCGAAGTTGACAGCCAGCGAGGCACTGGCCGGCGTGCGCAGACCCGGCATGTAGGACCGGCTGGTTTCTCCTAGGCAGGTGGTCTCGATCTGGTCGGCGGGGTTGCCGCCGGGCGTGAATGCCGTCGCGCATGCGATCTCGAGCACTTCAAGCACCCCGGGGTTTGCGGCGCTGGGCACAAGTGCGAAGACCTGGCTGCCCTGGCTGAGTATGGCCATTTGATTCTCCTGCGGGTTTTGTGAGGTACAAAAAACCCGCACTTGGCGGGTTGTTGGGTTGCTTCGATTTACCTATGCGCGTGCCAGTCGACGTCGAACGACAGGCGATAGCGGCCGGTGGCCGGGTCCTTGCGCTCACCACCCCAGCGGGTGATGTTGGCGTGCAGCTCGATGGCGTCACGCAGCGCAGCGCCGGCGTGACGGACGCTGTCAGCGGAATCGCCGTACACGTCCACCTGCAGCGAGAAGAGGTCGATATCGGGGCGGCAGGCCAGATAGTTCGCGGGCGCACCGCCGATGGCCTGCCACACGGCATACGGATAGATGACGCCCTCGGGCGCCTCACCGAATGGGTAGAGGCGCGTTGGTCCAGCGCCCAGCACTGCCTGCACCGCAGTCGAGGCCGCAGCAGTTTTGAATATTGGCGGGTACATGGTTACCCCTTGGCGGCTTTCTTGGCGGCGCGCTTGATCGCCCGATCGAGCGCTTTTTCGTATTCGGTAACGAATATGCTGGTTGCTGCGGCGATGTTGTCGGCCAGGGCGCTGCGCATGAAGGGCTGCGCCTGCATCTTCTCGGTACCGAACTCCAGCAGCCGCCAGTGCGGCGTTGGGGCGTTGGTAGAGGTGTCGCCACCATTCTTCAGCACGGCACCGTGAAGAACACCGATGCGAAAGCCCAGGTCGCCATTGCGCTTGAACTGACGACCGTTCCAGCGCAGTGCAATGTTGTCGGCAATGCTCCGGCCCGTGGCCTGGTCATCAACGCGCAGGGCGCCCTCCTTCGCCTTCTCGGCGATCAGCTGCGCAGCCTTGCGCAGGGCGAATCGACCCCCCTTCGACTTGACGTCCTGCTTAACCGAATCGAGCTTGCCGAGCAGGCTATCGATGCCGATCAGGCTGAATTCAATGGCCTCAGCCATCCTTCACCCCTTCGCTGACAGGCAGCGTCAAGTATTCACGGCCGATGACCGGATCAGGCAGCACGCCCTGAATGGAGTAGACCTTTCCTCGATACAGCGCGCGCATGGTCGGCAGCACTCCTTCGCGGTAACGGATAACGATGCGCGCAGTGACTTCGGACTGAGCAGCCTGAGCGGCGATGAAGTCGCGGGCGCTCAGCGGCTCGATGCTCGCGAAGAGCTTCTTGCCGGGGGCCGGCCAATCCTGCCAGACCAACACCACGGCACCCGTTTCCGGGTCTTGCGCCTGCACCTGCTGCTGGAACTGGATACGGTGCCGAAGTTTGCCGGCCTGCATCAATCACCCACCCGAATGGGCTTGCCACTCAAGTCCCGGCCATGAGGCGCTTCATCGTCCGGCAGGTACTCTCCATCACCTTCAACGACGATGCTCACCAGCGCCATGTTGCTGTCGGCCAGGCGGTTGATCGCCTCGGACTGGTTCTCCAGGGCGGTGATCAGTCGTTCCAATGAGTCGTTCACGGGCAATCCTCATCCATTTTGCTATTCGTTCACGCCGTGCGGCGCATGCGGCGCAGGCCATCAAAAGCGCTTCCTGTACCAGAGCAGCCGCTCGAACGCCAACGGCACCGAGGTGGCAAGCGGGCCGATGACGACCGCCTCGCGGTTGGCGTACCAGTGGGCGACTAGCAGCAGGACGGCCTGCCAGACATCCGGGGTCAGTTCCATCTGCTCGGGCGTCAGGTCGACGCCCGGGGTGGCCACCACCAGGGTGCGGTCACAGTGCTGTTCGACATGGGCCAACGCCGCTTCGACGTAGCCCTTGAGCAGCTCGTCCTCTTCGTCCGTATCGATGCGCACCTGGAGCTTGAGCTTGTCGAGCAATTCAGGCTGCGCGGCCCAGTCGATGATCATCAGGCTTCACCACCCGCTTCGGTGTTCGCCGGATCGGCAGCGTCGTTGCCTTCACTTTGCGCAACGTCAGCCGGGGCGGTGTTGCTCTCCGGTGCTGCGCCCGCGCCTTCAGACGTCGGAACCAGTTGCGTTTGCAGCGGCTCGACCGGCTTGGTTTCCTTTGGCGCGGCGGGTTTGTTGGTGCGCTGCGCCGTGGGCTTTGGCTTGGCCGGGGCCTCGTCAACTGCCGGCTGCGCCAGGCCTTTGCCGATCAGGGTGTGGGCGTATTCGTCGTCGACATCGTCGAACACCTGTCCGGCAACTACTTTGGCCGAGGCCACGCCCAGCAGGCGGGCGTTACCGATGAAGCCCCACTTGGCTTTGATTTTCATATCTGCTCCAGAAACGACGAGGCCGGCGATGTGCCGGCCTCATGTGTGCCTATGGGGTAGTTCAGGCGGCGGTCGGGAACTGGCCCTTGACCAGCGCCTCGCGACGGCGCACGCCAAGTCCCAGACGCTCTTCCACGAGCAGAGCGCGCTCGTTCTTGATGAACTGATCGTTGATCAGGCCCATCTTGAACAGGAACGACATGCGGTCGAAGAGGATCGCGGCGCGCGCGAAGTTGGCGACCAGGAACTCGCCGCCGGTGGTTGCATCACCCTCGTCCATGCTGTCGGAGGTGATGACCGGGCGGCCCCAAAGCACAGGCGTGACCAGGCCCTGCAGGTTGGCGAAGAGGTAGCGATTCTGCCCGTCCTTCTCCAGCTCGATGTTCATCCAGTCCAGCTCGGTCATGACCAGGCCGTCGGCCGATAGCTTGGACTGCTTGCGCACCTGGTAGATGCCGCGACGCAGGATGTCGATGGCGGTGTCGCTGGCCTTGGTCAGCGTGGCATCGTAGGTGGTGGCTTGGGTCATAAGACCGTTCAGGTTCTCCCCGGTGCCGTCGCCCTTCAGGATCTGCGCTTCTTCCTCGAGCTTGAGGTCGTAACGCAGCAGCTCCTGGATGTAGCCGAACAGCTGGGGGACGTCGTCCAGCGCTTCGTCTGTGACTGGCATCCAGACGGCAATCTTCTTGATGCGGTCGGTGACCGTCTCGAAGGTCACGTTGCTGGTAGGCTTCAGCGCGCCCTCGGCGACGGTACCGGCACCGCGGGTGTGCAGCAGTTCCTTGAAGTAGCTGTAGCTCTGGCCGCCGACCGGAATGGCGGTGAGCAGGTCCCGGATGCGCAGCTCCTGACGGATGCCGGGCTGGATGGTGGGGTCGTAGTTCGGTACCACGAGCCCGGCGCTGGTGGCCTTGGTTTCCTTCATGGTGGCCAGGTCGGACTTGGTCACTTCGATCTGGGCGAGGCCGGTCTTCTGGCGATCTTTGTAGCTGTCGTCGCCCTTGACCATGTCGATGAACGACTTGCCTTCGCCCGGCTGGCCGCGCAGACGGACACCCTTCTGCTCGAGATCCTGCACCTGGTCGATGACCTTCTGCAGCTCGCCCTTCTGGGTTTCGATCTGCTTTTTCAGGTCGCCGGTAACGGCATTGCCTTTCTCGACCTCGGCGATCGCCGCGTCGTACTTTTTCTGAAGGCCATCGAAACCGCTCTTCAGCTGCAGTTCGAGGGATTCTTTCAGTTCTTTGATTTCTGCTGGCATGGTTATGCTCCGAAATGGTGGATGAACAGGTTGGAAATGCTTTTCAGCTCATCCACGATCGCCGTGGCCTCGCTGCCGCCGTCACGGCGGAGCGCGGGGTAGCCGAGCGAAGCGACTGCGGCCGCTTCCTTTTGCGAGAGCCCCATGCGTTCGCGCAGGGCGTTCTCGAATAGCCGGATGTCCGACTTGACGCTAAGCACCTGGGCTTCGGGGTTCATGCCGAAGGGCACGAACGACGCCTCCCAGAGTTCAGCGGATTTGATGACGCGTACGCTGCGGCCGGCGCGCTGCTGGTAGTCCGCCTCCAGCGTGTTGAAGCCGATGGACATGCTGTCCAGCGAGCCGTCCTTCATCAGCTCGTAGGCGTCGCGCGCGTAGCTGACCGCGAGATTGACGCGCCCCTTGAGGTAGAGGCCATGCTCGTCCTGGCTGAACTCAGAGGTGCCGACCAGCCGGGTCAGGTCGTGATACAAAGCGAGCTTCAGACGACCGTTGCGCGCGGTTTTGACGCTGGTGAATGCACCCTTGAGGATGACGTCATCGCCCAGGTCGACGTTGTCGAATACCGCGGCGTAACCCTCGAAGTTTCCCGCCTCGTCGGCGGCTTTCACCTCGAACGGGCAATCAAGTTTGCTGAGCATTGGTCTGCATCTCCCATCGGGTGACCCGGTTGTACTCGTCGCCATCGAGCGGCGGCTCGTTCTCTTTGGCACGCACCTGGTTGATCGAAAGCCAACCCGAGCCGCCCGAGCCCCCGAGCGCTGCGGTGTAATAGGCGGCGCGACCGGCGCTATCCGCGCGCAGCAGGCCTTCCACGACGAACTCGACAAAGCGTCCGGAGGAGCGAAAGAGCTTGTCGTTGAACTCGTCCTCGACTACGTCGATGTAGGGCTTCAAGCCAAAGGTGACGAAGCCGATCAGCTGCTGTTCGAGGTTGGAGCCCATGATTGAGGTCTTGCCGGCACGGTTGGCGAGCCAGAGCGGCACGCCGTAGATGCCGGCGAGCGCCTCTTCCTGGAACTGCTGGGATTCGATGAACTGGGCGTCCTTCTGGCTGAGCCCGGCCGGCACGATCGTGGGGTTGCCCTGCAGGATGGCCATCTTGCCGATGTCATCGGCATCGCCCTCACGCACGTCCGGAAACTTGGCGAGGATCTGCTTTTGCTGCGCATCGGTTAGGAACTGCTCGTAGATGACGTAGCCACCGGTGAAGCCGCCCTTCCGCATGAAGCGCGATGACCACTGCTGCCCCGCCTTGGCCAGGCCCATGGTTTCGGCCTGGTACTCGATGGGCGACATCCCGACGAGGCCATCCAGGCTGAATATCTTGAAGTGCAGCATGTTCTCCGGTGACACCGGGAATCGGGCGCCGTCCTTGGGCTGCACCCAATAGAGCAGGTCCTCGTCGGTGTCGATGGTGACCGAGTCGATGCCCAACGGGACGAGTCCGATTGGTTCACCGTTGCGGTTGCGTTCGATCAGCGCGAACGCATTGCCACGCAACGCCATGTTCACGACGACGAACTTGAGAAAGTTCAGCATCGTCATGTATGGGTTGGGCTTACGCAGCAGCTTCTGGGCCCGGTCGGTACCGGCAACCAGCCTGCGCGCGCCGTCCGTATCCTCGTACAGCTTGAGCGGCAAGCCGCTCAGCGACTCAGAGAGAATCTTCACGCACGACCAGACCATGCTGATCGACAATGCGACCGTGGTTGTTATGCGCACGCCGGCCTTGGTTCGCTTGCCGCCGACCTCCAGGTCCACTTCGACGTAGTCGCCGGTGGCTGGATCGGAATAGCCGAACATCCGCCAGGTGCGCGGGTTGTACCAACGAAAGGTCATGGTCAGCCTATGAGTCCGAAGAATCCGTTGTTGAGATAGTCGTCCATACCGCCCAGCGCTGGCGGGTTGGCCGCCATCAGCGAGACCGCGTTGAACAGGGCCATGAGCGGGTCGATCTTCGCGGTGCCGCTGGCCTGCTTGGTGATCAGGATGGAGTTCGCCCGGGGCTCGACCTTGGCGTTGCCGCAACACCAGTCCATGAGCGGCTGAGCAGCGTGTTGCAGCCCGCCTTCGGCGAGCTTGCGCTCGGTGGTCTTGATCGCCCCGCCCATACGCCAGCCCTGGCTAACGCCAACGACCTTTTCCGGATCAATGCCCATGCCGACCAACGCTTCGAGAATGGCGCCGATGCCGGCCGGGTCGAGTCCTGCCTCGTGCAGAAGCCCGGCCTGGTCTATGTGGAACACGATGGAGGCGACCTCGGCGACGTCTTCGCCGATGTGCTCGACCAACACCAGATCACCCGACTTAGCGAAGTCGAGCAGGCGCGGAGCGATCTCCTTGCGCCGCTGCAGCACTGACGGGTGCGCCCATGCCCGGCACCAGGCGAGCCAGCGCCGGGACTCTCGTTCACGCCCCACTACGGCCAGGCCAAGCAGGTCGTCGAGCCCGCCGCCGTCGATGCCGACCGTGACCACCTCGCAGCGCTCAAGGATGCTGTCCAAGGTGATGCCCGGGCGGGCCATTGCCTCCCAGTATTCGGCACCGGCCCAGTTGTCCGAGCGCAGCGCGAGGCCGATCTCGACGTTCAGGTGCTTGGCGAGGAACTGCTGAAAGCTGCCGTCGGTGTTCTGCTGGTTACGACGCAGCTGGTCTTCGAGCCACTCCCGGCTCACCGAACGCCCGAGGTTTGGGTTGGTGATGTGGAAGTATTCGGGCTGCAGGTAGGCCTTGCTGGCCAGCAGCTCAGGCGGAAACTCGTAGAGGATGCCCAGCGAGCGTGGGTCGTGAATCTTTCCGTCACGCACGCCGCGGTGATAGAGCAGCTTCTCCCGGAACACCCCGGCGGGCGGCTCGTCGCTCTGGGTGGTGAGGAAGATCACCCAACCTTCGGGGCGCGACACCTGCCCGCCCAGCGCCTCCATCAGCATGGCCGATGCGTTGGCCTTCTTGCCCAGCAGCCAGAGTTCGTCGACCAGAATGCGACCGGCTTTCTTGCCGGACACGGTGTCGGTATCCGCCGCGACGACCTTCAGGCTCGCCTTCGTCACCCGGTGGGTGATGGTGCGCACGTGGTCCTGGACGTGGAACAGTGCGCCCAGCTCGGGGTCGGCGCGGATCATGCCGGCGGCGGGCTTGAAGCTGTTGTCCGCGACTTCCTTCGTCGGCGCCAGGATCAGGTGCTCTTCGTCCTCACGCCAGCAGAGGATGACGGCGGTGATCATGATACCCGCGGCGACGGTGGACTTCGTGTTCTTCTTGCTGATCAGCATCATGTATTCGCGGATCAGCTGTTGCCCGGTCTCGGCATCGTAGGCACCGAACACGGCAGCCACGAAGTCGAACACCCACTGGTCACTGCACTCACCGAAGGTGGGCTTGCCGGGTAGGTCGACTACGCGCAATTCTTTGAAGATGCTCAGCGCCTGCTCGGCCTGGGCCGGGTAGATCGGCGCCGGGATGATGCTTTGCCCGGCCACGAGCCGATCTGCCCAGTCAGGGCATGCAGTCTGCCATTGCATGTCAGTTCACCAGTTTGAGCTGCCTCGACGGCGGTGCGGCAGGAGCAAAGCGACCGGTCGCAATCGACTCAGCGGCGTTCGCCTGCTGCTCTTTCTTGCCGGCCTCACCGCGTTTCTGATGCTCGAAGGGCAGCAGCGCGACGGCCGCTTGGATGCGTGTCTTCGGGTCCAGGCGGCGGTCGTTCATGGCGTGACGGAGTAAGTCTTTGGGATCCTCGAAGAATTCGTCGCCGAGCTGTACGTCAGGCGGCAGCGCATCGCGGCCCACTTCCGGCTTCGCCTCCGACTCAAGGTGCTTTAGGCGCGCCAGGTGGGCCAGCACGTTGGGGTGCCTCTCCAGCCGGGACCCGGCCTGCGATGCGGATCTGGCGGGGCAGCCGGCCGCCAATGCGGAGTCCCGGATGGATGCACCTGACATCCGGGACTCAGCATATTTGCGCTGCTGTTCAGTTAACGCCATGCCTTAACCAAATCCGTTAAAGGGGATTAATTTCGCGCGTGGGAGGGGGCGAGGTTTCCGCTGGCGGCGAGCCCCATATTTTGACCCGCCCCCGGTCAGCGCATGCCCTGCAGGTCGGCCTCGGTCTTGCGGCGGTGACAGCCGATCTGGCTGCCGTCCGGGCTGTCCACGCAGAGGATCTGGCAGTTCGCCTCGACGTCCTCACCACCCATGCCCAGCGCCACCTTGTGGTCGAGCTCGAACCCACCGGGAAACACCACCCAACGCCGGCACTCAGCACAATGCGGGTCGGCCAGCCACATCTCCAATCGCCTCGACTGCAAACGCCGTCCAGTGATTCGCCGATCAGCCACCACGCGCGCCGTTGGCCCGCTCGGCTTCGCCATCTTCAGGCCAGACCCGCGCATCTTCAGCCTGGGCTTACTCATCGCGTGTTCCCCGGCGCTGACGGGTTGCGGTATGGCGGCCGCCGTGAGCGCCGCTCCTGCTGCCGCCGCTCCACACCATCCCAGCCACCCGGGCGGAACGCACCGGCCAAATTACCGCCGCTCTGCCACACCGCCCAGGCGAATACCGCCAGCAGTACCACCAGCGGCCAAGCCATGACGGGCACACGCAGCTCGCCGGTCAGGATGTAGATCACCGCAGCACCCGCGCAGCCCATAACCAACATAGCCACGCACGACACACCGCGCCGAAACCGCGCAGCGCCGCGCCGATACGTGAATAGCCGCAGGAACACCACGGCACAGATAAGGAACGTCGCCTGAGTCAGCAAAGCACTAACCATCTGTGCCTCCATCATCGATTGCTGGCAGACCGCGCCGACGAATCGCGGCCAATGCGACCGTCACGACCAGCACGGCGGCACCGAACGCGGCCGGGCCCGGGTAGGCAAACGGGCGCAAACCCCAAAACTCCGCCTCGACAATGGCCGGGGCGAACTGGTAGCCCATCACGCCAGACACCAGGAAGAACAGCAGCCGCTTCCAGATTGGCAGGTCGTGCGTCGTTGTTACGTACACCAGCGCGCCCAACAGCGCACCGACCGCCGCGTCACCGTTCACGCCAGCCATGAACCCAGCCAGCCCAGCGCCAGCGGCACCGGCCACAACAACGCCAGCCGCGCTCGTTGGCTCGCCCATGACAACCTCCAGCCGGAAAAAACAAAGCCCCGCACGATGGCGGGGCTTTGAGGGGTGACCGGCGGGGGAACCGGCCTGTGCCTGACACAGCAAGTAAGGCTCGTTTCGGTCATCGCCTTGGCGCTGCTCTGACCTGTTATGCGCTTTGTACCCCCCGACTGCGGAGGCGTAAACAGCGAATTAACGCCACTGGCGAATGTCGGCTTAATCCTGCCTGAATCCTGTCTCTATACCGGGCGAACACCAGCCGGCCATTTACGCGACGTAACGCCCCCGATGCACCCGCTGCATCCGCTCCCGAGCCTCCAGCTCAGCCTTGACCAGCTTGTGCAGCTGCTGGACCCGCTCGTGGTAGGTCCGCTCCGACCCTATGCGCACGCGCCGCATCTGCTGCGCCACGGTCGGGATCGGGTCAGGCAGATAGCGCACCATCGCCAGCTTGACCAACTGCGTCTCCAGGCAGAACGGCGGCCGCCCTTTGTTGCCCGCGAGCCGCCACGCCTTCGCCAGCTTGCGATCCTCCGCCAAGCCTTTCTGCTTGATGCTGCCGATTGCCGCGTCGACCTCCTCTGCCGCCCGATCCTCAGCCCCAGCCAGGCCCATCGTTCCACGGCTACCAGTAGGGATCATCCCGCCGTACTGCATCGCCACCGCCAGCGGCGACGAGCCGCCCGCACCGGGCCCACCCAGGCCGCCGCGGCAGCGCTCACCCCAATGCACCATCAACGCTTCGACAGCCTCAATCATGGCGTTTCCCCCCCGCCGAACCGAACCCAACACAAAAACCCCAACCCGACACAAACCCAACACAGCTAAAACCCTTATAAATCAATGCTTTCAAGGCGTCTGTGTTGAGTGTGTTGGGTTTGTTGGGTTTTTCAGCCCTCGCATAGAGAATATTTACCTCCCCGTCAGAAGGAACAACCGAAACGGCAACGCATGCGCGCGCGCGTAGCCAAACCCAACACACCCCACACAGCACCTGCAAAGCCCCGCCGTTGGCGGCCTCGTCCTGTGTTGGGTTCGCAAAACCAACCCGACACAACCCAACACAACCCAACACACTTACGGTCGTAGTCATGCTGCAGCCGCCTTCAGGTGATCCCACCCGTCCACGTCCCAGCCCGCCTTGCGTGCCTTCCCGCGCCACTCCGCCACGTGCTGGCCAAGCGCAGCTGCGTTCACAGATGGGGGCAGGGAAGAGTCCGGGTCATCCGGAAAGAAGAACGCACCAAAGCGCCGGTTCGTCCCATCCGTCCAGGGGATCGACCGCGTCTTCTCCACCTCGGCACTGATGAACAGGCTGAACTTCGTCTGGCTCATCGCGTGCTCTTTGTTGCGCTGGCACCACTCGAGGAACATGGCATACAGGTCCGTCGACAGGCAGGCACCCCAAAGCCCCACGCCCAGCTCGCCGATCCGCCACTGATGCAGGAACGTCTGCCAGCCAGCACGCGACAGCGCCACCAGGCGTTGCCGGGCATCGGTACGCGGGGGCCGGGTGCGCTGATCGAAGTCGCCCAAGTCCAGCGACAGCAGCCAGGCATAGAGCGCCGCCACGCCATCGCCCCGCAACTCGGCACCGATTGCCTTCTGGCGTTCCTCCGGAAGCGTCTCATGCGGCCAGATCACCAGCAGCCGCCGGTCGCTGTCGCTGATCGGCCACGGCAAGATCTCGTTGGACAGGAACACGGCGTTCATATGGTTCGCCTCCTCCCAGCCGTTGATGAACTTCGACTCCATCCGCACCGTCTTGCCGGTGATCAGATGCTTGATCTTGCCCACCTGGTTGTAACGCTGGTCGCGCGAGACGACTTCCTCGAACACCGCCCACAACTTGCGGGACTGCCACGCGTTGAAGTTCGATTCGAGCTGCGTCTGCCCCACCGTCGCCGCATACTGCCCGTACAGCGCGCCCATCGTGTCGGCAAAGAACAGGCTCTTACCCGAACCTTCCATCACCGAGTGCATCAGCACCGCCGTGTCCATCTTCGCGCCCAGATGCTGCAGCGGGAACGCCAGCCACTTCATCAGCCAGTCGCGCGCCGCTTCCTCGTGGTTGCACAGAAAGGAGATCAGCCAGCGCAGGTTCGCGCACGCCTCATCATTGCGCACCGGCTCCAGCGGCAGGCCCTCGAAGGTGTTGATGTACACCGCCGGGTCCTTCGTCATCGTCGGGTCGAAGACGATATGGTCCACGTCCACCGTCCGCCGCTCGGCACTGTTCAGCCACAGCGCGTACGCATCGCCCAGCGCCATCTTCACGGCACCTTCCGGAATGCGCCGCTTCTTCTCGCGGTCCCACACATCCTTCGTCCCGTCGATGTACACATAGCGTTCGGTCGGCGGCATGCCCAACGCACCGGCCTTCTTGCCGGCCATCCGCCGTGCCTGCTCGATCTCCCGTACCGCATCGGCGCCGATCAGCTTCTTCGCCGTATCGTCCAACCAGCCCTTGGCGAGCGGCTTGCCCACCAGCGCCTCGAAGGCCGACTTCTTCATCACCGCCTTCTTATCCTGGTCCCAGACGTGCGTCGTGCCTTCCACCAGCGCGAAACGCCGCAGCACCTGCTCGGCCGAGAGCCCCGCCCCCTGCCCCCCGGTATCGGAGGAGCTGGCCGGCGCGGCGGCTTCGGCCTCGGATGGGGCCGGGGAAGGCTCACCAGCGTCCAGCGCCGCTTGCAGCTGCTGCGCAACCGCCTCGACGCCCCAGTTCACATGCAGATCATTCCAATCCATCAGGCAGCCTCCCCTGGCATCACCGGGAACACCGCAAAGCCGCCCACCTCGGCAGCTGCCGCCTCAGCCTTCATCCGGCCCGGGTTGTTCTTCACGGTCGGGTCATCGTCGCCGGCAATGCCGATGCGAATGGTCGGGTTCGCCTCACGAAGCGCGCGGCACACCGCCGCCAGGTTGCCGGAATCGATCGCCACCGCGACTGGCATCTCCAGCGCCATCCACACACTGGCCGCCGTCGCGTAGCCCTCGGCCACGAACAAACCGCCCTCCTCGACCAGCGACCCGATCAGGTGAAAGCAGCCCGCCTTGCGGCCGTACTTCGGGAACAGCTTCGTGCCCTGCTCGTTGATCGCCTGCAGGCTCCACAGCTTGCCGGCCGCATCGCGCAGCGGCACCGCAATGGTCCCGGCCTTGAACATCATGAAGCTGAGCGAATCGGGCCGCGGCTTGGGCAGGTTCGCGAAAAAGGTACGCGTCTCGCTGCCCACCCACACATCGCAGCGCTGCCGCGCGTCATCGATCGAGAGCACCACCGTGTAATGGAAGAAGCCCACACCAAAAGCCCCCACCTGCTTACGCTCCAGGTAGGGGCTCTCGCCTGTTGGCTTGCAGTGCTTCGTCAAGATCAGCTCGCAAGCCTGGGCCACCGCTTCTCGCATCACCGCCAGCCGTGCTTCATCCACCTCGACTTCCGCCTGCCGCGCGGCCCGCCGTGCTTCCGCCTCGGCATTCAACTGCCGCTTCTCTTCGGCTGTCATCGGCTCGCGCCGTGGCGCCCAGCCTTTGTCCTTCGCCAGCTTGATGACCGTGCCCATGCCCGTCCCGCGCTTGCGGCACGACTTCCACACGCTCTTCGCATCGGCCGCGCTGTAACCCTCGCCGGTCTGGCTCCAGGCGTTCCAGGCATCGAACCCGGCTTCACCGAACTCAGCCTTCACTCCCATGGCCACCGCCAACCAGGTGTCGCGGTCATCCGCGCCGATGTATTGCAGCAGCTCGCCAAGATCGGCCAGCGTCAGCGGTACGCGCTCAACCATGGGCGGGCCCTCCCGCTTTCAACGCCGCCAGCTCGGCCTGCGCCTGCTCGAGCTGCCGCCAGGTTTTGCGGTGGGCTTCGTGCTGCTGGCTGAGCTGGGTTTCGAGTTCGGCCACGCGGGCGGCGAGATCGGTCTGCGCGACAGGGGCAGCGTAGAGTGGAACGCTGTATCCGGTTTTCCGGTACTCGTAGAGGCTGACGAACATGACGCCTTCTGGGTCGGTCATGTCGCATTGGCGCGCCCACGCCACCGGCTGCTGCTCGGTCTGCGCGACAGGGGCGGCGTCATCCTGAAGGTCCGACAGAACATCCTCGTGGATGATGCGCAGCGGAATAAACTCGTCATCGACCCAATAACCTTTGTCATGACAGTAGCGGTGCGAAACCAGCTGCCGCTGATGCCATGGATCGTCCGGCGATCCTTCTGGATACGGAATGCTGTAGCTGTCAAATGGGCCGCCGAATGTTGGGATAACCCCAAGCTCTGGATGCTCAAGGTGCATGAAGTACGGCAAGCCGGTCACCGGGCATTTAGCCGGGTACGGATTGGAGTGAATACCCTCGACCGGCTGCTGCGCGGGGCGGGTGGTGACGACACTGAACTCCGGCACTGGCGTCAGCGTTACCCTCTCGACCGTCCCCTTCGTGCCCGCCCATACACACGCCAGGCTTTCGACTCCAAAGTGGCAATCGCTGCCGAACTGGTTCACGGCGCGATAGACGACCATTTCATCCTGCGCCGGGGCCACCGCATCAATACGCTCAACCACGCCGCACCCCCTTCGCGCACTCATCAGCCAGCGTCTGGCAGTCAAAGCACAACCGGCAGCCCTTTACCGCCTCCTGCCGTGCCTTCGGAATCTCGCCGCCGCATTCCTCGCACTTGGTCAGGCTCACGCCCTGGTACTGCACGCGGCTGTCGATGGCGCGCTGAATCTGTTCGGCCTGGGCCTGTTCGGCCAGCTCGATCAAATGCTCATCCATGGGCCACTTCCTCCAATGCTTGCTCCATCGCTTGCTCGGCACCGGCCACGATGCCGAGGATTTCGCCGATCATCCGGTGCGCGTGGTAGCGCAGGGTTTCCACCTCGTGGTGCTCCCACACGTTGTCCGCTGCACCATCGTGCAGGCTGCCGACGAACTCGCCCTCGGCTTGCAGCAGCTTGCCCAGCGCGCGCAACGCATCGCGCGTGGCCGGTACCGGCTGCGGCACGAACGCCACCGCCCCGGCCGGACGCACGAGCGCCGCCAGCAGGCGCGGATCACGCGTCGTAGCGACGATCTCTTCGATCAGCTCAGGGTGCATCGGGCGGCCGCCCGTAGGGTTCAGGCGCTTGCTCAACTCGTCCGGGTCCATCCCGATCGACAGCGCCACACTGTTCTGCCCGCCAACCGCATCGCGCGTGGCGCGGTACAGCGCCTGCCGGGTGTTGAGTACCGGCCCGGCGGCCGGCAAAAGGTCTTTGCGACTCATGGTCTTTAATGCCCCGGTAACGCCGTAGCCATTCGTCGGGCAATTGCCCTACTCTATGGCTACAGCAGTCGTCGCCCGCTTAAGCATTGCTGTGTCTCGGCGGGCTGACTGTTGAGGTAGTCAGGGGTGGTACCCGTCTACCGGACCGCTGGATCAAGGCTCTTTACTTTGGTGAGTGGGCGCCTTGGTTCCAGCCTCTACATCTCCCTGCCGCCGTGGCGTCAGGTTTGTTGCTCCCGGGCTTCAAGCCCTGCCGATACCGGTCTGGTGGTGAGCCTCCCGGTACCGGCACCGCCGCCCCGCTCTGCGCGGTGGTGAGTGTGCGGCGGGTGTTGTTCGTTAAGCGCGGCGGTCGCCCTCGCGCCGATCGCCTTCACGACGATCACCGGAACGCCGCTCCCCGGCCCGGCGATCGCCGAGCTGGCTGTCATCAGTGGTCTCGCCAGCCTTACGCGGCGCGGCTACAGCTTTGAGGCGATTGAAGTCGAAGGGCTTGCCTTGTTTCGCGGCCGCCTCAGCCAGCTTGGCCACATACGTGGTCTCGCCCGTGTACTCGGTGCGAGGCAGCGCGTCAGCGGCGATCCACTTGTAGATGGCCCGCACGCTGACGCCGCACGCTTTCGCTGCTGCTTTCGCGCCGCCTACGCATTTCACTGCCTCTTTTATCGCGCTCATTACGGCGCCTCCTCGGCGTAAATGTGAACCTGAAGTACATATTATGACGGAACTGAAAGTACATGCAAGGGCGTGCGAGATTGAACCAATGGTTCAACATGACGATTTCCGCATCGCTTTTTCACAACGCCTCAAAGCTGCACTAGCCAAGAACGGCATAGATGCATGGGGCGCTGGCGCTCGCCTGGCAAAAATTGCGAACGTCACTCCGAAAGCGGCCAGCAAATGGCTTAACGCAGAAGCCATGCCGGGGCCAGAAAAGATGGCGGCTCTCTGTAAAGAGCTTCGCATCCGGCGCGAGTGGCTGCAGTTTGACGAAGGACCTATGCAGGCTGCCGAAGGCGCCGGTGCTAACGTGGAGCCCGGCCCGGCGATTACCAGCCCTTACCGTGAGGTCAAGATCGTCGGCACCGCCCAGATGGGAGCCGAGGGTTACTGGCACGCCCTTGACGACGGTGAAGGCTATGTCGATGTGCCGTCTAAGGACCCTGGCGCCTATGCCCTGCGCTTACGCGGCGACTCAATGGCCCCCGCTATACGTTCCGGCTGGATCGCGGTCTGTGAACCAAACGGCAGGCTTGTGCCAGGCGAGTACGTGATGATTCGGCTTGTCGATGGCGAAAGCATGCTCAAGGAGCTGCTGTATGCGAACGACGTCGAGGTCAGCGTAATGTCGATCAATGACGCATACGGCCGGCGCACCATCCCAGTTGAGCAGATCGAACAGATGCACTATGTCGGGCACATTCTGGCGCCGAGTAAGGTTAGGATTTAATAATGGCTGATGCGAATGACCAGGCGCCGAGCGGCGTATTTGTTAACGATTTCATAGCATTTCTAAACGATACACGGCCTGACTCCAACTGCCCAGGATGTGGCACATCCCCGTCTATTTGGTCGCTGTGCTCGTCTGTCTGGGAAGGAAATCCATACGGAAAACAAGATGGCCGTGAATTTATGGAGCCCATCTTCCATGCATTCAAAACAGCGCACTCAGACGGCGCGCCTGTGGGAATGACGACGTACGCCATGTTTTGCACCAAGTGCGGCCACTTGGAGCAAATATTTGCGCCTGTCATCCATGACTGGCTGCAAGAGCGCCATAGCGGGGATCGCGATGATTGAGCGCGGCGCAGGGTCACAATGGAAGAAAGAAGATGATGTGGATTGGGCTAAAGTAATTAGCCTATACAACGTCCGCCCGTTTAAGCTCGCTGGTGACACAAGATCAAACCCTGCGCATACTAGATCTATGAACGATCTCACCCGCGAAGAACTCGACGCAAAGCTTCAAGCAACAGAAGCGCGCATGGACGCGAGGCTTGAGCGTTTCGATAAGGACATGCGGCAGACGGTTAGCGACTTTCGACTTGAGATCCTGCCTCTTAAAAGTCTGAAAGCGAACATTTGGGGCGCTACAGCAGTGACCATAGGCGTGATGGTAGCCGTCCTGTCCTATGGCGTTGCTAGCTTCGACTCCGGCCGCGACACGTCTGCTGTGATTCAGGAAATGAAACAGCAGTCCTTCGAGACCCGCCAGCTGCTTGAGCAGATCAAGGCCCAGCAAGCAGCTAAACCGGCCGATACAGCGCTGCCCAGCACACCACCAGACGCACCGCAGCAGTAACCCAAACCCCGCACCTAGCGGGGTTTTTTGTATCTGTCTACGCTGATCAAAAACAAGAAGGATCAGCCATGACGGATCACAATATTCTTCCCACCCTGCTTTACCAACTCCACATGAACCAACTGGCCATCGGCGCTGCTGTAGAAGAGCTCGCGATCTGGGTCGAGCAGCGCGGATCGGTCGATACTGCCCAAGCAGCTAAGAGTCACCTCGATCTGCTCAACACAAGCTCCGACGGTATCGCTGATCTGATAGCTACGCTGATGGCCAAGGAATAGCGGCACCTGCACCAATTCTTTACACATCAAATCGCGGTCGTCCCGCTTTGATTGAACTTTCCGATTCCCCTTATTACTGTACGGATATCCAGCATTAAGGAGAAAGCCATGAATCGGACTCAGGCTCAGACCATCACCCATCAGCGCCAAGCATCCAGCTATGGCCGACTGGTGCGGCGCATCAACCACCTCATCACCACGCCTCGCGCTCAATACGAGCGCCAGGCCAATCTCGCCCGCCACCCTGACGATCGGCTCGACGACTGGGAGCGCCTGCTCGACGAGATCCAGCAGACCGACGGCGTCGCGATGACGAAGCGCCCCGATGGAACCGTGCATGTTTGTTGGTCAATAGCCGAGCGCTGATCGAAGCTGTGAACCACAGCTTCCTCAATATGTACCTGCGGTACTTGACTATTGTGAACCTCTAGTACATATTTCGACCCGTACCCACTCACCAAGGTTACGGTCATGCAGACACAGCACAGCGTCACCCGCTGCCCGGTATTCCTACACCCGGCATGCGCATCCAGCCCCGCCACCATTGCGCACATTCAGCGGTCGACCGGCCAGCTGATCGTGCTCACCGGCGGGCGCCCACAACTCAAGCAGCGCTTCACCACACCAACCCAGGATGACTTCGGCCCGTTCGGGGGTGATGCAGCATGAGCGCCTATACCCTTACCGCAGGCAGCACCGCTGCCCTGAAGCTGATCGCCAACATGGGCGGCACCGAGACGCTGCTGCTGATCCAGCCCGAGCGAGATCTGCGCCCGGAGATCACCATCGAACCGATGGGCACCGTGTTCGGCGCTCCGCTCGAGGCCGTCCTGTACCTGGCCAACCAGCGCCACAGCATGACGCTGCAGCGCAACGACCGCGCCAACGCCCAGCACCTGGCTGAATGGGTCGAGTCGATCGCGAACGGCACGCTGGATACGGCCGAGGCCACGCCGCAACGTACGGTCTGCACTTGCCCCAGCGGAGATGGCTCGCTTCGCCACCCATGCGCCACCCATCCAACCGATTGCCCGCAGCGCCCTGCCGTGCTGCTGCCCTGCCGCCAGTGCGAAGGCGAGGCCATCGCCTATGACTACGCCGCCCAAGGCGACACGTTTCTGCATGGGGTGAAATGTCGCTACCGCAGCTGCCAGTCGCTGGAAGGCGCCCCCACAGCGACGGAGGCCGCCGACGCTTGGAACGAGATTCAGCGTGAAAAACTGAACGAAGAACCAAGCGCCACCACCGACATGGCCAACCATCCGGCGCACGAAGCGGCCCACCCAAGCGGCGTTGACTACATCGAGGTGGCCGAGCACCTGCCGTTTTGCCTGGGCAACGCGTTCAAGCACCTGTACCTGCGCAACGCCGACGGCAACCCGGCGGAGACCATCGAAGAGGCCATCTGGCACGTCAACCGCCACAACGAGACCTACCCGGAAAAGCCCGAGCTACCCGAAGAAGCCCGTGAAGCGCTGGGCGCCATCGTCGTGCACGAGCCGCATCCGTTCGGCGCCGCGATGCTGATCATCGCTGGTCCTGAGGAATGCGGCGCTTACGACGCCTGCGTGGAAATGCTCGCGGCCGAAGCCGAGCGCCTGCGCTGGATAGCCCAGCACTGCGCGGCAGCAGCCTGAGGCCACCGCCATGAATAGGAATCTTGACGCCACCGCCGCCGTGCTGGGCATCGGCCCGCGCATCCTGCGCCGCCGCCTGCGCGAGTTGGGCATCCTCAAGCAAAACGGAGAGCTCGCCTGCGCACATCGCGACAAGGGCTACCTGTTCGTGGATACCCGCTCGCGCTGGAACGCCAGCATCGGCGCCTGGAGCCACTACCCGGTCGTGATGACCACCGAAGCTGGCATTGCCTGGCTCGCCAAGCAACTGGACATCACCGTGACCCAGAAGGACGTCGCATGAAGACCAACCCCATCACCGATGCCATCGGCGCGCTCAAACTGGTCCCGATCGTCCACCACCACCCCGGCCTGGTCTGCGCCCAAGCCATGCTCGGCGCCGCGCGTGAAGCGGTCGAGCGGCTCGAGGCTATCGACCCGGCCGCACTGGAGCTGGCCGAGGTGTACCGCGTCGTCGTGGCCGAGCTGGCACCCGGGCAAACGCTCTACGTCACGCCCACCACCAGCGCCGAACGGCCCTACGGCGCCGTCGTCACCGATGCGGCCGGCCAGCTGATCGTCACCGCCGCGGGCCGGACCATCGAGGGCCTCGCGACGATGGTTCGCATGCGCCTCCCGGCGGGGTGCGGGGAGGCGGTAGCGTGACCAGCCTCGCCAACCCCAACAGCACCTACCAGCAGCTATTGCGCCGCTACGACCGGCCCTGCCTGCCGCTGGACGACGTACGGGCCGAGTACCTGCCGCATATCAGCAGCATGGATCACCTGCTCGAGGAGATCCGCAAGGGCGCCATCCGCCTGCGCTATGTACGCCTGCATGGCAGTCGCAAGGCACCGCCGGTCGTGTTCCTCAACGACCTCGCCGCCTGGCTCGACGCGCAGGACCCGAGCAACGAGCACCAACCCGCAGCATAAAACCAACCGCCGCCCACCAAGCGGCATAACGCAGCAAAGGGAGACACAGCAAATGAAACCCACCGACGTAAATGACTTCTTCGGCTCGCTGAACGCTGGCGTTTTCGCCCAGCAGGTCGGCCGCGCCCTGTCCGATGTCGCCGCCGGCGTGATCGACCACAGCAAGCAGGGCCAGGTGACCATCACCTTGAAGATGAAGCAGATCGGCCAGAGCAACCAGGTGGCTGTCAGCCACACGCTGGACTTCGTCCAGCCCACCAAGCGCGGCAAAAAGCGCGAGGACACCACCCTGGACACGCCGCTCTACGTCACCGAACAAGGCCTGACCCTGTTCCAGAACGACCCGACCGCGCAGATGTTCACGCCGGAGCAAGCCCCGGTTAAAGCGCGCCAAGTCTGACCCGCACCACCAAGCCCCACTCACCACAAGGAAGCAACACCATGCCGTTGAGTAAAGAAGCCATCCAACATATCGAGTCCAACGCCCTCGCCGCCGCAGGCCGCGAAATCGGCACTGATGCCGCCCGCCTGGCCGTGCTGCCCGAAAGCGTTCGCCTGCACAGCCTGGAAGCGTATCAATCGGTGCGCGACCGCTTCCGCGGCGCCCTGAATACGCATTCGCTGCAGGACTTCGTCAAATACGTTGATAACCACAAGAGCGACGACACCACCCCTGTCAGCTCGGCGGGCTTCATCGATCAGGACGCCATGCGCGCCACGGTGATATTCAACCTGGGCGAGCCGGGCTATGCCGGACACGCGGACGACACCGCCACCCTCACCCTCAAGGCCACCGCCGCCTATTCCGCCCTGCAAGGCATCGTCTGGCGAAAGCTCGACCAGCAGACGCTGGCTGAATTCCTCGAAGACTGGGCACCGAATATCCAGACCTTCGCCGGCGAGGAGGAACTGCCCCTCGCCCAGGCCATCGCCGGCATCCGAAAGATGACCATCAAGGCCACCAGCCAGCGCGACAGCACCGTTGGCGACTTCAGCAACAGCCGCTCGTCCATGGACGAGATCGAGGCCAAGAGCCAGGAAACCCTGCCGACTGCCTTCGTCTTCGTCACCGTACCGTTCGAAGGCCTTGCAGCTTCCACGATTAGCCTGCGCCTGTCCGTCATCACCGGCGGCGAGGCGCCGATGCTCAAGCTGCGTTGGGTCGGTGAGGAGGCCCAGCGCGAGTCCATCGCCCGCGAATTCAAGGGCGTGCTCGAGCAGGAAGTGGGTGGGCTCGTCCCGCTGACCATCGGCACTTTCGCCCTCGGCAAATAACGATCACCAACACCCGCCCGCCGCAGCACTCACCACGCCCGCGGCGGGCACCAGGGGAGACACAGCAATGTCATTCACCGCTTACCAATTCATGGCGTTCATCGGCGGCTTCGCCGGCACCGCCATCTTTGCCACCCTCGGCTACATCGCCGGCCGACGCGCGCACCGCCAAGAGATCAGCCGCATCTGCCAGGCCCGCGCAGACGAGAACGAACTGTGGCGCCACAAGCTGAAGCGCTCCGAGCACGAACACACCCTCAGCCGCCTCAACGCCGCCCAGGCCATCGAGGCCCTGACGGAAGAGTCGGACCTGCGCAGCGAGGAACTCACCCGCTTGCGCGCCCAGGTCGCCGAAGCCCTCGCCGCCGTGAGCCGCTACAACGCCGTCGCCATCAGCGAAGAGGACGCCGCCCACCTGACCGCCATCGCCGCCAAGCTCAGCCTCGCCGCGCAAACCTTCGGCAACCTCGGCGCCACTGACCAGGCCAAGAGCTGCGAACAACTCGCCGCCTTCGCACTGGCCATGTTCAACCGCTACTGGGCCGCCCAGACCACCCTCGCGCAGGAGCAAGTTGCATGAGCCAGAAAAGCTATCTCGTTTACGGTCCCAAGGCCTGCGGTAAGACGCGAAACGCAAACGCCATAGCTTCAGCGCTAGGCCTAAAGAACATCCTGGACGATTGGGAGCCGGGCATGCATGCGCCCGCTAAGGACACCTTGGTTTTGACAAACTCCGAGGGTCCGTTCGCCCCCTTTGAGCGCCGCATCATGTCGTACAAGGATGCGATGAAGCGGGTCCGCAATGAAGTAGCTGGGGGTCAGCAATGAGCTGGATACTCACCCACACCGGCAAGCGCTTCGACCTGCTGGCCCCGCGCGCGGAGCTGATCAGCACCATCGACATCGCCCACGCCCTGGCGCACGTCTGCCGCTTCAACGGCCACACTCGGCACCATTACTCGGTCGCGCAGCACAGCCTGCTGGTGGCCAGCATTGTCCCGGCCGAGCACCAACTCGCCGCGCTGCTGCACGACGCCACCGAGGCCTATGTCGGCGACATGGTGCGCCCGCTCAAGGCGCTGCTGCACGACGCCACCGAGGCCTATGTCGGCGACATGGTGCGCCCGCTCAAGGCGCTGCTGCCTGACTACAGCGAGATCGAGCACGGTATCTGGCTGGCCGTCTGCGACCGCTTCAACATCGACTCAACCCTGCCAACCAGCATCTACCAGGCCGACATGATCGCCCTCGCCACCGAGCGCCGCGACCTCATGCCCGAACACGCCGAAAGCTGGCCCTGCCTCGCCGGCGTCAAGCCACTACCGGCGACCCTGCCTCGCTGGACCAGCGAACACGCCTGCATTCAGTACCACGGCAAACTGCTGGAGCTGATGCACGCCACCCACCGAAGCCAGGCGCTCAGCACCTGGGAACGCGTGGACGAAGCCCACACCGGCGCGGCTGCGCCGCAGTGCATGTGAGGTGCCATGAATGAGTTGGCTCTTTTCGCGGGCGCTGGTGGAGGAATTCTCGGCGGCCACCTCTTGGGATGGCGCACCGTCTGCGCCGTTGAGCGTGATGCCTACGCAGCACAAGTTCTGGCGCAACGACAAAACGATGGATGCCTCCCAGCTTTCCCGATTTGGTCTGACGTGTGCAGTTTTGACGGAAGGCCGTGGCGAGGCCTTGTTGACGTGGTTTCGGGCGGGTTTCCGTGCCAAGACATCTCAGCGAGCGGGCCCGGTACCGGCATTGAAGGACCGAGGTCAGGCCTATGGAAGCAAATGGCGCGAATCATCAGTGAGGTACGACCTCCCCTCGTCGAACTGGAGAACTCACCGCTGCTTGTGGGACGAGGTCTTGCCGTGGTCCTCGGCGATCTTACCGAACTGGGGTATGACGCGCAGTGGCTATGTCTTTCAGCACGCGAACTCGGCGCGCCTCACACACGCCATCGCGCCTGGCTGGTCGGGAGAGACGTTTCCAACCCCCTCAGTGGCAATGTGCAAAGGATCATCGGCGAAAGCGCTTACCCGGGTGGATGGTCGGACTCGCCTTCGCAATCGTTTGGACTACTGGGTAGAGCGAGATGGGAAGAATGGCCGGCTGAACCCCGAGTTTGTCGAGTGGCTCATGGGCTGGCCCATAGGGTGGACCGCAATCGAGCCCTTGGCAATGGCCAGGTTCCACGAGTGGAAGCGGCAGCATTCTTATTGCTCACCGGTCAGGAGTGACGCGGCATGAACACCTACCGCCACACCTTCGTTGCTGAATGTCCTGCCGATGGCGAGATGATCGTTTACCGACTGGAGATCCACTCCACTTTGATGATTCATGCCGAGCATATTCGCACTGCTACTGCACTCATCAAGCGCGGCTACCACGAAGATATCGCCGACCAACTGTTCAGCCGCCTCGGCGGCGAGCAACGCATCGCTGCCATTCACCAGGGGGTTGAGATCGAAACCCTGAGGATGCCAGCGTGATGATCCATTACCACGGAACCCCGTGTAGCGGCCCGCGGGCGGAGGCCTATGCGTTCCTATCTGGCCGCCATGCTCTCGTATCTTTCGAGGCACCCGATGAGATAGCGAACGTAGCCGACGTTTGTCAGTCGTTCATCCTCGACAATGGCGCGTTCAGCCGCTGGCGGGACGGCCAACCCCTTGATGTTGAGGGTTATATCCATTGGGTCGCTAAGTGGTACAGGCACCCAGGCTTCGACTGGGCTCTCATCCCGGACGTAATCGATGGCGACGAGGCAGCCAACGACCTGATGCTCGAGTGCTGGCCCGAGCACCTTCCCGGTGTTCCGGTGTGGCACATGCATGAGTCGCTCGAACGCCTGCAGCGCCTAGCAAAAAAATGGCGCGTAGTTGCACTCGGCAGTTCAGGGCAATGGGGAGTGCCTGGCACAACGCCCTGGTGGCGACGAATAAGCGATGCCATGAACGCGATCTGTGACGAGAAGGGACGCCCAATCTGCAAGCTGCATGGATTACGCATGCTTGATCCGAGGATTTTTTGCGACCTGCCATTGGCCAGCGCTGACTCAACTAACGCCGCAGTGAACGCCGGCGCCGTCGGCCGCTTCGGGATGTATCCAGCACCGACTGCCGCGGCTCGAGCAGCAGTGATCGCCGACCGAATCGAATCCCAAAATTCAGCACCAGTCTGGCAGCACAGCGGCCAGAGTGATCTCGTACTGGAGTTCCACGCATGAGCCAGCGTAAGCGCTCGATTGGCGAGAACCGCCTGAACACCAGCCGCTGCCGGACCACCAGCATCCGGCAAAACCAAACCTGCATTGATGTCATTAGCCAGATGGCCCGCGGCGTTGAGGATGCAGCATGACCTACTCCATCTTCTACAGCACCGAAATGCCAAACGACACCGCTAAGGTCAGCGGGCGCCTGCCGCGCAAGCCGCAGCGCTGGTTGATGGAGTGGCTGGTCAAGACGCCGGATGGCAAGACCCACGTCGACAACTCGCGGACTATCCAGCACGCAACATACGAAGAGGTGAACGCGATCATGGGCGCCATCATCGACGACATCAAAGCAGAGATCGGCGACCTGGCATCGTTCATCAGTTACCGCCTGACCTGCCACGGCGGCACGAAGAAGCATCGCAAGGGAGGGAAGCGCCGTGGTCGCGCTTGAAGGTTACCTGAGGGAGGAGCAGGTTTTGGAGGTTACAACGCTGTCCCACGCAACGCTTTGGCGCGAGATCAAAGCCGGCCGCTTCCCGAAGCAGGTGCGACTTTCGCCAGGCCGCGTCGGCTGGCGAGCATCCGACCTGCGCTTTTGGCTGGAGGATCCGGAAGCATGGTGCAAGCAGGTGGCGTGACGACTACGGCTTCACTCCCGCCACATCGACAAGCCAGGTAGCCCAATCCTCGAGGCCCTGGCTTTTTTCTTTCAGGTAGTCGTAGCGATCATAGTGCTTCGACGAAACGTCGCTGAACGCATGCCCCTGAATGCGATCGCGCAGTTCCTTGCTGATCCCCGCCACACCCATCAGCGTTTTGCACGTGCGCCGCAGGTCGCGCAACGTAAACGGCGTCTTGAACGTATCCGGATGCCGGCCGCAGAGCTTCGTCACCGCCCGCGACACGGACTGGACGTTGATGGAGTTGTTCTTGTATCGGCCCATGAACGGAAAGGCCTCGTCGCCCGAGATCGGTTTCAGCCGCTCCAGGCACGCACGGCTCAGTTCGTTGAACGGCACCACGTGAATCTCCCTCTCGCCTTCTACGCCCTTCTTGCTGCGGATCATGTAGTAGTCATCGCGGTACATCGTGCGATCAGACGCCACCACCTGCTCCGGCCGCTGCCCACCGCTGGCGATCAGGAACTTGATCAGCTCTGCCGTGACCAGGCTCAGCTCCTCCGGAAGCAGGTTCCACAGCGCAGCCAGCTCTTCCTTGCTCAACACTCGCTGCCCCGGGCGCTCCCAGTCGCCCTGCACAGGAATGCTCGCCACGGGGTTGTAGGTCAGCCCGAAACGCACCTTCGACTTGAGGTAGTCGCGAGGGTTGTATTCCTGATTGAGCCCGTGCTGGAACGCAGCATGCAGTTGCGACCGCACCCGGTTGCAGTAGGTAGTCACCTTCGCCTTGATCATCGCAGAGATAATGTCGCGGATATCACCGGGCTCGATGGCGCTGGCCAGCTTCTTCACCAGGTGCGGGAACGGTTCGGAGACGTAGTGCTTGAGTGACCATTCCACGTTGCCGGCCGAGGCGGCGCCCTCTGCTTTCAGCTTGGCCACGTAAGAATCGAGCAGGTTCTGCAGCGTGCCTTCCGCCTCACTCTGCGGTGATGCCCCTTTGCACTTGTCCCGGGCGACGGTGAGCGACATCGTCGGCCACACGCCGAGCTTGCGCTGCTTCTTCTTGCCCGCCACGTGCCACTGATAATAGAACTCCTTCGTGCCGTTGGCGCGGACCTTCAGCAGCAGCACCCCTTCCCCGCGCGCACCGCGCCCGTCGGACATCACATAGTCGCGACCTTCTGGCTTGAGCGCTCGGATCTGCTTTTCGGTTAGCATGCGTGACAGTTTCCGGTGACAGTTGTCCCGAACTAACACGAAATTCGGCGGGACAAATTGAGACTGAGCCGGAAGCCCCAGCCCATACAGGACGGGGATTGTAGCGCTTTTCCGATACTTCGCGTAATAACCTGATATTTGGCCCGTTATAGATTCCCAAGCTCATGACGAGGGTTCGATTCCCTTCGCCCGCTCCAGATTAGAAAAGCCCTGCACTTGCAGGGCTTTTTCGTTTAGGGTTTGGCTTGTTTCGGATAGGTTGCTGGTAGGCTTGGCGAACAAAAATAAATCTGTCCCCTTTTTGCTAAAAATAAATCTGTCCCCTTTTTGCTACAATTCAAATTACGCATGCCAGCGGAGCTCCGACTCCAGGCTGAACACGCAGCCAAAGCGGCAGGAAGATCGCTAAATGCCGAGCTAGTCGCTCGGCTATAAGGAAGTTTTATTTCTGATGCAGCTCCCGCAAAGCTGCTTCCAGCTTCTAAAGCGAGAGAACTAGCCTTGATGGCCAGAAGCGGGATTACGAACGAAATTCAAAGGCGAGCCGCCGATGCAATAACGCGAGCAATTCGGCTGGGACATAACTCAGCTTTAACCAGTTTGGATGACCTTCAGCTGGATATAGGCATCCCTGATGAAGAGCTTGAGGTAATACAAGAAGGGATTACCCGAGTTTATCACAGGCCGGTTATCAGGTCGATTGGAGCGACATCAGTAGTCTTTGGATCGGCTTCTGACCAGTAGAGTGAACGGCAAAAGCTCAGTGATACCGTCTCTCTTTGAATACGAAACTCTCTAATGACCGGCAAAACGAACGGTTGGCTGTAGAGATCAGATCAAGCACTTGACTTTCAGCTTCGTTGAAATCGATTCTAGGCAGACGGCTCATTTTTATGCCGAAATTATCGAATATATCTATCATCGTTTTTTGATGATGCTTGTACTCGTAACGATGCGCATCAACGTTTTCGTACCGATGATTTGATAAATCAATATTCGAATTAATCTGCTGAAGCAAAGCTTGATATTCGTCAGACACATCAAACGAGCCAGAGCTGGAATTCTTAAATAAAATATTGTACCACTTCAAAACATCAACATCTGAATTAGTAATTCTAGGCCTTTTCTCTATCTCACAGCGAATATACTCAGTAAAAATAGTCAACTGTGCAAGATGATTGGCGAGCTTTGAGCTCTGAACCGAATTCAGATAGCTAAACAATGCAACTACGATACCACCCAGAGTTATAAGTACAGCAATTATATTCCCCGTCGAAAAAAGAATATCAAAAACTGCCTCATTCTTTTTTGTCCAAAACTTCACACACGAGCTAGTCAAACAAAAATCAAAATCGTAAAGCTTTTCGCCGAATAGAGTTGCAAGAAATATAGTTAGCGAAACAGCAAAGCCTATCGAAAGAACCAGCACGGCAGCCAAAGTTACTATGGCGACACCTGTATGTTCTTTAAGAAAGTCAGAAACCTTACTCATAAGCTGGTTTAACCTCCCTTAGTCGCTCGCGCAACGATTTAGCTAAATTCGGAAAACTACGACCAACTAAGTTAAGCCTGTCACCAACCCGGTAATATAGCTTCTTATACCAAAAACTTTCACGCTTGGTAGCATAAAGGCTTTCTAGCTTTAAGGTAGCGGCCTTAACATATTCAACCTCTCTAGCTGAAGGCAGCGGCAGGATCTTATGTAAACGGGAAATGAACTTAGAATGCTGGTTATGCCCAACTCTAGCCAGCTTATTAACCCGACCCATGCAGCGGTTGAAATCCTTTCGATAAGGATACGTTTGGCGGTAGTTTTTTTCCTTGGCAACTATCTCTATGCTCTGCACCGCAGCCCGAATTCGCCTCACCTCGTCTGCGGGTAAACGGGGTTCTGCAAAGCAGACTCTCAAACCATGGACTGTCAACGGAGCAAGAGACGCATACTGCGTGATAGTTTTCTTAGTATTTAATGGCAAACCTTTCTCAACGAGCATTTGCTCGACTAATCGAGCAGCATAGGAAAAATCATAGTTTGCCACTTTGGAGGATATGGTTATATCGTCTACAAATCTGGTGTAGATCAAATTTTTCTTACGGAGCCGATGAACCAAGTCATCCTCAGCACCATACAGACTTAACATCGCCAGATAACTTGACGTAAGAGCGCCCTGAACCAGGCTAGATTTATAAGTGCAAACCCTAGTTAACACCTGCGAAACCACGTCAGGGTACTTCAATACCTCAGAAAAAACCCCCATAACCAGATCATCATGGACGTTACTAAAAAAGTCTTTAATATCTAGCTTCAGGATTGATTTAGCCCGGCAATGTAACTTTGCGCAAGCAACATAGTCCCGGCTATTAAATTCATCTTCTGGGTTATCTCCTTTCGGAATAGAACCATAAAGATAACTCGGCCACTTCACAACATCGGGGTTAGAGAAGATACGTGTGTTGATTCTTCTTTGAATTATGCGCAATTCCCGACACGGATTGTGGACTTCTCTGAGTTCACCGGAAAGTTTGGGAATCGTCTTAGATGAATAGCGAAGCTCTTCAGGTATTTCCCACAGCTTCTCAAAATGAAGGGTGGTAAGACCTAAGGCAGCCGCCAGATTCTCAACATTTGAGATAGAGCCACTGGCCACCTTAAATGCTCGGTGTGCAGAACTCCTTCTCATGCCCATCCTCGATAAGTGTAGGTGTCGCCAGCTCATACAATAGAGCGCTAGGGGGTATGTTGCTTTCACTGACGCAGTGCGCCGATCCAGCCAAACCCCCTATGGCTAACCTACCGTCTGTCGCTACTCTAGGAAGCGGATCGTGCCGTCCGTGCCCCAGATGCTTGCTGTCAAACAGCAAGCGCTCTGTTAAGAGCGAAGTCGATGCATTTTTAAGCTATCAGTTGCAGCAAACAAGCGGTACGCTTGTGCTAGCCGAACGCTATCATGACGCTGTCACGACTTCAACAATGAAAATGGACAATGGGTCAGATTGTTTAATTTGCACCTAATTTAACGCAAGGAGGCGGCATGAGATCGGACTGGGAAGACGCCCCGGAATACCTACGCGGCAAGAGAAAAGACAGCCCATGGCGTTTCGTAGCCATCTTGGGTATCGGATCGGTGGTCTTGCTGGGGTTAGCGGCTATGTTCGCAGAGCCTCTTGCGCAGGATATCAACCAGATCAAGTCGGGCTCTAATGTCTCAGGCAAGACCTGGTTCAACCAAGAGCCAACTGAAACCGACCACCCAGTTAGCCGACCTTCACTGGCGCATACGACGCTCCAGAACCATCAGCGGCACCTGAAGCAAAAGGGCAACGCCAATTGACCCAGGCTGAAATCGAATGGTTCGAAGAGGCCTCGGCGCGCACGATAGAACGCAAGCAAACCTCTTTCAGCGACGAAAACTACACCCCCCGCCCTGTCGCCAACACGATGCAACCACCACCGGCCCGCTACTACGCTTCCAGTTCATCCAGCAACACTCAGGGGCGCTCAGAAAGCCGTGAGATGAACATGAGCAACTGGAGCTGGGAGAACGGCCATAACAAGCAGCGCGTCGGCGGCCAGTTCCAGTGGACGGTTGTAAACGACCAGATCGACTTCAGTAGCGTGTGTCAAAACTACAAACGCGGCTCCCTGGTCTACCGCGATTGCCGTAAAGGTGCGAAGGTTACCTTCAAGCAGATGTGCAGCCGATACCAACCGGCATGTGCTGCCGAAAACAATTACTTTCCGTGATATATGCCTACAGCAGTTAGAAAAGTCACCTACTCGAAATATCTCTCTCACATCACTATTGCATGGCTTGTGATCGGTATAGTGCTAGGCCACCTCTTGTCTTCCATAATCCCTAGCCAAATAGACAGCCTCAATCCTTACACACATATAAGTAATTTAACCGAAAATAGCAGGCTAGTTACCGCAATTACAATCACCCACCTTGCCTTACTACCAATAGCGATAATCTTAATCCGACGCCATGGATTCACGTCGATTTCAATCCCAAGGAGAGGACGCATATTCTTATTAATCATTTCGCTTCCCTCCCTTCTGGCATCATTAGGCCTTTTACCAGCGAGCGAAGGTACGAAATACCACGGAGTAGCCATGATTATGGCTACGTATTTAGATTGGTTCGGCGCCTCGTTATTTCTTTTTCTTTTTATGTGGGTATTCGCTTTTTCGGTTTCGGCTGCCTGCTCTAGGAAAACCAGCTCTGGCTAGCCACTTAGCTTTTCACCGGAAGAAAATTCTTCACCAAGAGAATTGGCACCTTCGCCACCAGATACAGCCCCAGACTACCCATCACAAGGCACAATACGCTTGCCATATACAAAGCGATTGGAACCTCCAAAACGGAGTAAAGAAACCGTGTCTGGCGACTTGCCCCACCCGCCGATGACACAAATAGATAGCCAGACACCATCACCCAGTAGCAAAACACAGCCATCGAACCACCGAAGATTAAACAGCCGTACCACTCAAATACTTCTACCGTTTCATCTTTGCTGAAAACGGAATAAATAGTTGCAGAGATTGCGCTCAGCAAAATTGCGAGATTCAAGCCTGCCGCACAAGCCAAACTAATATTTGCTGCCACGAGCTTTGACAACGGTGTAAAGTTTGAAAATGACGACTCGCTGACAAACGGAACGAGTCCTACAACGTATCCGACAATGACCATCACGATCGTAAGCATCGGAATCCTAGGAGCTAGCATTTTTCTTCCTTGGTGGCAGTGCATACTGTGCGACGCGAAAGATACGTCCTGCCACTGTCACACGCTAGTGACGGTAGGAAAGTGTCGATAAAGTGTCGAAATCACTGTGACGCACTGCGCTGAAACGAGCAGGCGATACGCCAGAAATCCTCGTAACGACACGCTTTGAGACGGAACGACACACCAAGCAAAAGGGTTCGATTCCCTTCTCCTTCCCAATAAAAAGCCCCGCATGCGCAAGGGCTTTTTATTTAGAACGGCATATCAACTACCCGGGCATGCGGGCAGCGCTGTTCGGTTCTGCGTGCCGTCGTTACGCGTGAACTGGCAGCCGTACGCCGGATTAGCGACCACACGCGGGTTCAGCACCTCGTCACCTGCCGGTTTGATGCCCTCCTGCTCCCAACGCAGCATGTCCGCCATCGCTTCGACCTGCTCCTGATAGGTGAAGTCGCAGTGACTGGGTGCACGAATGGCGCGTTGCACCAGCAGGTCGCCGTTGCCGTTGGCGAGCGCGTTGCGGCGGTAGATCTGTTCATGCTTGAACGGCACGTAGAGATCGCCCAGGGTGTGGATACTGACGACGGGGACGTTGAACTGCCCATTCACCACCGGAATCCAGCGCAGGCCGTCCGGGCGGATGCTGTTGGCCGGCGGATGGCCGATGACGCGGATGATCGAGTCGTTGAATGCCCGCTCTTCGCGGGACATAGCCTTGCTGGTATCGAACTGATAGCGGGTGGTGAGATTGCCGGAGAGCGAGTCGGCCAGAATGCCGTCCACCGAGCCATCACGCCCACCGGTACCCAGCACGACGCTTTGCAGGCTGGTACGGAAGCCCTCGGCGAAGATCGGCCGCTCACCACCGCTGAGCTCGCGCACGATACCTTCGAGCTTCTCGCCTTGGGCCGACGGGTCGGTCGGGTAGCTGTCCCACAGCGTGCCGATGATCTGCGGCAGCTTGGCCTGGAAGTCCGTCGCCGGGAAGCCCGTCGGGCCCAGCCCTGCCAGATGTTGCGCGGCCAAGGTGAAGTTCATCAGGTATTCGAATTCATAGACATCGCCCGTGACGCCGCACATGGGCACCGAGCCGCTGTAGCGCACCGGATTGTTGGCCGTGGCGTAGGTCTCAGCTTCCACTGCCGCAGCGGCGACATGGCCGCCCATGGAGTGGCCGGTGATGTAAATCTTCGACGGCTGCGCCTTGCCGGTCAGCTCGCTGAAGGCCAGTGCCAGGGCGTTGGTGTCTTCGATACCGGCGCGCACATCGTAATAGTTCTTGCTGTAGCTGGAGGCAGCCCAGGCGTAGCCCTGCTGCAGCAGCCAGGGACGAATCGGCGGCGGTCCGACGGTCAGTTCCGGCCCGGTACCGCGATAACCGTGGGCATACATGATCAGCATGCCGTTCCAGTTCGGCGGCACTTCGATCTGGTACGAAGCGCCTTGATAGATGCCGCTCCAGCGCTCGCTGGGCAAGCCAGGGAAGGGGGCTAACGGCGAGACGACCGGCACGAAGGTGCGCGAATCCTGGAGGCGGACCTCGCTACCGGATACCGGCGGCTTGATCGGCTTCGATCGTGCCTGGACATCGGTCGCTGTTGCGATAGTACCTACCAGCATGACGCCGGCGATGGCACGCGTGCAGGCTGAAGCCAACTTGCTTGGAAGCATGGGTGGTTCCTCAGTTGTTTATTGTTGTTGTTCTAGCGATGCGAGCTTTGCCGGATTGGCCGCCAAGCACTACGCGCACTGCGACTAACCGTGGCAGAAAGTTACGACCTGTCAAAAGCGGCGGCTGTTCGAGAGATGAGCGGCACCACCGTTTCAAGAATGTCACGGCTGCCGTCTGGCTTATGAAGCCGGTCAGGGCTGGATTGGATGTGCGGGGATTGTGGTCTTGTGGCGAGGTAAGGCGCGCTGTTCGGCCAGCCCTGCCCTCCTGCGGAACCTACTCGCATGAGCGAAAGTTTTGGCCCAGGCCGAGTGAGATATTGGGAAAGCCAGCCGTAGCGGCAGCGGCGCGAATGGCCATACGAGAAAGGTGCGGCTGGCACCGCCAGGTGAGGGTCGATGGGTGGCAAGCGGACCGAGCGCGACTATCGCTCAGCCCGCCGCGTTACGCCCGTATCAGCAATTGCCCTTCTTGGCCTGGCCCGGCGGGCAGTGATGCCCGCCATGGCCGCCGCCGTCGCCGATATCGATACCGATGCCCGGCAAGCGTAGGCTGCAGCCAGTCATCAACAGTGCCGCCAGTACCACAGCCGCGGTGCGAGTCATCATGGATTGCGCGTTCATTGGAATACTCCTCAATTTCCCGGGGACGCCAATGCCTGGCGCCTTAAGGCTAGTATCCACCGCCGCGCGAACGGGCGACAGATACCAGGTCCACAACATCATCACCGGCCGGCAACGCCACGGACGACACCTCACTCAACCGGCGTGATACTCCGCGTCAGCTGCTTCGAAGCGCTGCTGAATGGACGCCGCTGGCTCTTCGCTCATCAGGCTGACCACGTAGATGGCAATACTGGCGAGGATGAAGCCGGGGATGATTTCGTACAGCCCGAGACCGATGAACTGCTTCCAGACGACCACGGTAATGGCGCCCACCAGCATGCCGGCGAGCGCGCCGTTGCGGGTCATACGCTTCCAGACCAGCGAAATGAGCACCACCGGACCGAAGGCAGCACCAAAGCCGGCCCACGCATAGGACACCAGCCCCAGGACCTTGCTGTCCGGATTCGAGGCGATGCCGATGGCGATCAATGCGATCAGCAGCACCATGCCGCGACCGACCCAGACCAGTTCGGTCTGCGAGGCGCCCTTACGCAGAAACGCCTTGTAGAAGTCTTGGGTCAGGGCGCTGGAGCTGACCAGCAATTGGGCGCTGAGGGTACTCATGACCGCCGCCAGGACCCCGGAGAGGATGATGCCGGCGACCCAGGGGTTGAACATTAGCTTGACCAGTTCCAGGAACACACGCTCACCGTTTTCGGTGACCGCGCCAGCCAGGGTCGGGTTGTCCGCGAAGTAGGCGATACCGAGGAAGCCCACGGTGACGGCGCCAGCCAGGGTGAGGATCATCCAGGTCATGCCGATGCGGCGGGCATTGGGGATGGTCTTGACCGAGTCGGCCGCCATGAAGCGCACCAGGATGTGCGGCTGGCCGAAATAACCGAGGCCCCAGCCGAGCAGCGAAATGATCGCGATAAAGGACAGGCCCTTGAACATGTCGAAGTTCGACGGATCCTGCGCGGCGATGGTATCCATCACGGTGCTCATATCGCCCAGCGAGAGGATGACGAACAGCGGCGTGATCAGCAGCGCAAAGATCATCAGCGTCGCCTGCACGGTGTCGGTCCAGCTCACGGCAAGGAAGCCGCCGACGAACACATAAATGATGGTCGCCGCCGCGCCGACCCACAGCGCCGTGTCGTAGGGCAGGCCGAACGTCGATTCGAACAGGCGCGCACCGGCGACGATGCCGGAGGCGCAATAGATGGTGAAGAACACCAGGATCACCAGCGCCGAGAAGATGCGCAGCAGGCGGCTGGTGTCTTCGAAGCGATGGGAGAAATAGTCTGGCAGGGTCAAAGCGTTGTGGTTGTGCTCGGTGTGCACGCGCAAGCGCCCGGCGACGAAGAGCCAGTTGAGCCAGGCGCCCGCGATCAGGCCGATGGCGATCCAGCTTTCCGACAGACCAGCGACGAACACGGCCCCTGGCAGGCCCATCAGGAGCCAGCCGCTCATGTCCGACGCACCGGCGGACAGTGCGGTTACGAAGCTGCCGAGGCTGCGACCGCCGAGGATGTAGTCGTCGAAGTTCTTGGTGGCTCGGTAGGCGGTGAAACCGATAAGAATCATCGCCACGATGTAGATCACGAACGTGATCAGGGTTGGGGTAGACACATTCATTATTAGTTATTCCTTGTTGTGCTGCCGGGGCACGGCCCGGCTTAACCAGTAAGGATAGCGGCTCTACGGGCTCTTGGCTCGTGACCGGGCGGTTTCGGCGCCCTGGCATTGGCCAGCCATCGACGGCAGACAAACACCGCAGCCACGAGCGGCTGGACCATCCGGTCCATGACCGCAAGCGGCGCTGCTTGCCTTGCGTCTACCCCGCCAGGAAGAGCACGGCCCAGATCACCGATGCCATCGCCCCAGACCCCTCGATGAAGCCTACATCGCGGCGAATAGCCGGCGCGTCGTCGTCACGGCCAAACGGATCGCTACCCCGGCTGTCTCAATGACTATAGCCGCCCGTATCGGCGGCCCATCGCAGCCCAAGGAGATCCGCTATGTCAGTCAGCATCGATACCGCTACCGGCACCTGCTCCACCACGCTCGAAGGCACCACGTACCGCAGCGCGATCACGGACGTTCGGGTCAGCACCGATCCGGCGGCCCGCATGTCGATGGCCCATATCGACGGCCACAGCACCCATGTCACCGAGGACATGGCCGAGCACCTGATTGCCGCGGGTGCCAAGGACGATCGCGAGAACCTGATCGCGGACGACTAGCGCTGGGGCGACGGCGGCTGAGGTCGCACGCGCCGAAGCCGACCCGTGTTGGCAGCGCGCAAAAAGAAACCCCGCTGCCGGCGCGCCGACAGCGGGGTTTCTCGTTCACGGGCGGAGGTATTAGCGGCCCTGATACTCGTTTTCGGCGTCTTCGAAACGCTTGATCATGGCCGGCGACGCGCTCTGGCCGACCTTGCTGAACACCACGATGGCGATGCTGGCCAGGATGAAGCCCGGGATGATTTCGTACAGGCCCAGACCAATGAACTGCTTCCAGACCACCACGGTGACCGCACCGACGATCATGCCGGCCAGTGCGCCGTTACGGGTCATGTGCTTCCACAGCAGCGAGATCAGCACCACCGGACCGAAGGCGGCACCGAAGCCGGCCCAGGCGTAGGACACCAGGCCCAGCACCTTGCTGTCCGGGTTCGAGGCAATGCCCAGGGCGATGAACGCGATCAGCAATACCATCGCGCGGCCGACCCAGACCAGCTCGGTCTGCGAGGCATTCTTGCGCAGCATGGCCTTGTAGAAGTCCTGCGTCAGGGCACTGGAGCTGACCAGCAGCTGAGCGCTGAGGGTACTCATGACGGCCGCCAGTACACCGGAAAGAATCACACCGGCGACCCAGGGGTTGAACAGGATCTTCACCAGCTCCATGAACACGCGCTCGCCGTTCTCGGTTACCGGGCCGGCCTGGTCAGGATGGCCGGCGAAGTAGGCAATGCCGAAGAAGCCCACCGCCACGGCACCGGCCAGGGTCAGGATCATCCACGCCATGCCGATGCGGCGGGCGTTGGGGATGGTCTTGACCGAGTCGGCCGCCATGAAGCGCACCAGGATGTGCGGCTGGCCGAAGTAGCCCAGGCCCCAAGCCAGGAGCGAGATGATCGCGACGAAGGACAGGCCGTTGAACATGTCGAAGGCGGCCGGTTTCAGCGTCTCGATGGTGTCCATCGCCGCGCCCATGTCGCCCAGCGCCAGGATCACGAACACCGGCGTGATCAGCAGTGCGAAGATCATCAGCGTCGCCTGCACGGTGTCAGTCCAGCTGACGGCGAGGAAGCCGCCGATGAACACGTAGAGAATGGTCGCCGCGGCGCCGATCCACAGCGCCAGATCGTAAGGCACGCCGAAGCTGCTCTCGAACAGGCGCGCACCAGCCACCACGCCCGAGGCGCAGTAGATGGTGAAGAACACCAGCACGACCAGCGCCGAGAAGATGCGCAGCAGGCGGCTTTCATCCTCGAAACGGTGCGAGAAGTAATCCGGCAGGGTCAGGGCGTTCTTGTTGCGTTCGGTGTGCACGCGCAGGCGGCCGGCGACGAACAGCCAGTTCAGCCAGGCGCCCGCGACGAGGCCGATGGCGATCCAGCTTTCCGACAGCCCTGCCGCGTAGATGGCGCCCGGCAGGCCCATCAGCAGCCAGCCGCTCATGTCCGATGCCCCGGCCGACAAGGCCGTGACGAAACTGCCCAGGCTACGTCCGCCGAGGATGTAATCGTCGAAGTTTTTGGTCGCACGGTAGGCGATGAAGCCGATCAACAGCATGGCACCGATGTAGATCACGAAGGTGATCAAGGTGGGTGTACTGATGCTCATTTTGTTCCCTCGTTAGTTGTTGTTGATGGGCGCGAGGGTGTTCGCGATCCCACCTGGCAGAGGGCGACGGCGGATGGCGCCATCACCGGGACGGGTCCAACCGGACCCATCAGTGGCGGAAGAGCGATCCGCCGACTGTTCTGATTGTTGTTGTAATCCGATCGCCGGAGCTGTCGGGGTGAATCTGGGTACCGCGATCTGAATGCAACCTTGTGCGAGCCGCGACCCCGCGGCGAATGGCGTCGGCTCGGTGCCCACCGCTTCGTCCCGGGGTCGGGACTCCCACAAAAAACCGCAGTGCACGCCGCTTACCCTGTGGGAGCCGCGACCCGCGGCGAATGCAGGCCGTCAGGCCTGCCCAAGCCCCCTTCCGTTAGTCATCCACCAACGACAGCAAGGAAGCGTTACCGCCGACCGCCGTGGTGTTGGTGGAGGTGGTGCGCTCGTTGACGAAGCGCAGCAGGTAGCTCGGGCCGCCCGCCTTCGGGCCGGTGCCGGACAGTCCACAGCCGCCGAACGGCTGCACACCGACCACAGCGCCGACCTGGTTGCGGTTGACGTAGAGGTTGCCGACCCGCGCCAGCGCTTCGATGCGCTCGGCGGTTTCCTCGTTGCGGCTGTGCACGCCGAGCGTCAGGCCGTAGCCGGTGGCATTGATGTCGGCGACGACCTTCTCCAGGTCCGCGGCATCGAAACGCACCACGTGCAGTACGGGACCGAACTGCTCCTTCTTCAGCTCGAGAATGCTGCCGATCTCGAATGCCACCGGCGCCACGAAATGCCCATTCAGGCTGCCGGCCAGCTTGGCTTCAGCGATCAGCTTGCCTTCGCCCTTGAGCTGCTGGATGTGCGCCAGCAGGCCTTCGCGGGCTTCGGCATCGATCACCGGCCCGAGGTCGTTTTCGCGCAGGTGTGTCGGGCCGACCTTGAGCTCGGCCATGGCACCCTTGAGCAGCTCGATTACGCGGTCGGCGATGTCGCGCTGGACGTAGAGCACGCGCAGGGCCGAGCAGCGCTGGCCGGCACTGGTGAACGCCGAGGCGACGGCATCCTTGACTACCTGCTCAGGCAGCGCGGTGGAGTCGACGATCATGGCGTTCTGGCCGCCAGTTTCGGCGATCAGGGCCGCGATGGCGCCCTCCTTCTCGGCCAGCTGGCGGTTGATGATGCGCGCCGTGTCGGTAGAACCGGTAAAGCACACGCTCACCACACGCGGATCGCGACAGAACACGCCGCCCAGCGTGGCGCCGTCGCCTGGCAGGAAGGCAATCGCCTCCTTCGGCAGGCCGGCTTCGAACATCAGTTCCAGTGCACGGGCAGCGATCAGGCTGGTCTGCTCGGCCGGCTTGGCCAGCACGGTGTTGCCGGCGACCAGCGCCGCGGTGATCTGACCGAGGTAGATCGCCAGCGGGAAGTTCCAGGGGCTGATGCAGACGAACACGCCGCGCCCTTCATGGAACAGCTCGTTGCGCTCGCCGGTCGGGCCCTTGAGTTCTTCACGGCCAAGCTTCAGGCGCGCCTGCAGCGCGTAGTAACGGCAGAAATCCACTGCTTCGCGGACTTCGTCGATGCCGTCCTGCAGCGTTTTGCCCGCTTCCAAGGTGCACATGGCCATCAGCTCGGCACGGTTGGCTTCGAGCAGGTCAGCGAGGCGCTCGAGGATCTGCGCGCGCTGTTCGATCGGCGTGGCATTCCAGCGCGGCCAGTAAGCAGCCAGACCGTCGATGGCCTGTTTGGCCTGCTCGGCGGTGGCGAACTGGGCGGTGCCCACTTCCTGGCTGAGCTGATAGGGGCAATGGACCTTGTGCGGGGTACCGATGAGCGTCTGCCCGCCGATCACCGGGGCGGCTTGCCACTGGCGGTTGAGGAAGGTCTGGTAGGCGCTGGACAGTTCGTTCCACTGGGTCTGGATGTTCATGTTGATGCCTTGCGAGTTGGTCCGGTTGCCGTACAGCGCCGGCGGGAGCGGGATGCGATGGTTGCCGAGGGTCTTGAACTGGCGCAGCTGGGTGACCGGGTGATCGATCAGGCTGTCGACCGGTACGCGCGGGTCGACCAGCTGGTGCACGAACGAGGAGTTCGCGCCGTTCTCCAGCAGGCGACGCACCAGGTACGGCAGCAGATCCTTGTGAGCACCGACGGGCGCGTAGATGCGCACGTTCTTGCGGTACTTCTCGATCACCGTGTCGTACAGCGCATCGCCCATGCCGTGCAGGCGCTGGAACTCGAATTCACGCGGCGTCTTCAACTCGCCGACCATCGACAGGATGCAGCTGACGGTATGGGCGTTGTGGCTGGCGAACTGCGGGTAGATCACGCCGCGGGTCTGCTCGGACAGCAAGTAGCGGGCGCAGGCCAGGTACGAGGTGTCGGTACCTTCCTTGCGGGTGTAGACCGGGTAGCCGTCGAGGCCCTGAACCTGGCACTGCTTGATCTCGCTGTCCCAGTAGGCGCCCTTGACCAGCCGCAGCGGAATCCGCGCGCCCAGCTCTTTGCCCAGCAAAGTCAGCCACACCAGGACCGGCAGGCAGCGCTTGGAGTACGCCTGGATCACCAGGCCGAACTCGCCCCAGCCAGCGATGGCCGGGTCGCGCATGAGCTTTTCATAGAGCTCCAGCGACAGCTCGAGGCGGTCGGCTTCTTCGGCGTCGATGGTGATACCGACATCCAGGCGACGCGCCAGGATCGCCAGTTCGCGCACGTTGGCGAACAGCTCGGTGAGCACGCGCTCACGCTGGGCCACTTCATAACGAGGATGCAACGCGGAGAGCTTGATCGACACCGACGGACGCGGGCCTGGGCCGACCTGTGGTTCGGCCCCGACAATTTCCACGGCCTGGCGGTAGTCAGCCATATACTTGCGTGCATCCTCGGCGGTCAACGCCGCTTCGCCGAGCATGTCGAAGGAATAGGTGTAGCCCTTCTCGCGCTCGGGACGACCGTTCTTCAGCGCCTCGGATATGGTCCGACCCAGCACGAACTGCTTGCCCATCAGCTTCATGGCCTGGTTCATCGCCGCGCGGATGACCGGTTCGCCAGAGCGCTTGATCAACCGGCCGATGACATTCTTGGGGCGGCCGTCAGCGTTTTCCGGATCGACCACCTTGCCGGTCATCACCAGACCCCAGGCGGCGAAATTGACCAGCACGTTGTCGCTCTGGCCCAGGTGGCGTTCCCACTCGGCGGCGTTGAGCTTGTCGCGGATCAGCGCATCGGCGGTGGCCGAGTCCGGCACGCGCAGCAGCGCTTCGGCCAGGCACATCAGCATCAGGCCTTCGTGGGTATCGAGGCTGTACTGGCGCAGCAGCGCATCGAGGGTATCGACGGCATTGTCACGACCGCGCACCGCTTCGATGAGGGTGCGGGCTTCGCGACGGATGGCGTCGATACCCGCTTCGCCGGGATCGGCCAGCTGCAAGAGCTCGTTCAGGTAGGCCGCCTCGTCAACGCTGTAATTCGCGCTGATGGCGGGGAAAAATTCGGCGGCTTTCAGGTTGGCGAAATCGCCCTGCAAGACTTGACCGGCTTTGAACATCGCGCCGCTCCTCTCATGGAGTGTTGTTGTACTGGCACGGCGTGCTTGCGCTCGAAAGACGCAGCAGCTGCCGAACGGGTAGGCGAATCTAAGGCGGGGGCGCGTTGCGTTGTTGCAGGAAGCTACGGAATTTTTACGGAAAACTACGGCGTTTGCTGGCCGTCAAAAGGCTGTCACGCAAATGCGCTAAAGCGGCGCTCAAATACTGTCATTTTGGTAGCAGCGCACCTGAATGGTGCATGCCGGAGTGGTCACTCGTCGTGCTTGCGCAGGCGCTTGGGCGTCAGCCCCAGGTAACGGCGGGTAGCCGTGGTCAATGCGCTCTGGCTGGAAAAACCGCACTCCTCGGCGATTCGCACCAACGGCAACGGGCTTTCCCGAAGCAGGCGGGTGGCCCGGTCCAGGCGGCTCTTGAGCAGGTATTGATGCGGGGTCAGGCCGACGCTGTCCTTGAACTGCGCGTGGAAATGGCTGGGACTCAGGCAGGCTACCTGGGCGAGCTCGGCGACGGTGATGCGACGGGCCAGATTGCTTTCGATATGGGCATCGAGCCGAGCGATATCCAACGAGCCATTCGGCTGACGCTTTGCCTCGCCAAACACCCGCAGGTGCAGCGCCCGGAGAAGCACGCCTCCCAATGCCCGCGCCAGCAGCGGATCGCTGCCGTAGCGCGCCAGCTCGGCACCGGCGTAGTTGAGCAAGTTGTGGAAGTCGGCATCCAGGGCTGGATAGCGGGGCGTCTCGAACAGTTGAGCGAGCAGACGCGGATCGTCGTCGCTGATGTCCTGATCATCCAGGTCGATGATCAGCATACGGTTGTCGCCCTTGCCGGCAAATTCGTGCTCGGCATGTCCGGGCACCAGACAGGCGCGCATCCGGCAGACCTCGCCACCGGAACCGTCCACTTCGAACTCGGCACTACCCGACAGCGACAGGACCAACTGGTGGTAGTCGTGCGCGTGTTCATGGGCCTTGTCGTCGAGGCGAAGCAAACGGGCGTTGAGCATGGCGGGGTACCTAGGGTCTGTTGACGTTTCGTCGCGAGCCGCGTTGCTGCATCAAATGGCGCCAGGCAAGGCGCGGGACGCAGGTAATGGTTGTTCCCTTGCCAAGTTCCGCAACGCCGCATGGCGCCATTTGCCGCGCAACCCTTCGGGACGGGCCTGTTTTAGCGCGATGCGGCGTTATTCGTCGCTCATTTGGAACAACCAAACGTCCCTCCTCATGCCTTGCCTCGCGCTAAAACAGGCTCCGGCGCGGCCGCGTACGAAACGTCAACAGACCCTAGAGATCGACGCACTCTACCGGAGAGGCGCGTTTTTTTGTAGCGACGCCCGCCCGTGGCCATGATCGGATTGAAATCATTCGTCCAATACCCATCTAAAGAGCACGTACTCGCAACAGGTGCCGCATGAACGACGACATCCATCAGGAATTCGAACAGGACCTCTCCTCCACGGGTCTGGTGCTGCCGGATCAGAACCTGCCCGACAAGCTGTACATCATTCCGGTACACAACCGGCCTTTCTTCCCGGCCCAGGTACTGCCGATCATCGTCAATGAAGATCCCTGGTCCGAGACGCTGGAGCTGGTTGCCAAGACGCCGCACCAGCGCCTGGCGCTGTTCTACATGGAGGCGCCGGCATCGGATGCGGCCAGCTTCGATCCGGACAGCCTGCCCGAACACGGCACCATGGTCCGCGTGCACCACGCGTCCAAGGAAGGCGGCAAACTGCAGTTCGTGGCACAGGGCATGGCCCGCGTGCGCATCCGCGGTTGGCTGCGGCGCAAGCCGCCCTACCTGGTGGAAGTCGAGTACCCGCAGAGCGACGAAGATCCGCGCGACGAGGTCAAGGCCTACGGCATGGCGCTGATCAACGCCATCAAGGAGCTGCTGCCGCTCAACCCGTTGTACAGCGAGGAGCTGAAGAATTACCTCAATCGCTTCAGCCCCAACGCGCCCTCGCCGCTGACCGATTTCGCCGCCGCGCTGACCACCGCGCCGGGCGCGGAACTGCAAGAGGTGCTGGACACCGTGCCGGTGCTCAAGCGCATGGAGAAGGTCCTGCCGCTGCTGCGCAAGGAAGTCGAGGTCGCCAAGCTGCAGAAAGAGCTGACCGGGGAAGTGAACCGCAAGATCGGCGAGCGCCAGCGCGAGTTCTTCCTCAAGGAACAGTTGAAGATCATCCAGCAGGAACTGGGCATCACCAAGGACGACCGCAGCGCTGACGCCGACGAGTTCCGCTCGCGCCTGGAAGGCAAGGTCGTACCGCCCGCCGCGCAGAAGAAGATCGACGACGAACTGCAGAAACTTTCGGTGCTGGAAACCGGCTCACCGGAATACGCGGTGACGCGTAACTACCTGGACTGGGCCACCTCCATGCCGTGGGGCAAGTACAGCGAGGACAAGCTCGACCTGAACCACGCGCGCAAGGTACTCAACGCTCATCACGCGGGCCTCGACGACATCAAGGATCGCATCCTCGAGTTCCTCGCCGTCGGGGCCTTCCGTGGCGAGATCGCCGGTTCCATCGTGCTGCTGGTGGGCCCGCCGGGTGTGGGCAAGACCAGCATCGGCAAGTCCATCGCCGAATCCCTGGGCCGCCGGTTCTACCGATTCAGCGTCGGCGGCATGCGCGACGAGGCGGAGATCAAGGGGCATCGGCGGACCTATATCGGCGCCTTGCCCGGCAAGCTGGTACAGGCGCTGAAAGAAGTCGAGGTCATGAACCCGGTGATCATGCTCGACGAGGTCGACAAGCTCGGCAGCAGCCACCAGGGCGACCCGGCCTCCGCGCTGTTGGAAACCCTCGACCCCGAGCAGAACGTCGGCTTCCTCGATCATTACCTGGACCTGCGCCTGGACCTGTCCAAGGTGCTGTTCGTCTGCACAGCCAACACGCTGTACTCGATCCCCGGACCACTGCTTGATCGCATGGAGATCATACGGCTGTCCGGCTACATCACCGAGGAAAAACTGGCGATCGCCAAGCGCCACCTCTGGCCACGACAGCTGGAGCGCGCCGGCGTACCGAAGAAGCGGTTGTCGATCAGCGATAGTGCCCTTCGCAGCCTGATCGAAGGTTATGCGCGCGAGGCCGGGGTGCGACAGCTGGACAAGCAGCTCGGCAAGGTGGTGCGCAAAGCGGTGGTCAAGCTGCTCGACGAGCCCGAGGCGAACATCAAGATCGGCCCGAAGGACATCGAGAGCTACCTGGGCATGCCGTTCTGGCACCCCGAGCAGCTGCTTACCGGAGTCGGCGTGGTCACCGGCCTGGCCTGGAACAGCATGGGCGGCGCGACGCTACCGATCGAGGCGACGCGCATCCACACGCTCAACCGCGGCTTCAAGCTCACCGGCAAGCTGGGTGACGTGATGAAGGAGTCGGCCGAGATCGCCTTCAGCTACATCAACTCGCACCTGAAGGAATTCAAGGGCGACCCGGAATTCTTCGATCAGGCCTTCGTGCATATGCACGTGCCGGAAGGCGCTACGCCGAAGGACGGGCCGAGTGCCGGTATCAGCATGGCCAGTGCCCTGCTGTCGCTGGCGCGTAATCAAGCACCGAAGAAGGGCGTGGCCATGACCGGCGAACTGACCCTTACCGGGCTGGTCTTGCCCATCGGCGGACTGCGGGAAAAGGTCATCGCCGCGCGCCGGCTGAAGCTCTTCGAGCTGATCATTCCGGAACTGAACCGGGGCGATTTCGAGGAATTGCCGGACTACCTGAAAGAAGGCCTGACGATGCACTTCGCCAAGCGCTTCAGCGACGTGGTCAAGGTCTTGTTCTGAGTGTCCGCGGCAGCGCTCGAGCTCTCGGGGCGCTGCCAGAGGCCACACCGGGGTTGCGCACGCTTTACGATCGGCGTCAGGCGCCTTATGGTTCGATGCACATCCACTTCGCCAGAGCCGCCTACGCCGATGCCTATCGCCCTGCCCCGACTGCTGTCACTCGTCCCGCTGCTGATGCTTGCTGGCTGCGCCAGCGCGCCGTCCGGCACCGTCGCGCTAAGCGATGAGGCCGAGTGTCCGGTCACCCTGCAGCCGGGCCAGAAGCTGATCGTCAGCCTGCCCAGCAACCCGACCACAGGCTACCGCTGGCAAGCCCGGGAAATATCCGGCGAACAGCTGAAGAGCCTCGGCCCCGAGGTGTTCAGCTCACCGAAGAACGACCTGGTTGGCGGCGATGGTATCTCGACCTGGCGCTTTCAGGCCGATCAGCGGGGCAGCGGACGGCTCTACCTGACCTACGAGCGGCCCTGGGAAACCGACAGCGAGCCGGCCGGGCTGTTCGACTGCCGCATCGAGGTGCAATAGCCTCCGCAGCACCGGGCCGGTTGTCCTGTGGCGCCAGCGGTCGCGCCGGCTTTCCGCTACAATGCCGCCCCTGTTTTCTGCCTGCCCAGACGTTACCGTGAGCCACGAACCCGACCGCCTGTTCGCCCAGCCCCTTGCCCAGCCGCAGGACTTCGTTTTCAACGAAGACGTGGTGCGGGTGTTCCCCGACATGATCAAGCGCTCGGTCCCGGGCTATCCCACCATCGTCGAGAATATCGGCGTGCTGGCCGCGCAATTTGCCCAGCCGCACACCTGCCTGTATGACCTCGGTTGCTCGCTGGGCGCGGTGACCCAGGCGCTGCGTCGGCACGTCAAGACGGACAACTGCCATGTGATCGCGGTCGATAATTCTGCGGCGATGGTCGAGCGCTGCCGCGAGTATCTGCATGGGCAGGACTCCATGTTTCAGGAGCTGCTCCCGGTTGAGGTGATCGAAGCCGACGTGCTGGCCCTGCCGTTCCAGCCTGCCTCGCTGGTCGCGCTCAATTTCACCCTGCAGTTCATCCCGCCGCAGCAGCGCCCCGCTCTACTGCGCGCCATCCGCCAGGCCCTGGTGCCCGGTGGTGCGCTGATCCTCTCGGAAAAGCTGCGTTTCGAAGACGACCAGGAGCAGCAGCTGTTGACCGATCTGCACATCGCCTTCAAACGCGCCAACGGCTACAGCGAGCTGGAAATCGCGCAGAAGCGCAGCGCCATCGAGAATGTGATGAAACCCGACAGCCTGGAAACCCATCGCCAGCGCTTGCTGGACGCCGGCTTTTCCAAGGTGGTGCCCTGGTTCCAGTGCCTGAACTTCGCCTCATTGATCGCCCTGCCATGAATCTCGACCTGACTCCCCTCGCCTGGCGCCTGGCCGGCACTCCGCTGGCCGCCTGGGCCAATGGCCTGCAGCAACAGCTGGACGCCAAACTCGCTGTGGGGCACGGCGACCTGCCGCGCTGGCGGCGCGCCGTGGATGCGCTGCCCGATATCCAGCCCAGCACCGTGGAGCTGCGCGACGCCTTTCGGCTGGAGGCCGACTGCGATGAGGCGACACGCGCCGTTACCTATGACGCACTGTTCGGGCTTTCGCCCTGGCGCAAGGGCCCGTTCGACGTATTCGGTGTGCATGTCGACACCGAATGGCGCTCGGACTGGAAATGGGACCGCGTGTCGCCGCACCTGAACCTGACCGGCAAACGCATCCTCGACGTAGGCTGCGGCAACGGCTATTACATGTGGCGAATGCTCGGCGCCGGGGCCGACTCGGTCGTCGGTATCGATCCGAACTGGCTGTTCTTCTGCCAGTTTCATGCGATGAAGCGCTACCTCCAGGAGCGGCCCGTGTGGCATCTGCCGATGGCACTGGAAGAACTGCCGGCGAAGCTCGAGGGCTTCGACACCGTGTTCTCCATGGGTGTCCTCTATCACCGGCGCTCGCCCATCGATCACCTGCTGGAGCTCAAGGACTGCTTGATCAAGGGCGGTGAGCTGGTTCTGGAGACCCTGGTGGTCGAGGGCGACGAGCACACCGCACTGGTCCCGGAGGATCGCTACGCACAGATGCGCAACGTCTGGTTCCTGCCCTCGGTGGCCGCGCTGGAATGCTGGCTACGTCGCGCAGGCTTCGTCGACGTTCGTTGCGTCGACGTCAGCATCACGACTACCCGCGAGCAACGCAGCACCGACTGGATGCGCTATCAGTCGCTGCCCGACTTCCTCGACCCCGAGGATCACAGCAAGACCATCGAAGGGCTCCCAGCGCCGATGCGCGCCGTCCTGGTCGCACGCAAACCCTAGCGCTGACGCTGGCAACGCCGCTCGTCGACCAATTGCCTCAGCGGCATCTGCAGTTTTTCGATGAGCCGCGGCCGGCTCAAGTCGCGCATCCGCAGCTGCCGGTCGCTGAGCATCAGCAGACGTCGATACAGGCGCCGTTTACGCCAGGCAACGAACCAGTCGATGACCGCCTGCTGCAGTTCGATGGGCCACATCGCCGGCATATAGAAGTCCGGCATCTCCGGACGGGCGCGGTCGTCGATATGATCGTCCCGTTGCTGCTGTTCAGAATGACGCATGGCATCCTCCTGCTTTCGCGGGGGGTGCATGGGCGCACCCGGTGCCGCCGACCGACTCGTGGCCGGCAAAATCAGCTTGAGCGTCCTTGACGATTCAGACAAACGACTACAATAGAACTGTCGATTCAGAAAAATTGAAGGAAAGCCAATGCCCGGCATGCCCGAAGAGCTTCCCCAATCTGCAATGCCCCTGCTTGAAATCGATGTGCTGCGCACCTTCGTCTCTATCGCCGAAAGTGGAAGCTTCACGCGCGCCGCTGGGCAGGTCTTTCGCACCACCTCGGCCGTGAGCATGCAGATCAAACGGCTCGAGACCCTGCTCGGTTGCACCTTGTTCATTCGCGAGGCGCGACGCATCGCGCTGACCGATGAGGGCGAACGGCTGCTCGGTTACGCGCGGCGCTTGCTCAAACTCAATGAAGAGACGGTCAGTGCATTCATCCTGCCGCCGCTGAACGGGCGGGTTCGCTTCGGTACCCCGGCGGACATCGGCACGCATATCCTGCCCGGCCTGCTGTCGCTGTTCGCCCGGACTCACCCGGGGATCGAGGTCAATGTCTCGGTGGGCCGCAGTGTCGACATGATCCAGCGCATCGACGCCGGCGAGCTGGACGTTGCGCTCATCAGCGTCGGCAACCTCGGCCAGGATGACTCACGCGGCGAAGTCATCCACCGCGAACCACTGGTGTGGGCCGGCCGAGCGGGCGGCGTCGCGGTCGAGCGTGACCCGCTGCCACTGGCCCTGTCGACGCCTGAGTGCGCGTGGCGACGCCAGGCATTGGATGCACTGGACCGTGCCGGCCGCGCCTATCGCATCGCCTATTCCAGCGAGCAATGCGCAGGCCAGGAGGCGGCGATGATCGCCGACCTGGCGGTGGCGCCCTATCCGTTGAGCCTGATCAAACCCCCGCTGAAGCGACTGGAGGAAGGCGATAACCTGCCAACGCTGGGTGAATATCAAATCAAATTGCTTTGCGCCGCTGGTCGCAGCGAGGCGGTGGACGTGCTGTCCCGACATGTCATCGCAGCGTTTGCTGCCTATCACAAATAGCGGCTAACCATCGGCATACGAGAGCGGGGGGCACAATGGCGAAATGGTTGATCGCGGCGGGTTTGCTGCTGCTTCTGCTCGGTCTGATTCTGCACTACGTACCGGGCCTGCTGAGCTGGTTCGGCAAGCTGCCCGGCGACATCCGCATCGAATCGGAACGCAGCCGGACGTTTATCCCAATCACCTCGATGATCATCCTGAGCGTGCTGCTGACGGTCGTGCTGAATCTGTTCAGACGATGAGGCGACCCGCCGCAGCGCGGATCGCCTCGAACCCTCAGCCGCGCGCCGCCGCGCTGAGGATCAGGTGCTTCATTTCCTTGACGGCCTGCTTGAAGCCTACGAAGAGCGCATGGGCGACGATGGCGTGGCCGATGTTCAGCTCGTTGACGCCCCGGATCGCGGCGATGGCCTCGGCGTTATGGTAGTGCAGGCCGTGGCCAGCGTTGACGATCAGGCCGTGGCTCAGACCGGATTCGACGCCGTCTCGGATTCTCGCCAATTCGCAGGCGCGTTCGGCAACGCCATGCGCATCGGCATAGCGTCCCGTGTGGAGCTCGATGGCCGGCGCACCGATTCGCGCCGCGGCTTCGATCTGCCGCGGATCGGCGTCGATGAACAACGAAACCTCTGCACCGCAGGCCGTCAAACGATCTACCGCTTCACGGATGCGCGCCTCCTGTCCAGCCACGTCGAGGCCGCCCTCGGTGGTGAGCTCCTGCCGCGTCTCCGGCACCAGGCACACGTGCTCCGGGCGTAGCTGCTCGGCGAAGACCAGCATCGCCTCGGTCACGCCCATCTCGAAGTTCATTCGCGTCTGCAGCGCGTCCTTCATCATCAGCACGTCGCGCTCCTGGATGTGACGACGGTCTTCGCGAAGATGCACGGTGATGCCATCGGCCCCGGCCTCCTCGGCATCCAGTGCGGCCTTGACCGGGTCCGGATAGCGGGTGCCGCGCGCCTGGCGCAGTGTGGCAACGTGGTCGACATTGACGCCGAGCAGGATTCGGTTGGCTTCAGTCACGCGGGACCTCCTTGATGTTCATGAACAGTTCGCGGCTGACCAGTGGCCGGCCACCTAGATGGGGCGCCAGGGCCTGGCGCATCAGTCTTTTCGCTGCCGCCAGCGCGCCGGGCACTTCCCAGTCGGCCTCGGCCATGGCCAAGAGTTCCGCACCGTTGAAGAGGCCGGGCTGGAACTGCCCCACGGCTTCGAGCCCGGTATCAGGCAGCAGTCGATAAAGCCCGGCACTGGCAATCGGCTGATCATCGATATCCTTGTCCAGGGCAAAGCCGTATCCCAGCTCGGTCAACAGCCGCCATTCGAAGGCGCGCAAGATCGGCTCCAGTGGCCGCTTGGCCGCCAGCGCCGGTAAGGTCGCGACATAGTGGTCGAACAGCGCGGGATGAGCGTCTTCGGCCGGGAGCAGGCGAATCAGCAGTTCGTTGAGGTACATGCCGCTGAACAGCGCATTGCCATCGAGCCAGTACGCCAGGCCGGCGCCCTCGAGTCGCGCCACGGACTTCAGATCGCTCCGCCCACGAAACTCGACGTCAAGCGGCACAAAAGGCCGGGCCAGGGTGCCGGACCGGCCCCGTGCGCCACGAAGCACCGCGCGCAAGCGTCCTTCGGGCGTAAAGAAATCCACCAACGCGCTGCTTTCGCGGTAGGGTCGGCTATGCAGGACGAAGGCGGTCTGGGGCATGGCGTTTTCGGACTGGGAGATCGGCGACGCAAGCGGCAAGCCCGCTCGGCTGGACCGCTATTACGCTCGCGTCTGGGCGCCGCGCTATCAGCTGTAGCCCAGCGAGTGCAGCGCGCGCTCGTCGTCGGACCAGCCGCTCTTTACCTTCACCCAGAGGTTGAGCATGACCTTGGAGTCGAACAACACCTCCATGTCCTTGCGCGCCTCCTGGCCAATACGCTTGATGCGCTCACCCTTGTCGCCAATGATGATTGTCTTCTGCCCGTCACGCTCGACCAGAATCAGCGCATGGATATGCAGAACATGCCCTTGCTGCTTGAAATCCTCGATCTCGACGGTGATCTGATAAGGCACTTCGGCACCCAGCTGACGCATGATTTTCTCGCGCACCAGCTCAGCCGCCAGGAAACGGCTGCTGCGATCGGTAATCTGGTCCTCGGGGAAAAAGTGCTCGCCCTCCGGTAGATGCGAGGCGACCAGCTTCTCGAACACATCGAGATTCTGTCCATGCTGCGCGGAGATCGGCACGATTTCCGCGTTCGGCAGCTGTTGCGCCAGCCACTCGAAATGCGGCAGCAGCTCGCCCTTGTCCTCGACGCGGTCGGTCTTGTTCACCGCGACGATCACAGGGCCCTCGACGTATTGCACGCGCTCGAGAACCAACTGGTCTTCCTCGGTCCAGCGCGTGCGATCGACGACGAAAACCACCACGTCCACATCTTTCAGGGCGGACGAGGCAGTGCGATTCATGTAGCGATTCAGCGCGGTCTCGCCGTTCTTATGCAAGCCGGGCGTATCCACATACACCGCTTGAACCGCACCCTCGGTCTTGATGCCGAGCATGTTGTGGCGGGTGGTCTGCGGCTTGCGCGACGTGATCGCGAGCTTTTGTCCGAGCACGTGATTGAGCAGTGTCGACTTACCCACGTTGGGCCGGCCAACGATCGCCACGTAACCGCAACGGCTCACTTCGTCCTGCAGATGTTCATCAGTCATGACCGTTCTCCACGCCCAACGCGATCAATGCCGAGGCAGCGGCAACCTGTTCGGCGATACGCCGGCTGGCACCCTGCCCTTGAGTCTTCTCGTTGAGCAGTGATACCTGGCATTCGACAAAGAAGGTCCGGCAATGCGGCTCGCCCTGGATCGCCACGACTTCGTATTTCGGCAGCTCGCAAGCACGCGACTGCAGGAACTCCTGCAAGCGCGTTTTCGGGTCCTTGTTGGTGTCGACCAACGTCAACCCTTCCAGTTCGTTAGCGAGCCAGGCGAGTACGCGATCGCGCGCGACTTCCATGCCGGCATCCAGATAGATCGCGCCGATCAACGCTTCGAGCGTGTCGGCCAGAATGGATTCGCGGCGGAATCCACCGCTTTTCAGCTCACCCGACCCCAGGCGCAGGTACTCGCCTAGCTCGAACCCTCTGGCGAGCACCGCCAGCGTTTCACCTTTGACCAAGCGCGCACGCAGGCGCGACAGCTGTCCTTCCTTGGCCTGAGGAAAATGGCTGAACAGCGCCTCGCCGGCGATGAAGTTCAGGATGGCATCGCCGAGAAACTCCAGACGCTCGTTGTTACGTCCGGCATAGCTGCGATGCGTCAGGGCCAGGAGCATGAGCTCCTGATCCTTGAATTGATACCCGAGCCTACGCTCGAGACGGGCTAACGAAGTGCTCACGGCATCCTTAGGCGATATTCTTTGTCGAAGTTCGCCACCAGATCGAGGTTACGGATCAGGGGCTCGCGTTTTTCGTAATCCAGGTGGACTTTGAACTCGTTGTTCTCGATGACCACAGTCAGCGCTTTCTCAAGATCGAGATCGCGAATGCCGTTCACCTCCATCCCCTTTTGAACATGACCGTAGAAATCTCGCACAGTGCGGATCTCCAGTGCTGGTTCACTTTCCACCCCTGAGATGATCTTGTCCATGGACATATAGTCGAAGTAATGCGGCAGCATCTTGAATGCGGTGCTGGCAAAAAACGCGACCAGCGCGAGCACCATGATCCAGCTCAGCATGGACAGCCCTTTTTGCGAACGAGCGAAACTCATGTCGACCTCTATGTCGTGCGGCACCCACGGATCGGGGCGACTCAAATATAGCGAGCCGGACCGGCGGAACCGGGCCCTGATTCACAGACTCAGTGAATCAACCCGACTCGGGAGAAATTCGGCAGATTGCTGAATTTGGGATCCGGCCAGCTCATCCATACCGCAAACGCCTTGCCGACGATGTTGCGATCGGGAACCATCCCGGCAAGCTCGGCTGGAATCGCCGGATCATGCCAGTAGCGGCTGTCGTTGGAGTTGTCGCGGTTGTCGCCCATCATGAAGTAGTGGCCGGCGGGGACGTGCCATTCACGATTGGGCTCGACCCGGTACCGCGCCATCTCCTTGCGAATCAGATGCTCCACGTCGCCCAGTTGCTCGCGGTACAGCTTGGCGCTACCCAGGCTTCCAGGCTCCTCGCCGATCAGCATCTCGGTAACGGGCTTGCCGTTTATGCTCAGCTGCTTGTCGCCGCTGTAGCGAATCACGTCACCAGGCAGCCCGATGACACGCTTGATGTAGTTGATGTTCGGGTCACTCGGATAGCGGAAGACCATGACATCGCCGCGCTGGGGATCACTGACATCGATAACCTTGGTATCGACGACGGGCAGGCGAATGCCATAGGCAAACTTGTTCACCAGAATGAAGTCGCCAACTTCGAGCGTCGGAATCATCGATCCCGACGGAATCTGGAACGGTTCGATCAGAAACGACCGCAGGACCAGCACGATCGCCAACACCGGAAAGAACGATTTGCCGTACTCGATCAGCACCGGCTCCTTGTTCAAGGCGTCGAGCGTCGACTGGTCAGGCTCGCCGGTCTGCCCCTCATAGTTCGCTATCGCCGCCCGACGACGCGGTGCGAAGAACACCAGGTCGAGAAGCGAAAGAAAGCCGCAGACCGCTACGGCAATCACCAGCAACAGCGGAAAATTGATCGACATCAGCTATCTACCTTCAGCACTGCGAGGAAAGCTTCCTGCGGTATCTCAACGTTACCGACCTGTTTCATCCGCTTCTTACCGGCCTTCTGCTTTTCGAGCAGCTTGCGCTTGCGGCTGACGTCGCCGCCGTAGCACTTGGCCAGAACGTTCTTGCGCAACGCCTTTACAGTGCTTCGCGCGACGATCTGACCGCCCAGCGCGGCCTGGATCGCGACGTCGAACATCTGTCGAGGAATCAGCTCTTTCATCTTCTCGACCAGGATGCGGCCCTTATAGTGGGCATTGTCCCGGTGCACGATGAGCGCCAGGGCGTCGACCTTGTCGCCGTTGATCAGGATATCCAGGCGGGTCAAGTTTGCCGACTGGAAACACTCGAAGCTGTAATCCAGCGAGGCATAGCCGCGGCTGACCGACTTCAAACGATCGAAGAAGTCCAGCACCACTTCGCTCATGGGCAGGTCATAGCGCACCTGTACCTGCGAACCGAGGAACTGCAGGTCCCGTTGAACGCCCCGCTTCTCGATGCACAAGGTGATCACACTGCCCAGGTGCTCCTGCGGCACCAGAATATTGGCGCGCACGATGGGCTCGCGCATGTCTTCGATCGACGACAGGTCCGGAAGCTTGGATGGACTGTCGACGTAAATGACCTCGCCGTTCTTCAACGCCAGCTCGTAGACCACGGTCGGTGCCGTGGTGATCAGGTCCAGATCGTACTCGCGCTCGAGCCGCTCCTGGATGATCTCCATGTGCAACATGCCGAGGAAGCCGATACGGAAGCCGAAGCCCAGCGCATCGGAACTCTCGGGCTCGTACTGCAGTGCGGCGTCGTTCAAGGTCAGCTTCTGCAAGGCTTCGCGGAAGTCTTCGAAATCATCCGAGCTGACCGGGAACAGACCGGCGTAGACCTGCGGCTTGACGCGCTTGAAGCCGGGCAGCATCTCGACGTCCGGGGTATTGGCAAGTGTCAGGGTGTCGCCCACCGGCGCGCCATGAATGTCCTTGATACCCGCGATGATGAAGCCCACTTCGCCGGCCTTCAGGTCCGCGGTGGTGGTGTGTTTCGGATTGAACACACCGACGCTGTCGACCTGGTGCACCTTGCCGGTGGATTTGACCAGAACCTTGTCGCCCTTCTTGATCCGGCCATGGCGCACCCGCACCAGCGAGACGACGCCGAGGTAGTTGTCGAACCAGGAATCGATGATCAACGCTTGCAAGGGTGCGTCTATTTCACCGGTTGGCGGCGGAATGACCTGCACCAGACGCTCGAGCACTTCGTCCACGCCCATACCACTTTTCGCGCTACAGGCAACGGCATCGGTCGCGTCGATACCGATGATATGTTCGATTTCGCCCTTGACCTTGTCGGGGTCGGCCTGGGGCAGGTCCATCTTGTTGAGCACGGGCATCACTTCCAGCCCTTGCTCGATGGCCGTGTAGCAGTTGGCGACCGACTGCGCCTCGACGCCTTGCCCGGCATCGACCACCAGCAACGCCCCCTCACAGGCGGCGAGCGACCGGCTCACTTCATAGGTGAAGTCGACGTGACCGGGGGTATCGATGAAGTTCAGCTGGTAGGTCTTACCGTCTCGCGCCTTGTAGTACAGCGTGACGCTGTGCGCCTTGATGGTAATGCCGCGCTCGCGCTCGAGGTCCATCGAATCGAGCACCTGGGCGTTCATTTCGCGTTCGGTCAAGCCACCACACATCTGGATGAAGCGATCAGCCAGGGTCGACTTGCCATGATCGATATGCGCGATGATGGAGAAATTGCGGATATGACTCAGGTCGCTCACAACTAAACACTCGAATACGCCGCGGACCGATTGCCCGCCGAAAATAGCCGCAAAGTGTACCTGATAGGTCTATTCAGCGCCACGCCAGACCCCGCTAAGGATTTCCTGCCCTCCAACCGCTGAGCAAAGCGGGCACCGAATGAGCCGCGCATACACAAAAAAAGCGGCCCGTAGGCCGCTTTGATGTAGCGATTCGCGCTATTCGGCGAGCTTGAATGTGATGAAGCTCGCTCGACCCTGCCGCAGTACACGCATGGAGACCGAGCGATTCTTCGGCAATTGCTCTGCCACCTCGGCGAATGTCGAAACCGAGTCGATTGCCTGGTTATTCAGATGCGTGATGACATCACCCGGACGCAAGCCGATCATCGCCGCCGGCCCGCTCGATACTTCGGTAATCACCACCCCGCCCGGCAGGTCGAGGGTGCGCTTTTGCTCGGCCGTCAACTCCGACACCTTCACACCCAGCCTGTTGCTGCTCTTCTCGGCGTTGCGGCCGGATGCCGCTGCCTCCTTGCCTTCGTCCGGCAGGGACCCGACCTTAACGGTGAGCGTTTCACGCTCTCCATCGCGGACAATTTCAAGCTTGGCATTGGTGTCCGGCTTCATGGCCCCGATCAGATGCGGCAGGTCAGCCGACATATCGATCGCATGACCGTCGACGCTAAGAATGACATCACCGACTCGCAGCCCGCCCTTGGCCGCCGGGCCTCCATCCATGACTTGCGCCACCAACGCACCTGCCGGACGCTCGAGCCCAAACGACTCGGCCAGATCTCGGTTCACCTCTTGTATCGCCACGCCCAGCCAACCACGGCTGACCTTACCCTCGGTGCGCAACTGGTCGGCCACATCCATCGCGACGTCGATCGGAATGGCAAAGGACAGCCCCATGAAGCCGCCCGACCGGGTGAAGATCTGCGAGTTGATACCGACGACCTCCCCCTGCAAATTGAACAGCGGCCCACCGGAGTTACCCGGATTGATCGCGACGTCGGTCTGGATAAATGGCACGTAGCTCTCGCTGGGCAGGTTCCTTCCGGTGGCACTGACGATGCCAGCCGTCACCGTGTGATCAAAGCCAAACGGCGAGCCGATCGCAAGCACCCACTCGCCCACCTTCAGCGAGCTGGAATCGCCCAACCGGACCGTCGGCAGACCGGTGGCGTCAATCTTAAGCAAAGCCACGTCCGTGCGTGGATCGGCGCCGACAAGCGTTGCTTCCAGCTCGCTACGATCAGGCATGCGCACGATGATCTCATCGGCATCGGCCACGACATGGTTATTGGTCAGTACATAGCCATCCGCAGCGATGATGAAGCCAGAACCTAGCGATTGCGCGTCCGGCTGCTGACCCTCGGGCATCGCCGGGAAGCCATGCTCGAAAAACTCTCGGATAATCGGTGGCAGCCCCTCGAGGTCCGGCATCTGCGGAGCCGCGCCACGGGCTTGGACATGTTGCTTGGTGCTGATGTTGACTACCGCTGGCGACGCACTTTCCACCAAGGGGGTGAAGTCCGGCAGTTGCGCATTAGCTAGCGCAACCTGGCCGAGACAAAACAATGCAGCGAGAAAGGCGAAGCAGCTATTCCGTGAAACCCTCAAAATCACTCTCCCTTGTCAGAATCTTATCGGCCTGACCACGGCCAGCCGCCCCCACCAACATCGCTCGCAGCACAACCGGTTGCAGCGCAGGATCACACGCCGTTTGCTGACTGCGCTTTCTCACCGCCAACCACGACAGCAGAAAGCCTCCGATGCCGGCGAGCATGACGTAGGGTTCGGCGGCACCGAACTCCAAGGCCAGCAACGACGAGGCAAACAATGCGATCAACGGGAAGAGATAAACAAGGAGGGCCCCTCGCAGCAGCACGCTTTCGCGTACACCTATCACGACCGAGTCGCCTACGTTCAGTTGCAGGTCGGATAATGCCCGTATCAATCCGCGTCGCTCGCGGACACCCAGCCTATCCATCAAACCCTGACCGCAGCCGTTCTTGGCCGAGCAACCGGAACAGGTGCTGCTACGCTGAGTCTCGACCCAAACCGCACCCGCCTCTACGGCAATCACCCGACCCGGTTCTTCGATCATCGCGAAGCCTGTTCAGCTCCAGCGCGCATGGACAATGCGATTCGCTCGGCTGTCCCTAACGGAATCTCACCCACCACGGTGACCATGACATCGCCTCCGGCGGTGGAAATACGTTTGGACACCGCGACGGTCGGCCCCATCTGACTGCGCGCATCCTCGACTACCGCACCATTGAGCGGCTCAAGAAACACCGAGAAGCGGGCGAGCCCATCACCGTAGGAAAGCCAGGTGACCGACTCATCCGAAGCCGGGCTGGGACGGACTTTAGAGTCCAGCAGTTGGAACCCGTCCGGCAGCCAGTCAGAACGCCACTTAGGCGACGTCGACGATTCTTCCGCTGCCAGGGAAACCGCCTGGCAGCCAGAGCCGGCACGGACATCCGCGGGCGCGAGGGCGTCAGGCGAGAATTGGGTGAACTGAAAACGCTCGAGTAACTGACCGTTCTCGTCGAGCAACAGCGATTTGAGCGGCAATGCCGTCTCTCGGTCCAAGTGAATTTCGAAGCCGTAACGGTGCTGGTCTTTTGGCCTGATCGACAACGCGACGGTCGGGCGCCCCGCGACGCGAGATTCACCGATGACCTGAAAGTTGTACCACCGGGACAGCGCCGCCGGGTCCAACGGCTGCTGCCGCCATGGCTTGCCGTCACGAACCTGCGAAGCCATTTCCTCGCTGGCGCACTGGACCTTCCCATCCACCAGCGACACCTCGACAGCCGGGCCGTCGAGCTGCAAGAGCCGCTCGTGCAGTTGATCACCCTCTACTAGCTGCCAGACCGCATGACTGGAGAAGCTACCATTGCGCTCATAAACGAAAGTGCCTTGGTAACTCTGCTTCTTCTCGGCCGCCGCCAGGCGTTCCATCCAGGTATCGGCATCAGCAGCGAAGGCCGGCATCGACAGCCAGCCTCCGAGTACCACACACAGCGGTATTACACGCATGTTCTTCCTTAACGATCTTCCATGCTGGCAGCGCGCGCATAGGGCAACGCACCTTCAGAGCCGCCACCAAACGCGGCCTGTTGGGCATGCTGGCGAACATAGGTCGGCAGCCGCTTTTCATGCCAGCCTTCAGCCGAAGCCTGCACATCCGTCGCCTGGGCGTCAGACGAGCCTGCGTCTTCACTGTAACCGGCCAGCACCGCTGGACCCTGATTGGCCTGCGGTACCGCAATGCTAGGCTGTGCCGCCTGCTGTGCGATCTGCGGACCAGCCACTTCGCTTTGATTGTACAGACGTACGCCAGCCAGCACAGCGACGGTGACCGATGCCGCTACGGCGAGGCGACCCAGGTTGCCCCAGGCAAAACGCTTGGGCTTGGCCGCAGTGATGACCGGCTCATCAGCCAGAGCGGCCGACACCGCCGAGGCGATATCCAAACGAGGCTCGATCAACTCCCTGTGCATGGCGGCACGAGCGATTTGATAACGCGACCATGTCGATCGCATGTCGGTGTCGCCGTCTGCGGCGAGTACTCGACGTAATTCCAACTCGTCCGCTTCGTTATCCATCACCGCGGACAGCGATTCATGCAGGGCTTCACGACTCATGGCGGTTCCTCTCTTGGCTGTCGCCGCTGTCTCAGGATTCATGCAACAGGGGTTGCAATGACTTGTCGATGGCTTCCCGCGCCCGGAATATCCGTGAGCGGACCGTACCCACCGGACACTGCATGACGTTTGCAATGTCTTCATAACTAAGACCATCAAATTCGCGCAGTGTTAGAGCCGTGCGCAAATCTTCCGGAAGTTGTTGGATAGTTCTATGAACTGTGTCTTCAATTTCATCCCTGAGCAGCGCTCGCTCCGGTGATTCGATGTCCTTGAGGGCGTGATCCCCTTCGTAGAACTCGGCATCTTCAGAGCTGACATCGCTGTCTGGCGGCCTTCTCCCTCTAGCCACCAAATGATTTTTCGCCGTATTGATGGCGATGCGGTACAGCCAGGTATAAAAAGCGCTGTCACCGCGAAAATTCGCAAGCGCGCGGTAGGCTTTGATAAAGGCTTCCTGCGCAACGTCCTGAGCCTCGTGAGAATCATGTACGAAGCGCACAATCAACCCAAGAATCTTGTGCTGATATTTCAGAACCAACAGATCAAAAGCCCGCTTGTCTCCCCGCTGCACCCGCTCGACCAGTTGCTGGTCCTGCTCCTGGGTTAGCATGAACATCCCTCCCTGACCTGGAAGGAATGCTGCGCTCGCCTGCGAGCTGACCTGCCAGAATAGACACGGGCTTTACACAAAAGTTCTCCCCCTTCAAGCAAGCTTTCCTGCAACACACCTGACGGCATTAGCGAGCAACGCACCGAAACGGATCGTTTGGATGACGCGCCCTTGGTATCCACAGCAAAGTCCAACCGCCATTCATTCGATGGCCAGCTGGCTCGCTTCCACAACTGTCTATAGAGACGGGCTTGCAAGAAAAGTTCCAAAGCAGCGACTACATAAACAAGGGATCGCTATTTTGCAGGTGGACGCGCCTATATACTAGCGCTCGCCTCACTGTGAGATTCGAAATGAGCCGACATTATCAATACGACGTTCTGGTTATCGGCAGCGGCGCCGCCGGTTTGACGCTTGCCCTCAACCTGCCGACCACGCTTCGCGTGGCCGTGCTGAGCAAGGGTGACCTGGCCAACGGATCGACGTATTGGGCCCAGGGCGGCGTGGCCGCGGTGCTGGATGATACCGACACGGTCGAATCGCACGTCGCCGACACCCTCGACGCCGGTGGCGGGCTATGCCGAGAGGACGCCGTTCGCTTCACGGTGGAGCGCAGCCGCGACGCCATTCATTGGCTGATCGAACAAGGCGTGCCGTTCACCCGCGACGACGCCGATCGCGAGAACGGCAGTTTCGAATACCACCTCACGCGCGAGGGTGGCCACAGTCACAGGCGCATCATCCATGCCGCCGACGCCACTGGCGCGGCCATTTTCAACACCCTGCTGGAACGCACCCAGGGCCGGAACAATATCGAGCTGCTGCATCAGCGCGTTGCCGTCGATCTGATCACCGAACGCAAGCTGGGCCTCGATGGCCAACGCTGCCTTGGCGCCTATGTGCTGGACCGGGAAACCGGCGAGGTAGATACGTTCCAGGCGAAGTTCGTCGTGCTGGCGACAGGCGGCGCGGCGAAGGTCTATTTGTATACCAGCAACCCGGACGGCGCCTGTGGCGACGGCATTGCGATGGCCTGGCGCGCCGGATGCCGAGTCGGCAACCTGGAATTCAATCAGTTTCACCCCACGTGCCTGTACCACCCCAAGGCCAAGAGCTTCCTGATCACCGAAGCATTACGCGGTGAAGGTGCAGTGCTCAAGCTGCCCAACGGCGAACGCTTCATGCCGCGCTTCGACCACCGCGCCGAGCTGGCTCCCCGCGACATCGTCGCCCGCGCGATCGACCACGAAATGAAGCGCCTCGGCGTGGATTGCGTGTACCTGGATATCAGCCACAAGCCGGCCGACTTCATCAAGGCGCACTTTCCGACCGTCTACGAGCGCTGCCTGGATTTCGGCATCGACATCACCCGCGAGCCCATCCCGGTGGTGCCAGCGGCGCACTACACCTGCGGCGGCGTGGTAGTCGATCATGCCGGCAGAACCGACGTACCCGGGCTCTATGCAATCGGTGAGACCAGCTTTACCGGGCTGCATGGCGCCAATCGCATGGCCAGCAATTCGCTGCTCGAGTGCTTCGTCTATGCGCAGTCCGCTGCACAGGACATGCTGCGCGAGCTGCCATCCGTCAACAGTGTCGATCAGCTGCCATGCTGGGACGCCAGCCAGGTCACCGATTCGGACGAAGACGTCATCATTGCGCATAACTGGGACGAGCTACGCCGGTTCATGTGGGACTATGTGGGCATTGTCCGGACAAACAAGCGCCTCGTACGCGCGCAGCACCGGGTACGCCTGCTGCTCGCGGAGATTGACGAGTTCTACAGCAACTACAGGGTCAGTCGCGACCTGATCGAGCTGCGCAACCTGGCGACCGTGGCGGACCTGATGATTCGCTCGGCCATGCAACGCAAGGAAAGCCGGGGCTTGCACTTCACGCTGGATTACCCCGAGCTGCTGCCACAGGCGACCGACACTATTCTGGTGCCGCCCACCTACGGCGACTGAATTTCAGCCGGAGCCGAAGGCGCCGATGCTCATCCGGCGGCATCGCTCCACGTGGAATGCACACACCACGCGCCAACCAGTCGCCTTGATCCCTAAACCGCAGGATCACAACGAGCGGCAGCGCCAGACTGTCAGGCAGCAGCTGGACGGGCTGCCAACCCGCACGCCGACTCCACAGCGCCCAGCCCTGCTGATCGTGGCGAAGCCCGAGCCAGGAGCTGTCGCGACTCAGCAAGATGCACGACGGAATCACCCAGACGGCATGTAGCAAGCACAACGACACGGCAAGCAGCCGGAACCAAAAGGGAACCGGCAAGACAAGCAAAGCCCCGAGGGCCAACACCCATACCGCCAGATAAAGCACCAGCAACAGGCCAGACGCCGCCCAGCGGCACTCGAACAGCTGGCTACTTGGGCTGGACACGATCGAGGATCATGCGAACCATGTAACGCAGATCATCGTCCTCAGGCTCGGAGCGCTCCATGAACCAGCCGAACATATCCTGATCCTCGCAACTGAGCAGCTTGCGGTAGCGACGCTGGTCTTCTTCATCCAGCTGCGGATAAACCTCCTTGACGAAAGGCACCAGCAGCACATCCAGCTCGAGCATGCCACGGCGGCTCTGCCAGAACAGGCGATTGAGTTCGGATTGTTCGACCATGCAAAGACGCTCCTGAAAGTAAGCGGCCATTATAACGACTGGCGCACCCGGCCGGCACGCCCCATGCAGACGGTGCGAAGTGTCAGCCGAGGCACGCTGCCTTTTGCCGACGTCCTGCTATGATGCGGTCCGGTTTACTTCACGGCGACCCGTCATGACTGACACTGCTTTTTTCTGCGTCCTGTCGCACGAAGGCATCCTGGCCGTACGCGGGCCGGACGCAAGCAAGTTCCTGCAAGGCCAACTGACCTGCAACCTCAACTACCTCGACGCCCAGCACTCGAGTCTCGGCGCGCGGTGCACGCCCAAAGGGCGCATGCAATCGAGCTTTCGCATTCTGCCGGAAGGTGACGGCTACCTGATGGCGATGGACCGCGACCTGGTGCCCTCGCAGCTCGCTGACCTGAGCAAATATGCCGCCTTCTCGAAATCGAAACTGCATGACGAGAGTGAACAATGGGTTCGTTTCGGGCTGTGCGAGGGCGACGGCGCCCTGACCAGCCTGGGACTGGACCTGCCGCACGCCGCCAACCAGATAGTCCACGACCACTCGATGATTGCCGTGCGCCTTCCCGATGGCCGAGCCGAGCTCTGGACCCGGTCGACGAACGCCGACACCGTGCGTCTGCGACTGGCCGCGCAACTGCCTCAGGCGCCGCTCGACCGCTGGCTGCTGGCACAGATACGTGCGGGCATTGGCCAGGTGCTGGCCGGTACTCGTGAAATGTTCATCCCGCAAATGATCAATTTGCAGGCGCTCGATGGCGTCAGTTTCAAGAAGGGCTGCTACACCGGGCAGGAAATCGTGGCGCGCATGCAGTATCTGGGCAAATTGAAGCGCCGCCTGTACCGCCTTGCCGCCGAAAGCAGTGACATCGAGGTACCGGCGCCGGGCCTCGAACTGTACTCGCCGGTTCATGGATCGAGCGTGGGCGAGGTCGTCCTGGCGGCTCGCGCAGAGGGTGCGCTGGAACTGCTTGCGGTATTGCAAGAGGACGCGGCGGCCGATGGCCGGATAACCCTGGGATCGCCGGATGGCGCTCCGCTCACGCGGCTTGAATTGCCTTATACGCTAGACGCGGACCGAGAAATCCAGCGCTAGCCCCTGCCTGCCACGCAACAGAATCATCGAGGAACGACATGAGCACTCTTGCCAACAAGGTCCAGCAGGACTTGCTGCAAGCGATCGAACACGACGAACTGGTCCTGCCGACGCTACCCGAAGTGGCGCTGCGCGTCCGCGAGGCCGCGGAAGACCCCGACGTGAGTATCCCGACGCTGGCCAAGGTCATCGGCAACGATGCCGCACTGACGGCACGCATCATCAAGGTGGTCAACAGCCCCTTGCTGCGTACCAATCGGGAGATCAACGACCTGCAGATGGCGATCAGCCGCCTGGGCATCAACTACACCTCCAACCTGGCAACCGGCCTGGCAATGGAGCAGATGTTCCAGGCCACCACTGACGTGGTGGACCGCAAGATGCGCGAGGTCTGGAACAAGAGCACCGAGATCGCCGCGATCAGTCACGTACTGTGCCGCAACTTCACCCGGTTGCCGGCCGATCAGGCAACCTTGGCTGGCCTGGTTCACCAGATCGGCGTACTGCCCATCCTGACCTATGCCGAAGAACACAACGCGCTGCTCAGCGACTCCATCAGCCTCAATCACGTGATCGATCGCATCCACCCGCTGATCGGCGAGAAGATTCTACGGGCCTGGGAGTTTCCCGAATCGATCGCCGTGGTGCCCGGCCAACATCTGGATTTTTCGCGCACCTCGGACAAGGTCGACTATGTCGATATCGTCCAGGTCGCCACGCTGCAAAGCCATATCGGCACCTCCCACCCCTACACGCAGCTGGACTGGAACCGGATTCCTGCGTTCGCCAAGCTGGGGCTCGATCCCGCCACGTTATTGCAGGAAGACGAAGACCTGTCCGCAGCGATGGATGCTGCAATGAGCATGCTGCAGTAACTCCTCCCCGCGCGGGTGCCTTCCGGCGCCCGCCTGCCTGCATCTACCCCTGTGACGGTTCTGCTACCGCTCGCCGGAGCGCAGGAACCGCCGCGCGCCGCCTCCAGTCACAAAAATAGACGGCGCTCTTGCCGCCTCTTGTTTGTGCCCTTGGCCTTGCCTCGGCACCGCACAGACTTCAGTAGATGAAGGAGAACCACATGACGACCAAAGCTTTCCTATCGGGTACCGCAGCAGTGCTGTTCGGCGTAGCGGCGAACTTCGCGCTGGCCGCAGACGGTGAAAACTTCGTCGACGAGGCCTCGGCCAAAGGCATGGCAGAAATAGAAACCGCCAAGCTCGCGCTGGACAAGGGCACTGCCCAGGACGTCAAGACCTTTGCGCAGAAGATGATCGACGACCACACCAAATCGAATCAGCAGCTCGCCAAACTGGCCGGTCAGCATGACGACCTGGAAATGTCAGACGAGGCGACGCTGATGGACAAGGCCAAGGCCATGATCCTCAAGTTGCGTGATGGCGAGAACTTCGATCAGGCCTACGCCAACAACCAGGTGGTGGCCCACGAGCAAACCATCGAGCTGTATCGCGACTACGTGAAAGACGGTGAGAACGCGGAGCTCAAGCAATTCGCCGAGTCGACACTCAAGGAGCTGGAACAGCACCTGCAACACGCGCAAGAGCTGGCATCCAAGCACGGCAGCAAGCAGTAACTGCCCATCCTGGCGCCGTGAGCACGGCGCCAGGCCTACACCACGGCCGGCAATGCCCAGTCGATCGGCGCCAAACCTTGCTGCCGGAGGAACTGGTTGGCTCGACTGAAATGCCCGTTGCCGATGAATCCCCGATGCGCCGACAGCGGCGAGGGATGAACCGACTTGAGCAACAGGTGCTTGGTTGGATCGATCAGCTTGGCCTTGCTCTGCGCGTGAGCGCCCCAGAGCATGAACACGACGTTCGAGCGTCGCTCGCTGACCAGTTCGATGATCCTGTCAGTCAGCCGCTGCCAGCCCATCTTGGCGTGTGACCCTGCCAGTCCTTGTTCGACCGTCAGCGAGGTGTTCAGCATCAGAACCCCCTGATCCGCCCAATGCTGCAAGTAGCCATGGCGGGGAATATCCAGATTCAGGTCGCGCTTGAGTTCCTTGAAGATGTTCTGCAACGACGGCGGCGGCGCAACGCCCGGCTGCACGGAGAAGCACAGGCCATGCGCCTGTCCGGGACCGTGATAGGGATCCTGCCCCAGAATCACCACCCGCACCTGCTCCAGTGGCGTCGAATTCAACGCGTTGAAAATCAACGGCCCCGGCGGGTAGATGACCTTCCCGGATGCTTTCTCACGGCGCAGAAAATCACCCAGCGCCTGCATGTAGGGTTGTTCGAATTCATCCCGCAAGGCGGTTTTCCAGCTGTCTTCGAGTTTGACGCGATCACCCTGATTCATGGTGCTGCCCTGGTATGCCGAGGCGCTGAACCCTAAGCAAAGGACCGCAGCGAGTCAATGCGAGCCCGCAGGACATCCAAAGCCGCGATTGGCAAGCGACGAGATGAAAGTGTCGCCCACCGCACAGTTGCGCGAACGAGCCTTCTTGTACGACCAATGAGCAGGTGACGGGCAGTGATGGCGCGCGCTAAAAAAGCGCTTCGCCAACAACAATTACAACAAGGACTCGCCATGAAACGGAGCATCCTGCTGGCTTTGGGGCTGGGCTTCTGCCTGGCCGCCGAAGCTGCCGACCCTATTACCCTTGGGCTCAACTATCCGCGCACCGGCAGCTACAAAGAGGAAGGGCTGTCCCAGATGCGCGGCGCACTGCTGGCAATTGACGAGATCAATGCCAACGGGGGCGTGCTGGGCCGACCTCTGAAGCTGTCGAGCCGCAACTCCGCCTCGCGCCCCGACAAGGCCGTCGCCAATGTCGACAAACTGGCCGACGAAGGCGCCGCTATGCTGTTTGGTGGCGCATCGAGCGCAGTGGCTATCGCTGCCGGCAAGCGAGCCAAGGAACGTGGGCTCCTTTATTTCGGCACCCTGACCTACTCCAACGACACCACCGGCAAGGACGCCCATCGCTACTTGTTCCGCGAGTGCAATAACGCCTGGATGAGCGCGCAGGTACTGGGGCAATACCTGAACGAACATCTGCCCAACAAACGCTATTTCTACATCACCTCCGACTACACCTGGGGCCATACCAGTGAGAGTTCGTTGCGACAGGCAACCGGCACCCAGGACAATCGCCAGCATCCGGGCATCAAGACCGCGTTTCCCGGCGCGCGCCTGTCCGATTATCGCGACGCGCTGACCCAGGTCGCCAAGAGCGATGCCGAGGTGCTGGTTCTGGTGCTTTTCGGCGAAGACCTCGTGCGCGCCATGCGGATCGCCGACGACCTGGGCCTGAACAAGAGAATGCAGATCGCGGTACCGAACCTGACACTGAGCATGGTTGAAACCGCGGGCCCCGACATCATGCGCGGCGTGCTGGGCACCGAGCCCTGGACCTGGCGCGTCCCCGAGCTCGAGGGATCGACGATCGGCCAGCAGTTCGTCCAGCACTACGACGAGCGCTACCAGACCCACCCATCCAGTTCCGCCGCCTCGGCCTATAGCATCGTCTACCAATGGGCCGATGCGGTGACGCGCGCGCGCAGCCTCGACAGCGAACGGGTCATCGAGGCCTTGGAGGGTCATCGTTACAGCCTGCTCAAGGACGAACAGCAGTGGCGCACCTTCGATCACCAGAACCTGCAGACGGTCTATGCCGTGAAGGTCAAGCCCCGCGAGGCCGTACTCAAGGACCGCTTCAAGCAGGACTATTTCGATATCGTTCATCGGCTGACCGGCGAGCAAGCGGCGCCCTCGCTGGCCGAATGGCAAGCCGAACGACGCGCAGCCGGCCAACCGCTGACGCTTCAATGACCGACGACGGAACGGCGCAGGCGCGACGTCTGTGCCCTAACCTCGAATAGTCATCGCCCCTGGACGCTGGCTTGCCCCCCGGACAACCGACTCGAGCGAGGCCGGGTGCGTCGCCCTCGCGCCTGGGTCCGCCATGAAACAGGTCCGGTCTTGCCGCCGGCCGCTTGCAACGTACAAGCTATTTGCCTATCTGATACAGAGCAGTCGCTGTAATCCTGACGAGGATGATCCCACCATGAGCAACACCGCCGTTGAACCGTACAAGTCGGGTGTCTTCGACCTGACCCACAAGCTGACCGTGGAAAAGCACGGCCACACCGCGCTGATCACCATCAACCATCCACCGGCCAACACCTGGGATCGTGAGTCGCTGATCGGCCTCAAGCAGGTTGTCGAGCACCTGAACCATGACGACGAGGTCTATGCACTGGTCATCAGCGGTCAGGGCGAGAAGTTTTTCAGCGCCGGAGCCGACCTCAAGCTCTTCGCCGACGGCGATCGGGCGCGCGCGCATGAGATGGCCAAGCGCTTCGGCGAAGCCTTCGAGGCGCTGCGCGAATTTCGCGGCGTGTCGATCGCGGCAATCAATGGCTTCGCCCTCGGCGGCGGCCTGGAATGCGCCCTGGCGTGCGATATCCGCATTGCCGAACAGCAGGCGCAGCTCGGCCTGCCGGAAGCATCGGTCGGATTATTGCCCTGCGCCGGCGGCACCCAGGCGTTGGCCTGGCTGGTCGGCGAAGGCTGGGCAAAACGGATGATTCTCTGTGGCGAGCGCGTCAACGCAGAGACCGCGTTGCGGATCGGCCTGGTGGAGCAGGTCGTCGAACCAGGCGAAGCGCGCGGCCACGCCCTGCTGATGGCGTCTCGCGTTGCGCGCCAAAGCCCTGTCGCGGTGCGCACCATCAAGCCCCTGATCGATGCGATGCACAGCCGCGGCCCAGCGCAACAGGCTTCGGCCGAGCGCGAGGCGTTCGTCGGTCTGTTCGAGGCGCAGGATACGCTGGAGGGCGTTAACGCATTCCTGGAAAAACGCGAGCCGCGCTGGAGGAACTGCTAGGCCAACCGCTGGCATGGCGCAAGCCGCGCCCAGCGCTGTCAGGCGGGCGCGACGGGCATCTTACGGCTGGCGTCACCATAACGGCCCTCAGCGGCGCGGCTGGTAGCCGCCGAAATCACGCTGATGCATCCGCAGATCCCCCCGGTTGCGTATCAGCGGCGCCCGACCGAAGTGCCGAGGTCCATCGTCGCGCCAACGCTGGGGATGATCGAAGCCGGACCGGCCCCTGTCGCTCCAACGCGGACGAAACTCACCATGACGGTGGTGCCTCCAGCCCCGCGGGTCGGCTTGCCGATGCCGGTCGTAGTAGCGCGGCGGGAGCTGCCCCTGGTAGCGCGGCGGCAGGTTTTGAGGATATTGCCGGTACTGCGGATACGGGCTGCGGGGGTCGTATTGGTAGCCACGGCTTTCCACCCGATAGCTGCCGCCATCCGGCTGGTAGACCCATACGCCACCTCGCGAATCCGCACAGGCCTGCGTTCCGAACCCCATGAGCAAAAGCATGATCGTCATCGGAATCTTCATCGAGCACCTCCTGCGGCCGCTCTGCCTGAAAGCTGCGGCCTCGAATCATCAGACCACAACGAACAGCCATGTGACGTCTGCGCGGACCGCAGGTGCATTTCCATATGTGTCACCGGGCCGCAGCGGCTGCACGCGCCATGGACCGCTGCGGCCTTGTATGGCTGCCGTGGGTTCCCGATAATAGCGGCCTTTTAGCCTCGGCTCGTGCAGAGCGCCACAGGAACCCGCGATGACCGAACTCGCCCTGATCATGGTTAGCGCCATCCTGGTCAACAACTTCGTGCTGGTGCAGTTTCTTGGTCTGTGCCCGTTCATGGGCGTTTCGAAGAAGATCGAAACCGCCATCGGCCTTTCGCTGGCCACGACCTTCGTGTTGACCCTGGCGGCCATGTGCAGCTACCTGGTCCAACAGTACGTGTTGAAACCGCTGGATCTGGAATTCCTGCGCACCATCAGTTTCATTCTGGTGATCGCCGTGGTGGTTCAGTTCACCGAAATGGTAGTGAACAAGACCAGCCCCCTGCTCTACCGCGTGCTGGGCATCTTTCTGCCGCTGATCACAACCAACTGCATCGTCCTGGGCGTCGCGCTGCTGAACGCCAACAAGACCGAATTCACCTTCATTACCGCCACGGCCAACGGTTTTGCCGCCGGCCTGGGCTTTTCGCTGGTACTGGTGCTGTTTGCCGCCATGCGTGAGCGCATCGCCATCGCCGATGTTCCCAAGTCGTTTCAGGGCGCGGCCATCGGCATGATCACGGCGGGGCTGATGTCACTCGCATTCATGGGCTTCAGTGGGTTGATCAAGCTATGAGTCTGGTGCTGATTGCCGTGCTCGCGCTTCTCGCGCTGTGCCTGATATGCGGGGCGATTCTTGGATTCGCCGCGGTGCGCTTTCGTGTCGAGGGCGATCCGATCGCCGAACAAATCAACGCATTGCTGCCGCAAACCCAGTGCGGACAGTGCGGCTATCCAGGCTGCAAACCCTACGCCGAGGCTATCGCCGGCGGTGACAAGATCAACAAATGCCCGCCCGGTGGCGAATCCACCATCCAGGCCCTGGCCGACCTGCTCGATGTCGAACCCGAGCCATTGGACGCCGCCGAGGGCGAAGTACCACCCCGGGTCGCCTACATCCGTGAAGCCGAATGCATCGGCTGCACCAAGTGCATCCAGGCCTGCCCGGTGGACGCCATCGTCGGCGCGGCCAAGCAGATGCACACGGTCATCGTCTCCGAGTGCACCGGCTGTGATCTCTGCGTTGATCCCTGCCCGGTGGACTGCATCGACATGATCGAACTGGGCAGCAACCTGCAGAGCTGGAAATGGGAACAGCCCTTGATGCCGGGCCAGCTGATCGCCACTGACCGGGAGCAGGCCGCATGACTTCGCTGAACGTCTGGGATATCCACGGCGGCATTCATCCACCGGAGCGCAAGGAACTGTCCAACCGCGCGCCAGTACAGCGGCCGCCATTGCCGGCGAAACTGGTGGTGCCGCTGGCCCAGCATCTCGGCGCGCCTGCCGAACCCTGCGTCACGCTTGGCGAGCGCGTACTCAAAGGGCAGAAGATCGCAGAGGCCAGCGGCTTCGTCAGCGCGCCGGTACATGCACCCACCTCCGGTATCGTCAGCTACATCGGGCCACAACCCTACCCCCATGTGTCGGGCATGCTCAGCACCGCCATCGTCATCGACAGCGATGGCCAGGACGAATGGACCGAACTGCGACCGCAGGCCGATTACCGGACCCTGCCGACCGACAGGTTGCTGGAGATTATTCGTCAGGCCGGAATCAGCGGCCTCGGCGGCGCCGGGTTCCCGACGGCGGTCAAGCTGACCGCCCCGCCCAGCCAGAAGATCCGCACGCTGATCATCAACGGGACCGAATGCGAACCCTATATCACCGCCGATGACCTGTTGATGCGCGAACGGGCCACGGAGCTCGTCGCTGGTATCGAGATACTGACCCACCTGATCCAGGCCGAGCGGGTGCTGATCGGCATCGAGGACAACAAGCCCGAAGCCATCGAAGCCGTACGCGCGGCAGTTGGCCAACGTGACTTTCAGATCAAGGTCTTCCCCACCAAGTACCCCTCCGGTGGAGAAAAGCAGCTGATCCAGATCCTCACCGGAGAAGAAGTCCCCAGCGGTGGTCTCCCGGCAGACATCGGTATGCTCTGCCAGAACGTCGGTACCTGTGTCGCCATTCATGACGCGGTACTACTGGGCAAACCGCTGATCTCGCGAATCACCACGCTGACCGGCGAAGCGCTGGCACGCCCGATGAACGTCGAGGCACTGATCGGCACCCCGGTAGCCGAGCTGCTCGCCTTTGCGGGGCTCGACAGCGGCAAGCTCAACCGCCTGATCATGGGCGGGCCGATGATGGGCTTCACCCTGCCATCGATGGACGTGCCGCTGGTCAAGACCACCAACTGCCTGCTCGCCACGACCCTGGCCGAATTGCCTCCGCCGCCTCCTGCACTGCCCTGTATTCGCTGTGGCGAGTGCGCCGAGGCTTGTCCGGCCAACCTGCTACCGCAACAGCTGCATTTCTTCGCGCTGGGCCAGGAGCACGAGCAGCTCAAGGCATACAACCTGTTCGACTGTATCGAATGCGGCGCCTGCGCCTACGTCTGCCCGTCGAGCATTCCTCTGGTGCAGTACTACCGCGCCGCCAAGGGCGAAATTCGCGCGTTGGAACAAAAACAGCAGAAAGCCGAACATTCCAAGCAGCGTTTCGAGCTGCGCCAGGAACGCCTGCGGCGTGCCGAAGAACAGAAGGAAGCGGATCGCAAGGCCCGGGCCGAACGCGCCGCTCGCGCCAAGGCGGCCCAGTCCGATGCCAGCACGACCGTCAGCCTGGACGACCCACTCGCCCGGGTGCAGGCGAACAAGACCGGGCTGTCGGATGAGCAGAAAAAGCTCAAGATCGAAGCGAGCATGGCCCAGGTCGCCCTGAAGAAAGCAGAGAAGCAACTCGCCACTCATGCGACTGCCGAGCTCGAAGCCCAGGTCGCCGAGCTGCGCGAGGCCGCCGCGGCAGCGCAGAAGGCACTGGACGAGGCCCTGGCGCTCGCGCCGCCGCCAGCGGCCGCCCCCGCTCAGGCCAACGACGAGGCTGCCAAGAAAGCCAAGATCGAAGCCGCCATGCTCCGCGCGCAACTGCGCAAGCTGGAGAAGCTGGAAAGTCCCGATACCGAGCAGCAGGCCGAGCTGAGCCGGCTTCAAAGCCAACTCGCCGCCGCCGAGCAGGCCCTGGCGGAAGCGCAGAACAGCGTAACCAGCGCGGCGCCCGCCAAGCCCGCCAGTGACGAGGCCGTGAAGAAAGCCAAGATCGAGGCCGCCATGCTCCGCGCGCAACTGCGCAAGCTGGAGAAGCTGGAAAGCCCAGATACCGAGCAGCAGGCCGAGCTGAGCCGCCTTCAAAGCCAACTCGCCGCCGCCGAACGAGCCCTGGCAGCAGCCCAGAACAGCACAACCACTGCGCCCACCAAGCCCGCCGGTGACGAGGCGTTGAAGAAAGCCAAGATCGAGGCCGCCATGCTCCGCGCGCAACTGCGCAAGCTGGAGAAGCTGGAAAGCCCCGATACCGAGCAGCAGGCCGAGCTGAGCCGCCTTCAAAGCCAGCTCGCCGCCGCCGAACGAGCCCTGGCAGAAGCACAGAACAGCACAACCACTGCGCCCACCAAGCCCGCCGGTGACGAGGCCTTGAAGAAAGCCAAGATCGAGGCCGCCATGCTCCGCGCGCAACTGCGCAAGCTGGAGAAGCTGGAAAGCCCCGATACCGAGCAACAGGCCGAGCTGAGCCACCTTCAATCCCAACTCGCTACCGCCGAGCAGGCCCTGGCGGAAGCACAAAACAGCGCAACCACTGCGGCGCCCGCCATGCCCGCCAGTGATGAGGCGTTGAAAAAGGCCAAGATCGAACTGGCAATGAAGCGAGCCGAGCTGAAAAAAGCCGAAAAGGCCGGCGCTGAAGATGCCGAACTGAGCAAGCTTCGCGATGGCCTGGCCAGCGCCGAGCAGGCGTTGCACGAGGCCGAAGCGCAGTGCGGCAAGCCGGAGCCGGAGCTGGTTCGGCAAGAGAAACGCCCGGTGGACGAGCAGACCCGCACGCTGAAAACCGAAGTCGCCTATGCGCGCGCGGACCTGCGCAAACTGGAACGCGATCCAGCCAGCGACGCCAACGCGGTCGAGGCCGCCCAGGCACGACTGGCCGAAGCCGAACGCAAACTGCAGGCACATACCGATTCGTTAGGGACGCAAGCGCCGCTGGCGTGACCATCCCCGGGGCGGCGGCGCCGCCCTACACTGCATCAATACCGGAGAGCCAATGGCCCTGCCCCGCATTACCTCACCACATACCAAGGGTAACAACCGGACCCAGCGGGTCATGTTGCTGGTGCTGGCCGCCACGTTGCCAGGCGTCGTCGCGCTGACCTGGCTGTATGGCACCGGCACCTTGATCAATCTGCTCTGGGCGAGTGTCGTTGCGCTGGCCGTCGAGGCACTTGTTCTCAACGTTCGACGCCGCCCGGTCGGGTTCTTTCTGCGCGACGGCAGCGCATTGGTCACCGCTGTGCTACTGGCCTTGGCACTGCCGCCGTACTCGCCCTGGTGGCTGACGCTAATCGCGACAGGTACCGCCATCATGCTTGGCAAGCAGCTCTATGGTGGCCTGGGCCAGAACCCCTTCAACCCTGCGATGATCGGCTACGTCGTGGTACTGGTGTCCTTCCCGGTGGAAATGACCACCTGGCCGGTACCGCACAGCGTCGGCGTTGGCGCTGGATTGCAGCATATTCTGGGTATCGCCTCGCTGCCCGACGGTTGGACCCAGGCCACGGCGCTCGATGTTTTGAAGATCAACAAGAGCCTCACCGTCGACGAGCTCTGGGCCAACCCTGCTTTCGGTCACTTCGGCGGTATCGGCTCGGAAGTGGTGAATCTGGCGTTCCTGGCCGGAGGCCTGTTCCTTTTACACAAGCGGCTTTTCAGCTGGCACGCACCGGTCGGCATGCTCGCGGCACTGACCGTCATGAGCCTGGTGTTCTGGAACGGCTCGGGGTCGGATAGCCACGGCTCGCCACTGTTTCATCTGCTCAGCGGGGCAACGATGCTGGGTGCGTTCTTCATCGTCACCGATCCTGTGAGCGGCGCCACCAGCAACCAGGGTCGCCTGATCTTCGGTGCGGGCGTCGGTGTGCTGGTCTACGTCATCCGTGCCTGGGGCGGTTATCCGGACGCCGTCGCGTTCGCCGTGCTGCTGATGAATCTGGCCGCCCCCACCATCGATTACTACACCCGCCCGCGCACCTACGGCCATCGCAAGGCCGAGCGCGGCTTCAAGCTGGGCGAATGACATGATCCTTCCTGAACTCAGCCGCTCGATGCTCAAGAACAGCCTGGTCCTCGGCCTGTTCGCCGTGGTGACGGTCGGCGCGGTAACCCTGCTGCAGCAATTCACCGCCGAGCGCATCCAGGCATCCGAGCGCGCGGCCCAGCTGCGTGCCCTGAACGAGATTCTGCCGCGCGACAGCTACGACAATGCGCTGCTGGACAGCAGCATCGAGGTGCACGATCCCCTGCTTGGCACCCGTAAACCGCAAGCGGCGTACATTGCCAAGAAGGACGGCGAGCCCAACGCGATCATTCTGCAGGCCATCGCCCCGGACGGCTACGGCGGCGCGATACAGTTGCTGGTCGGCATCTGGGCTGACGGACGCATCGCCGGCGTGCGCGTGGTCGCGCACCGAGAGACACCCGGTCTGGGCGACAAGATCGAGCTGGCCAAGAGCCCCTGGATTCGCAGCTTCGACAATCGCTCACTGAACGCCCCCGACGAGTCCGGCTGGGCCGTGAAGAAGGATCGCGGTGAGTTCGATCAGTTCGCCGGCGCCACCATTACCCCGCGCGCCGTGGTCGGCGCGGTGCATCGAGCCCTGCAATACTTCGAGGCGCACAAGGCCGAACTCCTCCATGCCAGCGGCAGCCCGACACCCGCTGACGAGACGCTCGACGAGCACGTCGAACCGGCGCCGGTGACCACTCATTCACGCGCGGGCGCCGCAGCCACCCGCGACGCGTTGCGAATCGACGAGCCGCCGCCCGCACAGAAAGGTCAGACACCATGAGCAACCCCAGCTATCGCGAACTGAGCGTCAATGGCCTGTGGAAGAACAACCCTGCGCTGGTCCAGCTGTTGGGGCTCTGCCCGCTGTTGGGCGTGAGCAACTCCACCGTCAACGCGCTGGGACTCGGACTGGCCACCGCCCTGGTGCTGATCTGCTCGAACGTTGCGGTTTCGCTGGTGCGCGGCGTGGTCAACACTGCCGTGCGTCTGCCGGCCTTTGTCATGATCATCGCGGCGCTAACCACCTGCATCGAACTGCTGATGCAGGCCTACACCTATGAGCTGTACCAGATTCTCGGCATCTTCATTCCCCTGATCACCACCAACTGCGTCATCCTCGGGCGCGCCGACGGCTTCGCCGCCAAGCACAATCCGTTGATCGCCGCCTACGATGGCCTGCTCATGGGGCTGGGGTTCGCGCTGGTACTGGTCGTGCTCGGCGGATTGCGCGAGCTGTTCGGCACCGGGGCACTGTTTGCCAACATGCCCCTGTTGTTCGGACCGGTCGCCGCGGACTGGCAGATCACCCTGTTCAACGACTACAAAGGCTTCCTGCTGGCCATCCTGCCACCCGGCGCCTTCATCGTGCTTGGGCTGCTGATTGCGTTGAAGAACCGCATCGATCTGCACCTGGCCGAGCGTGCCAAGGCCAGGCAGCCGGTCGAACCGGTACAGAGTCGCCGGGTACGCGTCACCGGGGTGATCGAATGATGCACGGAGGCTTCGCCCAATGAACGCCGCGAAACGTCGGGAAATCTTCCGCCGCTTTCATGAAGACAATCCGGAGCCCAAGACCGAACTGGCGTACAGCACGCCCTTCGAGCTGCTGATAGCCGTCATCCTGTCGGCACAGGCCACCGACGTCGGCGTCAACAAGGCCACGGCCAAGCTGTATCCCGTCGCCAATACCCCCGAGGCCATCTACGCGCTGGGCTACGACGGCCTGTGCCACTACATCAAAACCATCGGCTTGTATCCGAGCAAGGCGAAGAACGTGCTCGAGACCTGCCGCATACTGGTTGAGAAACACGGTGGCCAGGTTCCGGACAACCGCGAAGACCTCGAAGCGCTCCCCGGCGTCGGGCGCAAGACCGCCAATGTGGTGCTGAACACGGCGTTTCGCCAGTTCACCATGGCCGTCGATACCCATATCTTCCGCGTCGCCAATCGCACCAACATCGCCCCAGGCAAGAACGTGCTGGAGGTCGAGCGCAAGCTGATCAAGTTCGTCCCGAAAGCGTATCTGCTCGACGCCCACCATTGGTTGATTCTGCATGGGCGCTACGTCTGCAAGGCACGCAAGCCACAGTGCGGCAGTTGCCGGATAGAGGATCTGTGCGAGTACAAGCACAAGACCTCCGACGATTGATCAGCCTCGGCAAAAAGCTATCGTTCGATTGAAAAAATCTTTTTTACGGCCATCTTTTTTGTCGCTATAAGGAGCGCCAACAGCGCGCCTTAGCCGTGGAGTGAGACAAGTGTCCGAGAAAGAAGATATCCAGATTGAAGACGACTTCGTCGCAGACGACGAAGACGATACTGCAGAGGCTCCGGTCGAAGTGGCCAAGACCAACCTGACCAAGCGCCGGATTATCGACAACCTGCTCGAAGAACGACGGCTGCAGAAGCAACTCAACGAATTCGACTTCGATCTGTGAAGCAGAAAAGCCCCGAATCACGGGGCTTTTTTATGCGTCGTCGATCAATCGCGACGCGAGGGTGAAAGCAGTTCCACCTTGTAGCCGTCCGGATCCTCGACGAACGCCAGGATGCTGGTGCCGTGCATCATCGGCCCCGGCTCGCGGGTGATCTTGCCGCCGCGCGCACGGATGTCCTCACAGGCCTTGTAGACGTCCTCCACTTCCAGCGCGATATGGCCGTAGCCGTTGCCGAGATCGTAGCTGTCGACGCCCCAGTTATGGGTCAGCTCCAGCACGCTGTTGTGCGCCTCGTCGCCATAGCCGACGAATGCGAGGGTGAACTTGCCGTCCGGGTAGTCCTTGCGGCGCAGCAGGGTCATGCCCAGCACTTCGGTATAGAAGGCGATGGATCGCTCCATGTCGCCGACTCGCAGCATGGTATGCAGCAGTCTCATGGTCTTTTCTCCTCAGCAAGGCGTTTAAAGGTGCAGAAAGCATAACCCCGGCTCGTGGCCGGGGTCATGGTCAGGCATGGGGCAGTCGTCAGAACTGCGTCCGGCCCTTGTTCGCGGCGATGCGCATGCGCAGCGCGTTGAGCTTGATGAAGCCGCCGGCATCGGCCTGGTCATAGGCGCCCGCGTCGTCCTCGAAGGTGGCGATGTTGGCATCGAACAGGGAATCGTCGGATTTGCGGCCAGTGACGATGACGTTGCCCTTGTAGAGCTTGAGTCGCACCACGCCGTTCACATTGACCTGCGATGCGTCGATCATCTGCTGCAGCATGCTGCGCTCCGGGCTCCACCAGTAGCCGTTGTAGATCAGGCTGGCGTACTTGGGCATCAGCTCGTCTTTCAGGTGGGCCACTTCACGGTCCAGGGTAATCGACTCGATGGCGCGATGTCCCTTGAGCATGATGGTGCCGCCGGGGGTTTCGTAGCAGCCGCGCGACTTCATGCCGACATAGCGGTTCTCGACGATGTCCAGGCGACCGATGCCGTTCTCGCCACCGACCTTGTTCAGGTAGGTCAATACCTCGGCCGGGGTCATCTCTTTGCCGTCGATGGCAACGATGTCGCCCTTGCGGTAGGTCAGCTCGATGTAGGTCGGGGTGTCCGGCGCGGTTTCCGGCGACTTGGTCCAGCGCCACATGTCCTCTTCGTGCTCGGTCCAGGTGTCTTCCAGCACACCGCCCTCATAGGAGATGTGCAGGAGGTTGGCGTCCATGGAGTACGGCGACTTCTTCTTGCCGTGACGCTCGATCGGGATCTCGTGCTTGGCAGCGTAGTCCATCAGCTTCTCGCGCGAGAGCAGATCCCATTCGCGCCAGGGGGCGATGACCTTGACGCCGGGCTTGAGGGCGTAGGCGCCCAGCTCGAAACGAACCTGGTCGTTGCCCTTGCCGGTGGCGCCATGGGAGATGGCGTCGGCGCCAGTCTCGTTGGCGATTTCGATCAGGCGCTTGGCGATCAGCGGACGGGCGATGGAGGTACCGAGCAGGTACTCGCCTTCGTAAACGGTGTTGGCGCGGAACATCGGGAAGACGAAATCGCGAACGAACTCTTCGCGCAGATCATCGATGTAGATCTCCTCGACGCCCATGGCCTTGGCCTTAGCACGGGCGGGCTCGACTTCTTCGCCCTGCCCGAGGTCAGCGGTGAAGGTCACCACTTCGCAGTTATAGGTGTCTTGCAGCCACTTGAGGATCACCGAGGTGTCCAGGCCACCGGAATACGCCAGGACTACCTTCTTTACGTCGGCCATTGCCATCCACTCCCGGGATTGTAAGGAAAGCGAGGATTCTACTGGTCGCGGCGGTGGTTTTACAGGGGCGTGAACGCCGCCCGGGATCAGGACGACGGCGCGCCGCCCTCGGTGGCGGCCGTGGTGGCCGCGGGGCCATGCTCCAGGCGCAGGGTTACCCGGCGATTCTTGGCCCGGTTGGCTTCGCTGGTGTTGGGCACCAGGGGATAGCGCTCGCCGTGAAAGCGCACGGTGATCTGCTCTTTCGGCACACCGTTGGCGATCAGGTACTCCTCGACCGCGAGCGCTCGACGACGGGACAGGTCACGGTTGGTGAGGCGATTGCCGCTGTTGTCGGAATGACCGTCGAGCTCGATCCGATTGACGCTGGGATCGGCCTTGAGGAATTGCAGGATAATGTCCAGCTTAGCCTGGCCCAGTGCATCGAGTGCCACGTCACCGGCGGGAAAGCCGATCTGCGAGCGCCGGATCTGGTCGAAATTCACCGGCAGCAGTTTCGCCGTGCAGGTGCGAAATTCCTCGTAGGCCTTGCCGAAGCGCGCCGGCAGCAGCCTGACCTCCAGTGCCTCGCCCCCGTGTCGGGTGCGGTGACGCACCACCGGGCTGCGCCCTTCGAGCAAACCGCTGAGCAACCGGCCGGCCTGCAACTGCGAGCTGCTCAAGGGGATGTCGCGCGCACCGGCGACCGAAACCAGCCCCAGGTTGATATCGCTGCGCTCCGACTGCCAGGGCGCGGCCGCTGCCAGCAAGGTCGCCGACCCGTTGTCCAGCCAGCGATCCGGTGACTGCAAACGGAAAATCGGTTGCTCGCCCGCCCTGCGCACGAACTCCCCCACCCCGAAACCGGCCACCGGCTGGGTCAGGCGACATTCGAACTGATCGCCCGCCACTTCCCACTGCGCCCGCTCCAGACGAGTCTGGAAGGTCAGGGCATTGGCCGGAGAGGCCAGCATGCAGGCGAGAAATAGAAGGCGCAAACGCACGTCAGACTCCAAGGGTGAACGACATCAACTGAGATATCGGTGCGGCCCATGAAAACTTGAACCCTGCGTCACCTCCCTCTGGCTTTATCTGCCAGGCGTCCCGGCTGCAGCGATTTTTTCCGGCTTTTCCGGTAGCATTCCCGCACGTTTTACCCGCCTGGAAATCTGCATGTCCGACCGACTGACCCTACTGCGCCCCGACGACTGGCATATTCATCTGCGTGACGGCGCTGCATTGCCGCACACCGTGGCGGACGCCGCGCGCCAGTTCGCCCGGGCGATCATCATGCCCAATCTGGTCCCGCCGGTACGCAACGCCGCGGAAGCGGATGCGTACCGCCAGCGCATTCTCGCGGCCCGGCCGGCCAGAAACGCGTTCGAACCGCTGATGGTGCTTTATCTCACCGATGGCACCCAGCCCGAGGACGTGCGCGCCGCCAAGGCCAGTGGTTATGTCTATGCGGCCAAGCTGTATCCAGCCGGTGCAACCACCAATTCCGCGTCCGGTGTGACACGCATCGACAACATTTTCCCAGTGCTCGAGACGATGGCCGAGGTCGGTCTGCCGCTGCTGGTGCATGGCGAGGTAACACGCTCGGAGATCGACATCTTCGATCGCGAGAAATACTTCATCGACGAGCAACTGAGCCGGGTAACCGAACGTTTTCCGACACTGAAAGTGGTGTTCGAGCACATTACGACCCGAGACGCGGTGCAGTTCGTCGAGGCGGCGGGCAGCAACGTGGGCGCGACCATCACGGCGCACCACCTGCTCTACAACCGCAACCACATGCTGGTCGGCGGTATTCGCCCGCACTTCTTCTGCTTGCCGATTCTCAAGCGTAACGTCCATCAGGAAGCGCTGCTCGACGCCGCCACCAGCGGCAGTCCCAAGTTCTTTCTCGGCACCGACTCGGCACCGCATGCGCAGCACGCCAAGGAAAACGCCTGCGGCTGTGCCGGCTGCTACACGGCCTTCGCAGCGATCGAACTCTATGCCGAGGCCTTCGAGCAACGCCAGGCGCTGGACAAGCTCGAGGCATTCGCCAGCCATTTCGGTGCCGACTTCTACGGCCTGCCGCGCAATTCCGAGCAGATCACCCTGGTCCGGGAGTCCTGGAGCGTGCCGACTCAGTTGCCATTCGGCGAACACCATGTCGTTCCCCTGCGCGCCGGTGAGACCCTGCAATGGCGGCTGGAGACACGCACATGAGTGACGAGCAGTTCGACGACGAGCTCGAAGGTAGCCTACCGGGCAAGCCCCGCTCCCCCATGGCAAACCGCTTCCGTGGCTTCCTGCCGGTGGTCGTGGACGTCGAGTGCGGCGGTTTCAATTGCGCCACCGATGCGCTGCTGGAAATCGCGGCAGTGACCATCGGCATGGACGAGCAGGGGCTGCTGTATCCGCAGGAGACGCTGTTCTTCCGCGTCGAGCCATTCGCCGGGGCCAACATCGAAGCGGCGGCTCTGGAGTTCACCGGCATCAAGCTGGATCACCCGCTGCGCATGGCGGTACCCGAATCACAGGCGCTGAACGAAATCATCCGCAGCGTGCGAAAAGCGGTGAAGTCGGCAGGCTGCAAGCGCGCCATTCTGGTCGGGCACAACAGCAGCTTCGATCTGGGCTTCCTCAACGCCGCCATTGCGCGCTGCGATATCAAGCGTAATCCGTTTCACCCCTTCTCCAGCTTCGATACGGCAACCCTGGCCGGCCTCGCCTATGGCCAGACCGTGCTGGCGAAGGCCTGCCAGGCCGCCGGTATCGATTTCGACGGACGCGAGGCGCACTCTGCGCGCTACGACACCGAGAAAACTGCCGAGCTGTTCTGCGGCATCGTCAACCGCTGGAAGGAAATGGGCGGCTGGGAAGAGTTCGACGAATAAGCCAGCGTCGTCGTTAAACGAAAAAGGCCAGTCACATGACTGGCCTTTTTCGTTGCTGCCCCTGCGCTTAAAGCGGCTTGCCCCGGTTGCCATGCTCGCCGACGAAGGCCTGCATGGCCTTCAGATCGTTTGCCAGCACGGTGCAACGCTCGGGACGCTCGAACAGGTCGGACAGGTGCGCCGGCAGCTCCAGCGCCTTGCCAACGCCGGCCTTCTCGACCGCCTCGGGGAATTTGACCGGGTGCGCGGTGCCCAGCGTCACCATCGGCGTGCTCAGGCTACGGCGGCACTCGCGCGCCGCGTGCACGCCAATGGCAGTGTGCGGGTCCAGCACCTCGCCGGTGGCGGCAAATACCTCGGCGATAGTCTTGCAGGTCTGCTCGTCATCGACGGCCAGCGAGTCGAACAGCTTGCGCGCCTCGGTCCAGCGCTCGTCCTCTACCGACAGCTTGCCAGTGGATTTGAACGCGCTCATCAACTCGGCCACGGCAGCGCCGTTACGACCGTGCAGGTCGAACAGCAGGCGCTCGAAGTTGGACGACACCATGATATCCATCGACGGCGACAGCGACGGATGCAGCGTGTCCTTGTCGTAGCGATTGCCGCTCATGAAGCGGTGCAGGATGTCATTGCGGTTGGTCGCCACCACCAGCTGGCTGATCGGCAGGCCCATGTTGCGAGCCAGATAGCCGGCGAAGATGTCGCCGAAGTTGCCGGTCGGCACGGAGAAGGCCACCGAGCGCGACGGCCCACCGAGCTGCAGCGCGGCATGGAAGTAGTAGACGATCTGGGCCATGATCCGCGCCCAGTTGATCGAGTTCACCGCCACCAGACGGGTGCCCTTGAGGAAACCCTGATCGGCGAAGCTGTCCTTGACCATCTCCTGACAGTCGTCGAAGTTGCCTTCGATGGCGATGTTGTGAATGTTGTCGCCGAGGATGGTGGTCATCTGCCGGCGCTGCACTTCCGAGACACGGTTGTGCGGGTGCAGGATGAAGATGTCGACGTTCTCGCAGCGGCGGCAGCCTTCGATCGCCGCCGAGCCAGTGTCGCCGGATGTCGCACCGATGATCACCACGCGCTCGCCGCGCTTGGCCAGCACGTAGTCGAGCAGGCGACCAAGCAGTTGCAGCGCGAAATCCTTGAACGCCAGCGTTGGGCCGTGGAACAACTCCAGCACCCACTCGTTGCCATTCAGCTGGCGCAGCGGAGCCACTGCACTGTGGGCAAACACGCCGTAGGTTTCTTCAAGAATCCGCTTGAAGTCAGCATCCGGGATGCTGCCGGCAACGAACGGTCGCATGACCTTGAACGCCAGCTCGTGATACGGCAGGCCCGACCAGGAAGCGATTTCCTCGACGGTAAAACGCGGCAGGTTTTCCGGCACATAAAGACCGCCATCGCTGGCCAGACCAGCCAGCAGCACGTCTTCGAAATTCAGGGTTGGCGCCTGGCCACGGGTACTGATATAGCGCATGTTAACAAACCTTAGGTTTGAGCCCGGCATCAGGGGCGGGGCTTGAAACCGAGCGATCCGCTCGGACTTCCAGCCGTCCCCTTTCCGGCTCCAGAGTTAGTTCAGCTGCTCGACGCGGATCCGCACCACGCTGCCCACGACGTCGGAGAGCGCCTCCAGCGCGGCGATCGCGTCGTCGATGCGTTGCTCGATGACCCGATGGGTAACCAGAATGACCGGTACCAGGCCGTCGTGGACCTCGGCCTCTTTCTGCATGATCGATTCGATGTTGATGCCGCGCTCGGAAAGGATAGTCGCGACCTGGGCCAAAACGCCCGGATGATCCTTGGCCTGGATACGCAAGTAATAGGCGCTTTCGCAGGCGCCGATCGGCAGGATCGGATGCGCGGAGAGCGAATCGGGCTGGAACGCCAGGTGCGGGACACGGTTGTTCGGGTCGGTGGTCAGCGCGCGCGCCACGTCGACCAGATCCGCAACAACCGCCGACGCCGTCGGCTCCATGCCGGCCCCGGCACCGTAATACAGCGTCGAACCGACCGCATCGCCGTTGACCATGACCGCATTCATCACGCCGTTGACGTTGGCAATCAGGCGATCAGCCGGGATCAACGTGGGATGTACACGCAGTTCGATCCCCGCCTCTGTGCTGCGGGCAACGCCCAGATGCTTGATGCGATAGCCCAACGCCTCGGCATAATTGACATCAGCGGTGGTCAGGCGGGAGATACCTTCGGTATAGGCCTTGTCGAACTGCAGCGGTACGCCGAAGGCAATGGACGCGAGGATGGTCAGCTTGTGCGCAGCGTCGATGCCTTCGACGTCGAAGGTCGGATCAGCCTCTGCATAGCCGAGCTCCTGCGCTTCCTTGAGCACGTCCTCGAAGGTGCGACCCTTCTCGCGCATTTCAGTGAGGATAAAATTGCCGGTGCCATTGATGATGCCGGCCAGCCAGTTGATGCGATTGCCCGCCAGGCCTTCACGGATCGCCTTGATCACCGGAATGCCACCGGCGACCGACGCTTCGAACGCGACGATCACGCCTTTCTCGCGTGCCTTGGCGAAGATTTCGTTACCGTGCACGGCGATCAGCGCCTTGTTGGCTGTCACCACGTGCTTGCCGTTCTCGATGGCGGTGAGGACCAGATCACGGGCCAGGGTGTAACCACCGATCAGCTCGACCACGATGTCGATCTCGGGATTGTTCGCGACCTCGAAAATATCGGCGGTAATCGGGGTGGTACCGGTGTTGCACCTTGGGTTTGCACGACGAGCCGCGATCTGCGCGACTTCGATTCCACGCCCGGCGCGGCGGGCAATTTCCGCAGCGTTGCGTTCGAGCACATTGAAGGTACCGCTACCGACGGTTCCCAGCCCACAGATGCCCACTTTCACCGGTTTCAAGCTGCACTCCCCATTGCCAGCGAACGACCCTGCACAGCGGCCGAACAAAAGAGTCGCACATTACGAAGCGCGCGGGATTTAGTCAATCGGCCGCACCCGGAACACGCCGCTAGCCGGCATTCTCCTGCGCGCCGATGCGCTGGTGCCATTGGGCGAGCGACTCATCGGGATAACCATCGAAACACCGATCGTTGGGCTCCACCTGAGGCTGCACCCAGGCCGCCTTGGACGCGAGCATGATGTGCACGGATTCAGGTGGGCTCGGCAATTCGCTGTCGATGGCCGACGCGTGCGGATGCACCAGGTCCGGCCAGTTGGGATCCCACAACCAGAGCGCACTACCGCACTGCTTGCAGAAATGCCGCTGACCGTCGCTGACACGGGTTTCGCCGGTCTGCTCATCGACTATTCTGGCCTGGTAAATACTCACGCTTTCCCGCCCTTCGACGCGCAGCGTCCGATGATCGCCCCCCAGGTTGATCGCATAGCCGCCGCCTCCTGCCGTCTTGCGGCAGATCGAGCAATAACAGCGCATGAACGGGTACGGCTCGAGCGACTCGAGCGAAAAACGGACAGCCTTGCAATGACAGGAACCATCGAGCTTCATGTTCGCACCTCCTCGGTATGCCTTAAGGCTTTGAACACGAGCGAAGGAACAGTTCAGCGAATGGCATCGAGTGACGGCACCTTCTGGATCGAAGATGCCGTGGCTTGGCTTACTTGGCCTTCAGGGCAAGCTCGGCAAGCTGGGGGGCCGGCTGATAGCCGGGGATGACCTGGCCATCGGCCAGAACGATCGCAGGCGTACCTTGCACGCCGATCTGTTGACCCATCGCGTACTGCTCCGCAACCGGGTTATCGCACTGAACGACCGGTATTTCCTCGCGCGCCTTGGCCTTGTTCATGGCCGCCTGGCGATCCTTGGAGCACCAGACGCTGGCAAGCGTGTTGGCGCCATGGCTACCCATGCCTTGGCGCGGGAACGCCATGTAGCGAACCTCGATACCCAGGCGATTCAGCTCAGGCACTTCGCTATGCAGCTTCTGGCAATAGCCACAATCGGTATCGGTGAATACGGTGATATGTGCCTTGGGATGCTCCGGCGCGAAGACCACCATGTCGCTGGTCGGCACGGCATCGATCAGCTTCGCGACCGAACGACTCTGAGCCTGCTCGGTCAGGTTGACGGCCTGGCCGTCCTTGAACTGAAACATATAGCCCTGGATCACGAACTGCCCATCGGCGCTTGCGTAGAGTTGGCGCCCGCCCCTGAGCTGGACCTGATAGACACCCTCCATGGGGCTTTCCGCGATGGCCTCGATAGGCATATCCGGCTGGATGGACTGCAGCGAATCACGAATGGCCTTGTCAGGATCTGCAGCCGAGGCAACGGTGCTGACAACGCCGAGGGTCGCGGCAGCAAATAAACGAATCACGCGCATGGAGTCTCCGGGCGACTTCGATCGGGAAAGCGCAGATTACCATAGCCACCATGGCGCGGCGCCTGGCAAAGGATTCGCTCGTCGACTTTGTGGGCTGCTACGCAACCCGCAGCGCTCGATCATCCGCGCGGGTGATGCTCCGCGTGAAGCGCCTGCAATCGCGCACGGGCGATGTGGGTATAGATTTGCGTGGTCGATAGATCACTATGCCCCAGCAGCATCTGCACGGTCCGGAGATCCGCTCCGTGGTTGAGCAAATGTGTGGCGAAGGCATGGCGTAGCGTGTGCGGCGATATCGATGCGCTGATTCCGGCCTGCCGGGCATGCAGCTTGATGCGATGCCAGAACGTCTGCCGGGTCATCAAATCGCCGCGACGACTAGGAAACACCACATCGCTGGCCTTTCCGGCAAGTAACGCATCCCGCCCGTCGCGCAGATAGCGCTTCAACCAATGCATGGCCTCTTCCCCCAACGGCACCAGTCGCTCCTTGTTACCTTTGCCGAAGGTACGCAGCACCGCTTGCCGCGGGTTGATCTGCTCGAGGGTCAAGCCAACCAATTCGGTCACCCGCAATCCGCAGGCGTAGAGCACTTCCAGCATGGCGCGATCGCGAAGCCCCAACGGGTCGCCAATGTCCGGCGCAGCCAGCAGCGCCTCTACGTCCGCCTCGGACAAGGCCTTGGGCAACGGCCGCCCCAACTGCGGCAAGTCGACCCGCAAGGTCGGATCGACCGAAACCACCCCTTCACGCAACAGGAAACGATAGAAGCCACGCAAACCAGACAGCAGCCGAGCCGTGGACCGCGCCTTGTAGCCGTTCTGCAGCCGCCAGGCGAGATGATCGAGGATTACCTCTCGCCCCGCATCGGCCAGCCGCACGCCCCGCTCGTCCAACCAGCCGTTGAACAATGCCAGGTCGCTGCGGTACGCCTCACGCGTGTTGTCGGACAGGCCCTTTTCAAGCCAAAGGGCATCGAGAAAACGATCAATGACCGGATCATCAAGGGCAGGCATGGCGATTCACCGCAAGAACAAGCGCATGAGTGTTCCACAGACGACTATGAGCGAGCCAGCGCAGGGCGGCTCGTTAAGCGAGACGAGGAGCGAGTCGATTGTATGCTCGATCCGAGACACTGAAACCCTGGGTGGCGGCTCCCAGCCCCAATGGAGTTCAGCTCGCCTGAAAACGAAAAAGCAGCCCGAAGGCTGCTTTTTCGTTGCAAGGATCGCTTCTCAGGAAAGCTTTTCCTTGATGCGGGCCGCCTTGCCGGACAGCGCGCGGAGGTAGTACAGCTTGGCTTTGCGAACGTCGCCACGGCGCTTGACGCTGAGGCTGTCGACCATCGGGCTGTAGTACTGGAAAGTACGCTCGACACCGACACCGTTGGAGATCTTGCGAACGGTGAATGCGCTGTTCAGACCACGGTTGCGCTTGCCAATCACGACGCCTTCGAAGGCCTGCAGACGCTCACGCTCACCTTCCTTCACCTTCACCTGGACAACTACGGTGTCACCAGGGGCGAACGGAGGCAGTTCTTTGGTCATCTGCTCGGCTTCGAGCGCCTGGATAATCTTGTTGGTCATGCTGTGCTCCTAAGGCAGGCCATCATGGCGTACCATCGATACGTTAACTATCGTCCCGCTGGCGGATATATTCCGTCAGCAGCTTTTGTTCTTCTCCAGAAAGCGAGCGGCTATCCAGAAGATCAGCGCGACGTTCCCAGGTCCTTCCGAGGGACTGCTGCAAGCGCCAGCGCCGGATGTGTTCATGGTTGCCACTCAGCAGCACCTCAGGAACACGTTTATCCGCATACACTTCCGGTCGCGTGTAGTGCGGGCAGTCGAGCAGGCCGTCCGTAAACGAATCCTCCTCGGCGGAATCAGCATGACCCAGCGCTCCGGGGAGCAGTCGGGTCACCGCGTCGATCAGCACCATGGCCGGCAATTCACCGCCGGACAACACGTAGTCACCGATCGACCATTCCTCGTCGACATGCGCCTCGATGAAGCGTTCGTCGATTCCTTCGTAGCGACCGGCAATGAGGATCAAACCCTCCTCTTTTGCCAGGTCGCGAACGTCAGCCTGTTTCAGCTGACGCCCCTGCGGCGACAGGTAGATCACCTTCACCTTGCCGCCGGCGGCCTGCCTGGCATCGGACAAGGCAAGTTCGAGCGGCTTGATCTTCATCACCATACCGGGGCCGCCGCCGAAGGGGCGGTCATCCACCGTCTGGTGTCGATCGTCGGTATAGCTACGAGGGTTCCAGCATCGCAACTGGAGCAGCCCCTGCTTTACAGCGCGACTGGTGATCCCGTAGTTGCTGATGGCAGCGAACATGTCCGGGAACAGACTGATGACCTCGACACGAAAGCTCGACATGTCGCTCAGAAGTCCGCATCCCATTCGACGCGCATCTCGCCTGCATCCAGATCGACCTTCAACACACAGGGGTCGGTATAGGGCAGCAAACGCTCTCGATCGTCCAGGCTGCCGTCAAACGGCTTGACCACCAGAACGTCGTTGGCTCCGGTCTCGAGCAGATGATCCACCCGCCCAAGCACCTGCCCGAGCTGGTTGATGACCGTCAGGCCCTGAAGCTGGAACCAGTAATACTCTTCGCCGGTCAATGCGGGCAGTTCGCTACGCGGTATGCAGATCTCGAAGTCGGCGTAGGTACGCGCCACTTCACGATCAGTCAGCCCTTTGAGCGTAGCCACCAGAATCTTGCCCTGGAGGCGCCCCTTGACCAGCTCAACCTGCTTGACTTCGTCGCCTCGCCTGAGCGTCCAGCGTCGATAATCCAGCAGATTGTCGATTGGATCGGTAAAGGAATAGACCTTTACGTCTCCCCGCACGCCATGCACCGAAACGATCTTGCCGATGACAATCAGGTCTTCGGCCGGGGCTGACGTCGCGTTCATATAGCTTAGGCAGCAGCCTTGGCAGCTTCCTTCAGCAGCTGAGCAACACGCTCAGACGGCTGCGCGCCCTGGCCCAGCCAATAAGCAGCACGCTCCTGGTTTACAGAGAGCTTCACTTCCGCACCCGAAGCGACCGGATTGAAGAAGCCGATACGCTCAACGAAGCGACCATCGCGCGGATTGCGGCTGTTGGTCACGGTCAGGTGGTAGAAAGGGCGCTTCTTGGAGCCGCCACGGGCGAGACGAATAGTTACCATGTGAACATCGTTCCTGTAGTCGGTACAGCAAATCTGAATGCAGGGCCCAAGGCCCGAAAGGCCGCATATTCTAAGGATTATCCGGACTTTTGCAAATGGCTTTTTCAAAAACAAGCGCAGGCCTGGCGCACTGGCCCGCCAGGCCGCGGCGACGCCCGACGGAAGGGCCTCGCCGAAGACCTCGAATCAGAACTTGGGCATCCCACCGCCAGGGAACATGCCACCCATGCCGCGCATCATCTTGGCCATGCCGCCCTTGCCGCTGACCTTCTTCATCATCTTCTGCATCTGCTTGTGTTGCTTGATCAGCCGCCCGATGTCCTGAACCTGGGTACCGGAGCCCATGGCGATGCGCCGCTTGCGCGAACCGCTGATGATGTCGGGATTGCGCCGCTCGCCAGGTGTCATCGAATTGATAATGGCTTCCATTTGCTTGAACTGCTTCTCAGCGGCGCCTTGCGCGTTGCCCATCTGCGACAGATTCACGCCGCCGATTGATGGCAGCTTGTCCATCAGGCCGCCAAGCCCGCCCATGTTTTTCATCTGCTGGAGCTGATCGCGGAAATCTTCCAGATCGAAGCCCTTGCCTTTCTTAAGCTTCTTGGTGAGCTTCTCGGCCTTCTCTCGGTCGAGGGTCTGCTCGGCCTGTTCAATCAGGCTGAGCACATCACCCATACCGAGGATGCGCGACGCGATACGGTCCGGATGAAACGGCTCGAGCGCGTCGCTCTTTTCACCCATGCCGAGGAATTTGATCGGCTTGCCGGTGATATGACGGACTGACAGCGCAGCACCGCCACGCGCATCGCCGTCGACCTTGGTCAATACCACGCCAGTCAGCGGCAGCGCCTCGCCGAACGCCTTGGCGGTATTGGCCGCATCCTGACCCGTCATGGCGTCAACCACGAAGAGCGTCTCGGCGGGCTTGATCGCGGCGTGCACGGCCTGGATCTCAGCCATCATCTCGGCGTCGATAGCCAGACGCCCGGCGGTGTCGACCAGCACCACGTCGATGTACTTGAGTTTGGCTTCGCGAATCGCCGCCTGAGCGATCTCGACCGGTTTCTGGCTGGTATCGGACGGGAAGAAGGTCACACCCACTTCCGCAGCCAGGGTTTCCAGCTGCTTGATCGCCGCCGGGCGATAGACGTCAGCCGAGACCACCAGCACCGACTTCTTCTTGCGCTCCTTGAGGAAGCGGGCAAGCTTGCCGACCGTCGTGGTCTTGCCCGCCCCCTGCAGGCCGGCCATCAGCACCACGGCCGGGGGAACCACACTGAGGGCAAGATCCTCGTTGGCCGCGCCCATCAGCTCTTCGAGCTCAGCGCGCACGATCTTCACGAATGCCTGACCCGGCGTCAGGCTTTTGGACACTTCGGTGCCGACCGCCCTGTCCTTGACCCGGGCAACGAAGTCCTTGACCACCGGCAGCGCGACGTCGGCCTCGAGCAGCGCCATACGTACTTCGCGCAGGGTATCCTTGATGTTGTCCTCGGTCAGCTTGGCCTTGCCGGTGACATGGCGAAGCGTCTGAGAGAGGCGGTCGGTTAGGTTTTCAAACATGTGCCGTGTCCACGCTGGATGTGGTTAAGGCGCCGATTATAGAAGCTGCGACCCCTGGGCCGGTACCCCACCGTCGAGGCTTTTCATCGTGACCATCCAGCCCGCCTCCGCGATTGCCGCGCAGTCGGCCACATGCCGAGCGCAGCGGCCTATATGCGTTATTCACGCACTTTTGTGCGCCCAGGGTTTGTGCCACACTCAGCGCCTTTCGAGCCTGCTAACAGACCTATGCACCCTCTGCTACCGAGCCTAGCCGCCGCCTGCCTTTACGCAGGCGTCACTGGATACCAGGGCCTGCGCCTGGCGCAACGCACCGTGCCGGACAAACGTCTGCTTCTTGCGTTGGGCGCGCTGGCGCTAATGGCGCACGGGGTAAGCCTGTTCATTCAGCTGCTTTCGCCCAGCGGGCTGCATCTCGATTTCTTCACGGCCTCGAGCCTGATAGCCGCTGCCGTCATCCTGCTGATCCTGCTGGCGCTCTACCGCATGCCGGTCGAGAACCTTCTGCTGCTGCTCTTTCCGCTCGGCTGTTTGACGGTGCTGTTCGCCCAGTTCGCGCCTTCCGGCACCGCGCCGGCGATTGCCGAAGAGCCGGGCATTCTGGCCCACATCCTGTTCTCCATACTGGCTTACGGCATGCTCACGATCGCCGTTTTCCAGTCGCTGCTGTTGCTGCTGCAGGACCATCACCTCAAGCACAAGCATCCCTCTGGCCTGATCAAGAATTTCCCGCCGCTACAAACCATGGAGAGCCTGCTGTTCGGCTTTCTGCTCGCCGGCTGGCTGCTGCTGTCGGCTTCGCTGATCTCCGGCTGGTTGTTCCTGGAGAACCTGTTCGCCCAGCATCTGGTGCACAAGACGCTATTGTCGGTGGTCGCCTGGGTGGTCTTTGGCCTGCTGTTGTGGGGGCGACATCAGCTTGGCTGGCGCGGCTACAAGGCCATCCGCTGGACGCTGGCGGGCTTCTGCCTGCTGATGCTGGCCTATTTCGGCAGCAAGCTGGTCCGCGAATTCATCCTGCATGTCTAACAGCGCGCGGCGAAACATCAACGGACTCTAGGAACACCAAGTGGAACATCTACACCCCGGCTTCCTGGTCGGCATGCTGGTCTTCCTGCTTTTGTGCTCGGCCTTCTTTTCAAGTTCCGAAACCGGAATGCTCAGCCTGAACCGCTACCGCCTGCGTCACCGGGCCAAGGAAGGGCACCGCGGCGCCAAGCGAGCGAGCACGCTGCTCGAACGACCGGACCGGCTGCTCGGCACCATTCTGGTCGGCAACAACTTCGTCAATATTCTCGCCTCGTCGATCGCAACGGTCCTCGCCATTAAAATCTGGGGCGAAGCCGGTATCGCCATCGCCACCATCGGCCTGACCGTCATCTTGCTCATCTTTGGCGAAATTACCCCGAAAACGCTTGCCGCATTGCGGCCCGAAGCGGTCGCCTACCCCGTCAGCCTGCCGCTACTGCTGCTGCAACGAGTGCTCTATCCGCTGGTGGCACTGCTCAACTGGATCAGTAACGGCCTGCTCAAGCTGCTCGGCGTCGACCTGTCCAACAAAGGCAACGACAGCCTCTCCACCGAAGAGCTGCGTAGCGTGGTGCATGAATCGGGTAGCGACATGCCGATGAATCGCCAGAGCATGCTCCTCGGCATCCTCGATCTGGAAAGGGTCACGGTCGATGACATCATGATCCCGCGCAACGAGGTTGCCGGCATCGACCTCGAGGACGACCTGGAAACCATCGTGACGCAGTTGCGCACGACGCCGCACACGCGCCTTCCGGTGTTCCGCAAGGACATCAACCAGATCGAAGGTATCGTGCACATGCGCCAGATCGCCCGCCTGCTCAGCCATGACCAGCTGACGCGCGAGAGCCTCCTGGAGGCCTGCAACGAGCCCTACTTCATTCCTGAAAACACGCCGCTTTCCACGCAGCTGGTGAACTTCCAGAAGCACAAGCGCCGCATCGGCATCGTTGTCGACGAGTACGGCGACGTTCTGGGGATCGTCACCCTGGAAGACATTCTCGAAGAGATCGTGGGCGAGTTCAGCAACCAGGACGCCTTGCGCAGTCCCGATATTCACCCGCAAGACGACGGTACTCTGGTGATCGACGGTGCCGCCTACCTTCGCGAAGTGAACCGGGCACTTGGCTGGCAACTGCCCTGTAACGGCCCTAAAACGCTGAACGGGCTGATCACCGAGGCGCTTGAACATATCCCTGATAGCGGCATCTGCCTGCAGATCGATCAGTACCGGCTCGAGATCCTGCAAGCGGCCGACAACCGCGTCAAAAGCGTCCGCGCCTGGGTAATCGAAGACAGTCAGAAGCCTGCCGACGACGCGCCCTGAGGCACGCCGCCCATGGACGCGCTTTAAAGCTCCGTGTCGATTGCCGCAGCGGCCCGTAGCGCCTTGGCACGCGCGTCTTCGATCGAACTATCTCGCGCCAACGCAACGCCCATCCGCCGCTGACCGCTGACGCCCGGCTTGCCAAACAGCCGCAACGCCGTGTCCGGCTCGGCCAGCGCCGCGGCCAGGTGACCGAAACTGACTTGATCGGACTCGCCCTCCACCAAGACCACCGCCGAAGCGGACGGGCCAAACTGTCGAACCGCCGGGATGGGCAATCCGAGGATTGCCCGCGCATGCAGGGCGAACTCGGAAAGATCCTGAGAAATCAGCGTCACCAGACCGGTATCGTGCGGCCGGGGCGACACCTCGCAGAACCAGACCTTATCGCCCTTGACGAACAGTTCAACGCCAAAGATACCGCGCCCTCCCAGCCCCTGCGTCACGGCCAATGCGATGCGCTCAGCCTCCGCTCTTGCACCGGGCATCATCGCCTGGGGTTGCCACGACTCCTGGTAATCGCCTTTTTCCTGCCGATGACCGACTGGCTCGCAAAAGGTCGTTCCACCTGAATGGCGGACGGTCAGCAGCGTGATCTCGTAGTCGAAATCGATGAAGCCTTCGACAATCACCCGCCCTTTACCTGCACGCCCGCCAGCCTGTGCGTACTCCCACGCCCCGGTGATATCGGCATCGGCGCGCAGCACCGACTGGCCTTTGCCGGACGAGCTCATGACCGGCTTGATCAGGCAGGGAAACCCCAGCGCAGCGACCGCCGAGCGGCACTCATCCAGCGAATCGGCGAAGCGGTAAGGCGAGGTTGGCAACCCCAGCTCCTCGGCAGCCAGGCGGCGAATCCCCTCGCGGTTCATCGTCAGTTGCGCGGCCCGGGCATTGGGAATGACGGTGTAGCCCTCGCCCTCCAGCTCGACCAGCGTCGCGGTGGCGATCGCCTCGATTTCCGGGACGATGAAATGCGGCTTTTCCTGCTCGATGACCGCGCGCAACGCGGCGCCGTCGAGCATATCGATAACATGGTGCCGATGAGCCACCTGCATCGCCGGCGCGTTGGCATAGCGGTCGACCGCTATGACCTCCACGCCCAGACGCTGGAGCTCGATGACCAACTCTTTGCCGAGCTCGCCGGAACCGCAGAGCAGCACACGGGTAGCGCTGGCCGACAGCGGCGTACCTATTCGGGGCATGTCATTCCTCGCAATGCAGACAGTTAAGAAATTCCCTTGCCAACGCCTTGCGCATCGGCCTTAAAAGAGCAGCCCGCTCACGCGAGCCCGCTCCTGACAACGCAGGAGCACCTGACGCCGCTCCAGGTTGTCCATGCGACTCCAACGACGAATCTCGTCGACGCTGCGCTGGCAGCCCGTACAGTGGCTGTCTTCATCCAAGGCGCAGATACTGACGCAAGGCGAGGCGACCGGTTTGTCGTCGTGGCTCAATCTTCCTGCTCCACCAGGTCACGCGCGTAACGCTGGGCGTTGTGCACATAATGAGCGGCGCTGGCCTCGAGCATCTTTTTCTGCTGCTCGGTCAGCTCACGGACGACCTTGCCGGGCGAGCCCACAACCAGCGAGCCATCCGGGATCTCCTTGCCTTCGGCAATCAGGGTGTTGGCGCCGATGATGCAATGCTTGCCGACCTTCGCCCCATTGAGTATCACCGCGTTGATCCCGACCAGGCTGTAGTCGCCAACCACGCACCCGTGCAGCATCGCATTGTGGCCAACCGTCACACCGGTACCCAGCGTCAGCGGATGCCCCATGTCGGTGTGCATGACAGTGCCATCCTGCACGTTGCTGTTCTCGCCGATATGGATCAGTTCGTTGTCGCCACGCAACACCGCACCGAACCAGACACTGGCCCCGGCCTCCAGGCGGATCTTGCCGACCAGCGTGGCATTCGGCGCCACCCAGCTCTGCGGGTGGCATTCAACACGGGCATCGCCCAGGCGATATTTCACGGTCATGACCTCTTCTGGCTCAGATCGATAAAGGAAGCCGGAGGACGGCGCATCTCGATTCCGGCGTCATAGATCAGGTTCACCAGCTCGACGATCATAATCGCCGTCAACCCCCAGATCTTGTATTCGCCATAGCGGTATGACGGCACGTACCAGGCGCCGCCCTGATAGTCGATGCGGTGGGTGACCTCACGAACATCCTGGCAAAAGAATTCCAGTGGCACGGAAAACACCGAAGCGATCTCGGCATCATTGGCTCGATACTCGACGTAGTCCGGCACGATCCCGACATAAGGCGTGACATGGATTCCGTGCAGCGAAACCAGGCTGCTTAGCGGACCGACAACTTCGACCAAGGCCGGCATCAGGCCGACCTCTTCCTCGGCCTCGCGCAGGGCTGTATGAATCAGGTCGCGATCTTCGGGGTCGCGCCGACCGCCGGGAAACGCCACCTCGCCGCCGTGGGTGGACAAGCCACTGGCGCGAAGGGTCAGCACCAGCTCAGGCGACTCACTGCGCGTGATCGGCATCAACACCGCCGCTTCCGGCATCCGGCCTTCCGGCTCCAGGAGATGCGGGGAGTAGTCACGCACCCGTTGGAGAATCTTGTCCAGCATGAAGCATCTCGTTCAACCTTTGTCGGGCATCATGGCATGAATCCCCCAGGCGCCCAAGACAGACGAAACCAAAACCGGCGCCGTTAGGACAGCCGGAATGCTACAAATCGATGTAGCAACTGTCGCTGCCCCGCTTTTCGCGGCAAACTGGCGTTGACCAGCAGACGACCCGGCGATTTCACGGTGATGACCGGCATCATCCATTGACCGAAGGAAGCACGATGAAATACTGCAGCCAGTGTGGCGGCTCGATCATTGAGCGGGTGCCGGAGGGTGACAACCGCAACCGCTTCGTCTGCACCGCCTGCGACATGGTGCACTACCAGAACCCACGCATCGTGGCCGGCTGCCTACCCGTCTGGAACGACCATGTACTGCTCTGTCGCCGAGCCATCGAACCACGTCGCGGCTACTGGACCCTGCCAGCCGGCTTCATGGAGAACGGCGAAACGGTTCAGCAGGCGGCCGAAAGAGAGACGCTGGAGGAGGCCTGTGCCCGAGTCACGGACCTGCAGCTCTACACCCTATTCGACTTGCCGCACATCAACCAGGTGTACATGTTCTTCCGCGCCGAACTGGTCGATGACGGTTTCTGCGCCGGCGAGGAAAGCCTTGAGGTCAGGCTTTTCCGACAGGCCGAGATCCCTTGGTCAGAGCTGGCTTTTCCCACCGTGGGCCGTACCCTAGAATACTTTTTCGCCGACCGGGTGCAGCAGACCTTCCCGGTGCGCAACGAAGCCATCGAAGCAATGCGGGTGGCGGGCAGACAGGTCTGATGCCGTAAGGATTCAGGAAAAGCTCTCCATGCGCTGGCTGTTAGCGATCTGTTGTTTCACCTTTGCCACCCTTTCCCATGCTACCGCCGCGCCCATGCTTGATGACTCGTTCATCGACAAGGTGCTGGTGGTCAAGTCCGAACGCCAGCTCCACCTCATCAGCCGTGGCGTCGTCATGAAGAGCTATCGCATCTCGCTGGGCAAGCAGCCTGGCCCCAAGGAGCGCGAGGGCGATAAGCGCACGCCAGAGGGGTTCTACTGGATCGACTGGCGCAAAACCTCCGATAAATACAACCTGGCGATGCACATCTCCTATCCGAACGCCAAGGACTTGGAGCGAGCCCGCCGCGAAGGCGCGCGCCCAGGCAGCATGATCATGCTGCACGGCACGCCGGTCGATGAAGAGTACCCCGAGTGGTTCTTCCACACCCTCGACTGGACCGAGGGCTGTATCGCCCTGAAGAACGATGACATGCGCGAAATCTGGAACCTGGTCAAGAACGGTACCCTGATCGAAATTCGCCCCTGATCCAGCGTTCCGAGCTTGGCAGCAGGCGAGGCAGCGCGTTAACGTGAAACCACTCCCTCGCCATTCGGCCGCCCATGACGACGACAGATTCTGACGAGCAGCTCCAGCTGGATAATCAGCTGTGCTTCGCCCTTTATTCCGCCTCCCTGCAGATGACCAAGGCTTACAAGCCCTTGCTCAAGAGCATCGGTCTGACGTACCCGCAATACCTGGCGATGCTCGTACTATGGGAGCGTGACGGACTGACGGTGAGTGAGATCAGCACCCGCCTGTTGACCGACCCCGGCTCGCTGACACCCCTGCTCAAGCGCCTGGAAGCCGAAGGCTTGCTCAGTCGCATCCGCAGGCGCGATGACGAGCGCGTGGTCGAACTCCATCTCACGGTCGCAGGGCGTGCCCTGAAAGACCGTGCCCGCGACTTCCCCGCCTGCATGCTCGAGTGCACCGGGCAATCGCCTGAAGCCCTGTTGGCACTGCGCGACCAGCTCGCGTCCCTTCGCGAAGCGTTATTACAACGCAGCTGAGCACATCCAGGCACGCGCCCCAACCGGAGTGGTCCACGTAGCGCTCGATAATTATCTTGCGCACTAAATATATGCGCGATAACTTATTGTCATCCACCCAATGAGAGGAAACCGCCATGCAGACCATCAAGGCTCTCTACACCGCTACCGCCACAGCCACTGGAGGCCGTGACGGGCGTGCCGTAACCCCGGACGGAATGCTCGACGTGAAGCTGTCCACCCCGCGTGAGCTGGGCGGCCAAGGCGGTGAAGGCACCAACCCCGAGCAACTCTTCGCTGCGGGCTACTCCGCCTGCTTCATCGGTGCGCTCAAGTTCGTCGCGGGTCAACAGAAGCAGCCGCTTCCCGCCGACACCTCGATCACCGGCCAGGTCGGGATCGGCCAGATTCCCGGCGGGTTCGGCCTCGAGGTGCAACTGAACATCAACCTGCCGGGCCTGGATCAGGCGGCTGCGGAGCAACTGGCCGAGGCTGCGCACCAGGTCTGCCCCTACTCCAACGCCACGCGCGGAAACATCGACGTGCGCCTGAACGTCAGCGTCTGATCAGCCCGAAAACCCCACATGAAAAAGCCCGGGCCGCCTGTGGCGACTCGGGCTTTTCATTGCTGCATCCTGTCAGAACTGCAGATCCGATAGCCGCCATACCTCGAATGCGGGCGTCTCGTACGGATGGGCACGCTTGAGTGCCTTGACGCTGTCATGGATCAGCTCGTCAGCCACCACGAGCTCGACCTTCCACTCAGAGACCGAGTGCACCTGCCCCAGCTGACCGAGAAACGGCTTGCTGCCTTCGAGCGGTCGATACTGTCCGTGGCCGAGCACCTGCCAGCAGCAACTGTCGTAGGCGCCGATGCGCCCGGCTCCGGCCGCGAAAACCGCCTGTTTGACGGCGTCCAGATGAGTATCCGGGACGTAGAAACAAAGCTTGTACATCAACCTCTCCGCACAAGAACACTCGGCGGAGCGCTTCTCCGTCGAAGCGCTCGCCTCGCCGAACCCGGCCGGCAAAGCCGAGCGCCTCTATCAGACGCCGGCACCGGCGCTAGGTTCATCCGCAGCGGTCGACCAGATCACGGTTACAAAAAAGCCCGGAGCGCTATTCACCTCCGGGCTCTTCCGCTGCGCTGACCTCAGTCCACCCAAACCCGCGCGTTGCGGAACATGCGCATCCAGCCGCCGTCTTCCTGCCAATCGTCCGGACGCCAGGAGTTGGTCACGGCGCGGAACACACGCTCAGGGTGCGGCATCATAATGGTCACGCGGCCGTCACGGGTAGTCAGCCCGGTGATGCCTCGCGGCGAGCCGCCCGGGTTGGCCGGATAACGCTCGGTGACCTTGCCATGGTTATCGATGTAACGCAGCGCGACCGTGCCGGACAAGTCAGCCTCGAGTAGCGCTTCTTCGCTCTCGAATTCGGCGTGACCTTCGCCATGCGCAATGGCAATTGGCAGGCGCGAGCCGGCCATGCCCTGCAGGAAGATCGAGGGCGAATCCTGGATTTGCACCATCGCCACCCGCGCCTCGAACTGCTCGGAACGGTTACGAACGAAATGTGGCCAAGACTCGCTACCCGGCACCAGCTCGTGCAGGTTGGAGAGCATCTGGCAACCGTTGCACACGCCCAGGGCGAAGCTGTCCTTGCGCTCGAAGAAGGCACCGAAGTCCTCACGGGCGCGGCCGTTGAACAGGATCGACTTGGCCCAGCCTTCACCGGCGCCCAGCACGTCGCCGTAGGAGAAGCCGCCGCAGGCCACCAGCCCTTTGAAGCGCTCGAGGCTGATGCGCCCGGACAGGATATCGCTCATGTGAACATCGACCGCCGCGAAGCCGGCACGGTCGAACGCAGCGGCCATCTCGGTCTGACCATTGACGCCCTGCTCGCGCAGGATCGCCACTTCCGGGCGGACCCCACGTTTGATGTAGGGCGCAGCGATATCCTCGTTGACGTCGAAGCCCAGCGTGACGCTCAGCCCCGGATTGTCTTCCTCGAGCAGCGCGTCGAACTCCTGGTCGGCGCAGTCGGCATTGTCGCGCAGGCGCTGGATTCGGTAGCTGGTCTCCGCCCACTGCCGTTGCAGCAGACGGCGATCGCCTGCAAACACATCCGCGCCCTGGAACCGGATGGCCACGTGGCCGTTGTTGACCGGCTGGCCGATGACCGACACGCAGTCGGCGAGCCCCGCAGCGCTAAATTGGGCCAGCACCACTTCGGTATCACCCTGGCGAACCTGAATCAGCGCACCCAGCTCCTCGTTGAACAGCGCCGCAGGAATCTGCGCCGCGCTCTCCACGAGCCCATCGAGGTTGAGATTGAGACCGCAGTGACCGGCGAAGGCCATCTCCAGCGCTGTCGTCAGCAAGCCGCCGTCGGAACGATCGTGGTAGGCCAAGAGCAGGCCATCGGCATTCAGCCCCTGGACCACGGCGAAGAACGCTTGCAGGTCCTCGGCGTCATCGACATCCGGCGCCTGACGTGCCATCTGGCCATAGACCTGGGCCAGGATCGAGGCGCCCATGCGGTTCTGCCCGCGGCCGAGGTCGATCAGCACCAGGTCGGTTTCGCCTTTATCCAACCGCAGTTGCGGCGTCAGCGTCTGGCGGATATCGACGACCGGAGCAAAGCCGGACACGATCAGCGACAGCGGCGACGTCACGCTCTTCTCCGCGCCCTCATCGTTCCAACGCGTCTTCATGGACATCGAGTCCTTGCCCACCGGAATGGTGATGCCCAGCTCCGGACACAACTCCATGCCGACCGCTTTGACTGTGTCGTACAACCGCGCGTCCTCGCCCGGGTGACCTGCAGCGGCCATCCAGTTGGCGGAAAGCTTGATATCGGAAATTTTGTCGATGCGAGCGGCGGCCAGGTTGGTCAGCGTTTCGCCAATCGCCATACGCCCCGACGCGGGCGCGTCGAGCAGCGCCAGCGGGGTACGCTCGCCCATGGCCATGGCTTCGCCGGTATAGACGTCATAGCTGGTGGCGGTCACCGCACAGTCAGCCACCGGCACCTGCCAGGGGCCGACCATCTGATCGCGCGCCACCATGCCGGTGATGCTGCGATCGCCGATGGTGATCAGGAAGCTCTTGCTGGCCACCGCCGGGTGATGCAGGACACGATCGATCGCTTCGGTCAGATCGACCTGCTCGGCGGCGAAATCGTCGCCTAGCTCGGCCTCGCGTACGGCGCTGCGGTGCATACGTGGCGCCTTGCCCAGCAGCACATTGAGCGGCATGTCGACCGGGTTGTTGCCGAAATGACTGTCGGCGACGGTCAGTTGCGGTTCGGCCGTCGCTTCGCCGACGACCGCGAAGGGGCAACGCTCGCGCCGGCAGATCGCCTCGAAACGCTCGAGATCAGCCGCATCGACCGACAGGACATAGCGCTCCTGGGACTCGTTGCACCAGATTTCCAGCGGCGCCATGCCCGGCTCGTCGTTAGGTACGTTGCGCAGCTCGAAACGCCCACCGCGGCCGCCGTCGTTGACCAGCTCGGGGAAGGCATTGGACAGGCCGCCCGCACCGACGTCGTGAATGAACTTGATCGGATTCTTGTCGCCCAGCTGCCAGCAGCGGTCGATGACCTCCTGACAGCGACGCTCCATTTCCGGGTTGTCGCGCTGTACCGAAGCGAAATCCAGGTCCGCCGAGCTGCTGCCGGTGGCCATCGAGGACGCCGCACCACCGCCCAGGCCGATCAGCATGGCCGGGCCGCCCAACACGATCAGCTTGCCGCCGACCGAAATATCGCCCTTCTGGACGTGGTCCTCGCGAATGTTACCCATCCCGCCGGCGAGCATGATCGGCTTGTGGTAGCCGCGCACCTCTTCGCCATGCGGGGTGTCGATCACTTGTTCGAAGGTGCGGAAGTAACCGCTCAGCGCAGGCCGACCGAACTCGTTGTTGAACGCCGCGCCACCCAGCGGGCCTTCGATCATGATGTCCAACGGCGTGACGATGCGCTCGGGCTTGCCGTAGGGCACTTCCCAGGGCTGTTCGAAACCGGGGATGTTCAGGTTCGACACGGTGAAGCCGGTCAGGCCGGCCTTGGGCTTGGCGCCACGGCCGGTGGCGCCCTCGTCGCGAATCTCACCGCCCGAACCGGTGGCGGCGCCTGGGAACGGCGCGATTGCAGTCGGATGGTTGTGGGTCTCCACCTTCATCAGGATGTGCACCGGCTCGCGGTTGGCCGCGTACTCACCGGTATCCGGATTCGGATAAAAACGGCCGGCCACGTTGCCGACGATCACCGCAGCGTTGTCCTTGTAGGCGGACAGCACGCCTTCGCCGTGCAACTGATAGGTGTTCTTGATCATGCCGAACAGGGACTTGTCCTGGCTCTCGCCGTCGATGTCCCAGCTGGCGTTGAAGATCTTGTGGCGGCAGTGCTCGGAGTTGGCCTGGGCGAACATCATCAGTTCGATGTCGTGAGGGTTGCGCCCTAAATCGGTGAAGCTGGTCACCAGATAGTCGATTTCATCTTCGGCCAGCGCCAGACCCAATTCCACGTTGGCCCGCTCCAGCGCCGCGCGACCGCCACCGAGGACATCAACCGCCGTCAGGGGCTTGGGCTGGGCGTGGCTGAACAGGTTCTCAGCCTCTTCGAAGCGCTCGAGCACCAGCTGGGTCATGCGGTCGTGCAGCGCCGCAGCGATCTGCCCGACCTCGTCATCGGACAGCTCTCCAGCCACGTAATAGGCGATGCCGCGTTCCAGACGCTGAATCTTGTCGAGACCACAGTTGCGGGCAATGTCGCTGGCCTTGCTCGACCAGGGAGAAATGGTGCCGAAACGAGGGATTACGAGAAACAGCCGGCCGGCAGGCTCCTGCACCGGTACGCTCGGCCCATATTTCAGCAGCCGGGAGAGCACGCGCTCCTCGTCCGCGCCAAGCGTGCCGGATACTTCAGCGAAATGAGCAAACTCGGCATACAACCCGCTCACGGCGGGGACCTTCGCGGTCAGTTGTGCCAGGAGCTTGCCGTGACGGAAGGCGGAAAGAGCGGGAGCGCCGCGCAGGATCAACATCGTCGGAACAGCCTCGGGGAGGGGAGCAGTCGGGCCGCGTATTCTAGCCCATGACGGCCGTCGAGGCTAAGCCTGCTGCAAGCAGGTGATGCGGACGACGATCCGCCCGCGGCCTCACGGTGGCCCGCAGACAGCACGAAGGCCCGCCGCAGACCGCAAGCGGTCCGGTGGCGTGCCGATCGAGCCCTGCCGCCACCCTAACGCTGCACCGAAGCCCGTCCTGAATGCGGCGTGAACCGCTGCGTACTTAATGCAGTATCTGGCTGAGGAACAGCTTGGTCCGATCGTTGACCGGGTTGGTGAAGAAGGTGTCGGGATCGGCCTCTTCGACGATCTCGCCCTTGTCCATGAAAATGACCCGATCGGCCACGGTGCGGGCGAAGCCCATCTCATGGGTCACGCAGAGCATCGTCATGCCGCTTTCAGCGAGCCCGACCATGGTGTCGAGCACCTCCTTGACCATTTCCGGATCCAGCGCCGACGTCGGTTCATCGAACAGCATGATCTTCGGCTTCATGCACAGCGCACGTGCAATCGCGACCCTTTGCTGCTGGCCACCCGACAGCTGGCCGGGAAACTTGTTGGCCTGCTCGGGAATCCGCACCCGCTCCAGATAATGCATGGCGATTTCTTCGGCCTGGCGTCGTGGCATTTTGCGCACCCACATGGGTGCCAGCGTGCAGTTCTGCAACACCGTCAGGTGTGGAAACAGGTTGAAGTGCTGGAACACCATGCCGACTTCGCTGCGGATCGCCTCGATCTGCTTGAGGTCGTTGGTCAGCTCCACGCCATTGATGACGATGCGCCCCTGCTGATGCTCTTCCAAACGGTTGAGGCAACGAATGGTGGTGGATTTCCCCGAGCCGGACGGCCCGCACAGCACGATCCGCTCGCCCTGCGTGACGTTGAGATTGATGTCCTTGAGCACGTGGAACTGGCCGAACCACTTGTGCACACCTTGCATCTGGATGACCGGTTCGTCCGCCTGCGCAGGTTGATCGGAACGTAGAGAAGTGTCGCTCATGATGTGAGTCCTTAATTCCGGTGGCCGGTGTCGAGCTTGCGTTCCAGGTGCATCGAGTAACGCGACATCCCGAAGCAGAAGATCCAGTAGACCAGCGCTGCGAATACATAACCCTCAGTGGACATTCCCAGCCAGGCTGGGTCCGATGTCGCCCGTTTGATGCTGTTGAGGAAGTCGAACAAGCCGATGATGATCACCAGGCTGGTGTCCTTGAACAGGGCGATAAAAGTATTGACGATGCCGGGAATGACCATTTTCAGCGCCTGCGGCAGGATCACCAGGATCATGCTGCGCCAATAGCCCAAGCCCATCGCCGCAGCGGCCTCGTACTGCCCCTTGGGGATCGCCTGTAGACCGCCGCGCACCACTTCTGCGACATAGGCCGCCTCGAAGAAGATCACCATGACCATGGCGCGCATCAGCTTGTCGAGGTTCATCCCCTCTGGCAGAAACAACGGCAACATCACCGAAGACATGAACAGCACGGTGATCAGCGGCACGCCACGCCAGAACTCGATGAAGGTCACGCAGAGGACCCGGATCGCCGGCATGTCCGAGCGCCGACCAAGCGCTAGTAGAATGCCGAGCGGTAGCGCCCCAGCGATACCCACCGCCGCAATCACGATGGTCAGCATCAGTCCGCCCCAGCGACTGGTCGGCACGTTTTCGAGGCCAAGGAAGCCGCCGTGCAGCAACCAGTAGGCGAGTAGCGGATAAGCGATGAGATAGGCGATGCCATAGCGTGCCTTGTGCGGCATCTGGCGCAGGAACAAGGGCGCTGCGCCGACGATGGCAAGCCACGCGGTCGCATCCACCCGCCAGCGCAGTTCCGGCGGGTAGAAACCGTACATGAACTGGCTGAAGCGCGTCTGCACGAACACCCAGCAAGCGCCTTCGCGCGTACAGTCGGCGCGGGTTTCGCCGCTCCAGTCGGCCTTGATGATCGCCCATTCGAGAATGGGCGGAACGATTATCCAGATCAGATACAGCCCGGCCAGCGTCAGCAGCGTGTTCAGCCAACTGGAGAACAGGTTGGCGCGCATCCAGCCAATCACGCCGATGTTCGCCGATGGCGCCGGCAGGTCCGGCTTGAAAGTATGAGTTGTCATGCGCTCGCCCTCACCGTTCGATCAGCGCAATGCGCTTGTTGTACCAGTTCATCAGCAGCGAGATGCTGATGCTGATCGCGAGGTAGACGCTCATGGTGATCGCCATGGTTTCTATTGCCTGCCCGGTCTGATTCAGCACCGTCCCTGCGAACAGCGAGACCATGTCGGGATAGCCGATTGCAGCGGCCAGCGAGGAGTTCTTCGCCAGGTTGAGGTATTGGCTGGTCAGCGGCGGGATGATCACCCGCATGGCCTGGGGGATGATGACCAGGCGCAGGACGCGGCCTGGGCGAAGCCCCAGCGAAGCGGCGGCCTCGGTCTGGCCGTGACTCACCGACTGGATACCGGCGCGTACGGTCTCGCCGATGAAGGCCGCGGTGTAGATCGACAGGGCCAGCACGATCGACACCAGCTCGGGAATGACCACCCAGCCGCCACGAATGTTGAAGCGCTGCAGTTCCGGCACCTCCCAGAGAAACGGCGCGCCAAACAGCGGTGCAGCTAGGCTCGGGATAGCAACGAACAAGGCGACACTGACCCAAAACGCCGGAAAGGTCTGACCGGTCGCGTCATGCCGTGCACGTGCCCAGCGGTTAAGCAGGACAATGGCCACCAGCGCCGTGACCAAGGCAATCCAGAACGCCCAAAAGCCCTCCCCGGCGCTTGGCGAAGGCATCTGCACACCGCGGTTGTTGACGAACACGATGTCCCACAGGCTCAAGCTGTTGCGAGGCCCAGGTAGCGGGCTGAGCACGGCGAAGTAGACGAAGAATATCTGTAGCAGCGGCGGGATGTTGCGGAACGTCTCGATGTATACGGTGGCGATCTTGCGAATCAGCCAGTTGGGCGACAATCGCGCTACCCCGAGGATGAAGCCAATGAGCGTCGCCAGGATGATGCCGATGACGCTGACCAACAGCGTATTGAGCAACCCCACCCAGAACACACGGCCGTAGGAATCGCTTTCGCTGTAGTCGATCAGGTGTTGGGAGATGCCGAAGCCGGCGGCGTTATCGAGAAAGCCGAAGCCGGAGGTGATGCCTCGATGAGCGAGGTTGGTCTGGGTATTGTCGAAGAGAAACCAGCCGACAGCCACGACCGTCACGACTGCCAGAATCTGGAACAACCAGGCGCGCGCCTGTGGATCCGTGAGCAACGAGCCGCGCGTTGCCCCCGTTTTGGCGATGGTTCGCATCAAGAAACCTCATAAGGCACTGCCGATGCGAGCGCACCGGCAGTGCTCGTCCCTGAAACAAGGCCAGCCTTCGGCTGGCCCGGCTAGGTCAACGCACCGGAGGCGCGTACTGCAGACCTCCATTGGTCCAGAGCGCATTGAGACCGCGTTCGATCTTCAGTTCGCTACCGAAACCGATGTTGCGTTCGAACACCTCGCCATAGTTACCCACCTGCTTGACGATCTGTACCGCCCAGTCCTTCGGCAGTTTCAGGTCCTTGCCATATTCACCTTCGGCACCGAGCAAACGCGCCACATCCGGGTTCTTGGTGGTCTTGGCCGTTTCCTCCACGTTCGCTGCGGTGATACCGAGCTCCTCGGCGTTAATCATCGCCAGCAACGACCAGCGCACAATGTCGAACCACTCCTCGTCACCCTGGCGCACGGCAGGGCCCAGCGGCTCCTTGGAGATGACTTCTGGCAAGACGACATAGTCGTCCGGCTTGGCCAGCTTGATCCGCTGCGCATAGAGCTGGGACTGATCCGAGGTGAGCACGTCGCAGCGACCGGACTCCAGCGACTTGGCGCTCTCGTCGGACGTGTCGTAGGTGATCGGCGTGTACTTGAGGCTGTTGGCGCGGAAGTAGTCCGAGAGGTTGAGTTCGGTAGTGGTGCCCGCCTGGATGCAGACGGTGGCCCCGTCGAGCTCCTTGGCGCTGGATACACCCAACGATTTGTTGACCAGGAAGCCTTGGCCGTCGTAGTAGGTCACGCCGGTGAAATTCAACCCCATCGCAGAGTCACGAGAGCTGGTCCAGGTCGTGTTACGCGACAGCACATCGACCTCGCCTGATTGCAATGCGGTGAAGCGTTCCTTGGCGGTCAACGGTGTGAACTTGACCTTGTTGGCGTCCCCGAACACCGCAGCCGCGACAGCGCGGCAGACATCGACATCGATTCCTTTGTACTCCCCCTTGGCATTCGTGAAGGAAAAGCCTGGCAAGCCATCGCTCACGCCGCACTGCACGAAGCCCTTCTTCTTCACTGCATCCAGCGTCGCCCCTGCCTGCGCCAGGCCGCTGACACTCATCAATAGTGTCGCCGCGCCAAGCACAGCCAGTGTGGATTTAACCCTTATCATCGAAACCTCCAGTTTGCTTTTATTCTGCGGGGTCGGGGTCGTCTACCTGCTTCGCGCACGCCAAACGGCATCCGTCGAGCGAAACGGCAGAAGCACCTGACCTGAGTCTAGTCGCCGATCGATTAACGGCAACTTCTCCCGATGCGCTCGCCGGCACCGGCACGAGCGGCCTCGGTATCCGTGCCACGCTGCGACGAAGCAAGCGCCATACCAGAACCCTGCGAAAACCGCCCGAACGGCATCGCGACCTTCAACGCTGACGCGCGTACAGGTAACCTCGCTGCATCTTGCTGCATCCACCCTTCCAGCCCGCCCCAACATGAGGCGGGCCCCAGACGGAGCCCGCCATGAGCGCCCCCCTGATCATCGAACCCGCCTCCTCTGCCGACTCCTGTGTCATCTGGCTGCACGGCCTCGGCGCTGATCGCTATGACTTCCTGCCGGTCGCCGAAGCCCTGCAGGAGCGCTTGCTACGGACTCGTTTCGTCCTGCCCCAAGCACCCACCCAGACGGTGACCATCAACGGCGGCTGGGCGATGCCGAGCTGGTACGACATCCTCGCCATGAGCCCGGCCAGGGCCATCAACCAGGCGCAGCTCGAGGAATCGGCACAGGCCGTGATTGCGCTGATCGAAGCCCAGCGAGACAGCGGCATCGATCCTCGACGGATTGTCCTGGCGGGTTTTTCCCAAGGCGGCGCGGTCGTCTATCACACCGCCTTCCTTCGCTGGGCCGGCCCGCTCGGCGGCGTACTGGCGTTGTCCACCTACGCACCGACCTTCGTCAGCGACCTCGGCCTCTCAGCCCAGCAGCAAAGCGTTCCGGTGCTGTGCCTGCACGGCAGCGCCGACAACGTCGTCCTGCCATCGATGGGGCGCGCCGCATACGATTGCCTGCTACAGAACCATGTCGCGGCCGAGTGGAAGGACTATCCGATGGCCCATGAAGTGAGCCCCAAGGAGATTGCCGATATCGGCGACTGGCTGATGGCCCGCCTCGACTGATGCGCATCAGGGCCGAAGCAGGCCTTCGTCGAGAAATGTGACGCTGCGCGCCTGGCCGATCGGTCAATTACGGCTACTCTTTGGCAAGGCAGCAGCTCACTCGATTGCGTCGCTTCTCGCAGCGCACATCGCGGCCAGACGGAGCTGGCGCGAACAGAATGGACGAGGCATAGCGGGTGATGACGAAGAAGTCTTCCGGCAAGGATGTCGCCGTCACGAGACGTGTCGAAATGCAGCACCTTCGACAGGCCCACTTGCTCGATCATGTCGACGAGCCCTGCCTGCGCCTCCTGCAGGAACTGTTCAAGCCATGCCTGATCGACACCGGCCATGTCCTGCTGTCGCCATTGCAAGCCAACCACTACCTTTATCTGGTACTCGATGGCGAACTCGCTGTTCACCTCGATTCGCTCGATGGCCAACCGGTGCGGGCCATCGGCGCCGGCGACTGCGCCGGCGAAATCAGTTTTATGGACGGCTTGCCACCCTCGGCCTATGTCGTGGCGCTGGTCCCTTCGCGGCTGTTGCGCCTGCACCGCAGTTCCCTGTGGGTGCTCACGCGCTCGCCGCAACTCATGCAGAACCTCACCGAGTTGCTCTGCCACCGCGTTCGCCTGAGTGATCGCCTGATCATCAACAGCGAGCAGAACGCCAACATCGACGCCCTCACCGGTTCGTTCAACCGTCGGTGGCTGGAGCACATCTACAATCGCGAAAGCACCCGCTGCGCCTTCAACGGTCAGCCGCTCGCGTTGCTGATGCTCGATGTCGACCAGTTCAAGGACTACAACGACAGGCACGGCCACCTGGCGGGTGATCACGCGCTTTGCCTGGTGGTCGACACGCTGGCTAAGTTGCTTCGCCCCGCCGACAGCCTGGTGCGCTACGGCGGCGAGGAGTTCGTCGTCCTGCTTCCGGATATGACGCTGAGCGACGCGCGCAACATCGGCGAGCGTCTGCGCCAGAGTATTGAAGCGATCAGCTCCTTTCGCTCTTCGCTCGGCACCTTACCTGGCGTGACCATCTCCATCGGTGTAGCGCCGATGCGGCCTGCGGACGATTTGAAGACGCTGATCCATGCCGCCGATCAGGCGCTGTACCAGGCCAAGGCACAGGGTCGAAATCGGGTGTGTGGCTGAAGTCGACCCGCTTCAGCCAAAGGCTCGCGACCCAGCCCAACGCGCGCCCCGAGCAAGTCTTCGCCGTATCTGCTTCTTGCATTACACTGGCGGGCGAACCTTATCGACAGAGACGAAACCGTGCTCAAAGCACTCAAGAAGATTTTTGGCAAAGGCCCGGCAGAGCAAACCGTCATCCAGCCCGTCAGCCACACCGCGACGCCTGTAGATTCCCCCCGCGCCCCTTCCGTCGACACGCCGGCTGATGCGCCTGCTCCGGCGTCGACCAAGCCCCGCCGAGAGCGTTCGCGCAAGCCCGAGGCCCCGGCCGCCCCCGCGTGGAAGCTGGAAGACTTTCAGGTCGAGCCAGCCGAGGGCAAGACGCGCTTCCATGATTTCAAGCTCGCCCCCGAGCTGATGCATGCCATCCATGACCTGGGCTTTCCCTATTGCACGCCGATTCAGGCGCAGGTGCTCGGTTTCACGCTCAAAGGCCGCGATGCCATAGGACGCGCCCAGACCGGTACCGGCAAAACCGCCGCCTTCCTGATTTCCACCATCACCCAACTGTTGCAGACGCCGCCGCCCAGCGATCGCTACATGGGCGAACCACGGGCACTGATCATCGCGCCCACGCGTGAACTGGTGGTGCAGATCGCGAACGATGCGCTGAACCTGACCAAGTACACCGGCCTCAACGTGATGAGCTTCGTCGGCGGCATGGATTTCGAGAAGCAGCTCAAGGCACTGGAAAGCCGTTATTGCGACATCCTGGTTGCTACGCCCGGGCGGCTGCTGGATTTCAACCAACGCGGCGAAGTGCACCTGGACATGGTAGAGGTGCTGGTGCTCGACGAAGCCGACCGCATGCTCGACATGGGCTTCATCCCCCAGGTGCGCCAGATCATTCGCCAGACGCCGCCAAAGAGCGAGCGTCAGACACTGCTGTTCTCCGCCACCTTCACCGAAGACGTCATGAACCTGGCCAAGCAATGGACAACCGACCCGGCGATCGTCGAGATCGAAGCCGAGCACGTGGCCAGCGACACCGTCGAGCAACACGTCTACGCCGTTGCCGGCAGTGACAAGTACAAGCTGCTGTACAACCTCATCACGCAGAACGACTGGACTCGGGTGATGGTGTTTGCCAACCGCAAGGATGAAGTGCGACGCATCGAAGAGCGCCTCACCCGCGACGGCATCAGCGCCGTGCAGATGTCCGGCGATGTCCCCCAGCACAAACGCATCCGCGCGCTGGAAGGCTTCCGCGAGGGCAAGATTCGCGTCATGGTGGCCACCGACGTTGCGGGTCGCGGGATTCACGTCGATGGCATCAGCCATGTGATCAACTTCACGCTACCGGAGGTCCCGGATGACTATGTGCACCGCATAGGCCGGACCGGCCGGGCCGGCGCCACAGGGACCTCGATCAGCTTCGCCGGCGAGGATGACGCCTTCGCGTTGCCGGCCATCGAAGCACTACTGGGCCGCAAGATCAGCTGCGAAATGCCACCAGCCGAGCTGCTGGCGCCCGTCCCGCCCAAGCGTTGAGCTGACGCCACACGCCCCTGGTAAAGGCGAAGCCCGGCTTCGCCTTTTTGCTGTGGAATGTGCCCTGCCTCGTCAATCCTGCTGCCAACGCTGTGCCGCGGCCTGGTCGCTGCAACGCCCTTCCACCCAACGCGGGCCGGACGGCGTGTCTTCTTTCTTCCAGAACGGGGCACGGGTCTTCAGATAATCCATGACGAACCGGCAACCATCGAACGCCGCTTCACGGTGCGCGCTGGCAGCGCCGACGAAAACGATCGGCTCGCCCGGCTCGAGCCGTCCGACACGATGGACGATTTCCAGCCTGAGCAGAGGCCAGCGCTCGCCAGCCTCCTCGACGATTTTCTGCAGTGCCTTTTCCGTCATACCGGGCGCGTGCTCGAGAAACATGCCAGCGACGTCCTGGCCATCGTTGAAATCGCGGACGTAACCGACAAAGCCCGCCACCGCCCCGATACCGAGGTTGGCCGCATGCAGTGCGTTGAGCTCGACGCCTGGATCGAACGCGGCCTGCTGTACGCGCACACTCATGTTCAGCCTCCGGTCACGGTGGGGAAGAAGGCGACCTCGTCGCCGTCAGCGAGCGGCTCATCGAGCCCGCACAGCTCCTGATTGCGCGCGCACATGAGGTTCTGCTCGCCGAGGACCGCCCACTGGTCGCCGCGTGCCAGTAACCGTTGCCGCAGATCGTCGACCTGCCGAAGCGATGCGTCCCAATCCAGCTGCTCGGTATCCAGCCCCAGCGCCTCGCGATAGCGCGCAAAATACTGCACCCGAATCATGTCGGCACCTGCCAGTGCCCGCTTTTGCCACCGAGCTTTTCCAACAGCCGGACCGCTTCGATAACCATGCCTTTGTCGACCGCCTTGCACATGTCATAGAGCGTCAGCGCCGCAACGCTTGCCGCCGTCAGTGCCTCCATCTCCACGCCGGTCTGACCAGCCAGCTTGCAGCGCGCCTCGATGCGCACACAGTCTTCGCCCTCGGCCTGCAGGTCGACCTTGATGCTGGTCAGCAGTAGCGGATGGCAAAGTGGAATGAGTTCATGGGTCCGCTTCGCTGCCTGAATGCCCGCGATACGCGCAACGGCGAAGACATCTCCCTTGGGATGCCCCCCTTGCTGGATCATTTGCAGGGTTTCAGGCTGCATGCGGACCTTGGCCTCGGCTACTGCCTCGCGTGCCGTAACGGCCTTGGCAGTGACATCGACCATATTCGCTCGCCCTTGGGCGTCGAGATGAGTGAGCATACCGGCAACTCCAGAAAAACGATGCGGCACATTGTATACACAACATGCCGCCTCGGGCCCGCCGTCCTCCTCTGGCGGGCATCAGATGGGCTACATATGGGCCTCGGCGTATTCCGCCAGAATCGAACGGGGCACGCCTTGCAGCGTGATGTGCATGCCGTGCGGGAAGTCCTTGAACCGCTCGGTCAGGTAGGTAAGCCCCGAGCTGGTGGCCGACAGGTAGGGGGTATCGATCTGCGCCAGGTTGCCCAGGCAAACCACCTTCGAGCCGCTGCCTGCGCGGGTGATGATGGTTTTCATCTGATGCGGCGTCAGGTTCTGGCATTCATCGATCAGAATCAGGCTCTGCTGGAAGCTGCGGCCGCGGATGTAGTTGAGGGATTTGAACTGCAGCGGCACCTTTTGCAGGATGTAATCGACGCTGCCGTGGGTGTTCTCGTCATCCATATGCAAGGCTTCGAGGTTATCGGTGATTGCGCCAAGCCAGGGCTCCATTTTTTCCGCCTCGGTACCGGGCAGAAAGCCGATGTCCTCATCGAGGCCTTGCACGCTGCGGGTTGCGATGATCCGACGATAGCGCTTACTGACCACGGTCTGCTCGATGGCCGCGGCCAGCGCAAGAATGGTCTTGCCAGAGCCGGCCGCCCCCGAGAGGTTGACCAGATGGATGTCCGGGTCGAGCAAGGCGAACAGCGCCAGCGCCTGATGGATATCCCGTGGACGTAATCCCCAGGCCTCCTGATGCAACAGGGGCTCCTGATGCATGTCCAGCAACAGCAGCTCGTCAGCCTTGATCCCCTTGATCCAGCCCACGAAGCCCTGCTCATCGAGGATGAACTCGTTGATGTGTACGGCGGGCAAGTTGTCGATCAGCTGAACCCGGTGCCAGGTACGCCCATGCCCCTGATGGGTATCGACCTTGCTGACCCGATCCCAGAACGATCCGCTCAGGCTGTGATAACCGCGAGACAGCTGGCCGACGTCGTCGACCAGCTTGTCGGTATGGTAGTCCTCCGAGGCGACACCGCAGGCACGCGCCTTCAGCCGCATGTTGATGTCATTGGTCACCAGCACCACAGGAACACCGCTGCTGCGCCGTTGCAACTCCACGACCTGGTTGATGATCTTGTTGTCGTTGAGATCTTCCGGTAGCGCGGTGGAGTCGGCGCCCCGGCTCATCAGGATCGACAGGCTGCCGCAGGGTCCGCTCTTCTCACGCTGGATCGGTACGCCGAGCTCGACCTCCTCGGGTGTCGCGTTGCCAAGCACTTTATCGATCAGGCGAATGGCCTGACGGCACTCGGCCGCTACCGTGTGCTTGCCGGTCTTGAGCTGATCCAGCTCCTCCAGAACCGTCATCGGAATGGCGACCTGGTGTTCCTGGAAATTCAATAACGCGTTGGGGTCGTGGATCAGGACGTTGGTGTCCAGAACGTAGAGGGTGGGCTGAGTAGCGCGGGGTCTGCCGTAGTCATCCATACGCGATCACCTTTTCGGATCCGGGACGACGGGGGGCCAAATGCCCTCCGCCGTAGAGAAAACCACCGAATGCAAGGTAAGCGGACTTGGATGGCAGGGGCTTGGGGCCACCCAGAGGCCGCCACCTGTGAGTGCAGGTTTCGGCGGTCTTGATGTCGTAATACCGCAAAACAGATGACAGGAAAAAGTCTTTTTCCAACCAGCGAGGTTTTTTTATCGAAACGACGAACAACCTTGGCGCGTGCCCACCCCGCTAGCTAGGCTCAATAATCAACTCGGCCGTTTTCGCCGCACCGATTGACCTCCGCCGTCACGTGAACCAGTTGCGGAAAGCCGGCCAGCTCCGCCTTGTAGCGATCGGCCGAATACCCCTGATGCGTGACAATGCTGACGATGCAGCTGTACTGCGCACGCCCTACCCGCCATAGATGCAGATCGGTGACCTCGGTGTCGGGCACCTTCTCCAGCTGCGCCTGCACGCGCTGCACCAGAGGGTCGTCCATCTCGCGGTCCAACAGCGCCTTCCCCGTGTCGCGCAACAAGCCTTTGGCCCAGACCAGGATGACCGCAGCGCCGACGATACCCATCAGCGGGTCCAGCCAGTTCCAACCGAAATACTTGCCCCCGAGCAGGGCGATGATGGCGGCCACCGAGGTGAGCCCGTCGGTCAGGACATGGACAAAGGCGGCGTGACGGTTGAGGTCCCGCCCCGGCGCTGCCGAGCCTGACTGGCCGTGATCGTGATCGTGATCGTGATCGTGATCGTGATCGTGATCGTGATCGTGATCGTGATCGTGATGAGCATGGCTGTGGTCGTGCTGATCGCGCAACAGCCAGGCCGACAGGAGATTGACCACCAGCCCGATGCCGGCGACCCACAGCGCCTCGTCGAACCCGATCTGAGCGGGGGACCAGAGCCGTGACAGCGATTCGACGATCATCATCAGCGCCACCACGACCAGCAATAGCGCACTGGCGAAGCCGGCCAGAACCTCGATCTTCCAGGTTCCGAATGCGAAGCGCCGATCGTGCGCATAGCGCCGCGCGAGCAGATAGGCGATCGCCGCCATGCCAATGGCAACCATGTGCGACGCCATGTGCCAGCCATCGGCGAGCAACGCCATCGAATTGAACAGGTGGCCGGCGGTGATCTCGGCGACCATGGTGACGCCCGTCAACAGCACAACAGCCCAGGTCTGACGCTCGGTGCCGTGCTCGAGCGGGCGGTAATCATGGGAGGTTTCCCAGCGCGAATGATTGCAGTCAGTCATAAAGGCTCCTTTGGGTCAGCCAAGTGTGCGCGTTGACCCTGCGGCAAGGTCAATGACCAGATTAATCAAAGCCATAGGTAGAGCCGCCCGAGGCATAGCGCCTAGAATCAGCGCACATCAAAGGAGACCGATGCATGCTGATGGTGATTTCGCCAGCCAAGACCCTGGACTACGACACCCCGCCGACCACAGACCGCTTCACTCAACCTGAACATCTCGACCACGCACAGCAGCTGATCGATCAGCTACGCGGTTATTCACCGCAGCAGATCAGCGAACTGATGCACCTGTCGGACAAACTGGCCGCTCTGAACGTCGCCCGCTACGGCAGCTGGACGCCGACATTCAGCCCCGAAAACGCCAAACAGGCGCTACTGGCCTTCAAGGGGGATGTGTATACCGGACTCGATGCCGACGACTTCTCCGACCAGGACCTGGATTTTGCCCAGGACCATCTACGGATGCTGTCCGGCCTGTATGGCGTCCTTCGTCCGCTCGACCTGATGCAGCCTTACCGACTGGAGATGGGAACCAAACTGGCGAACCCACGCGGCAAGGATCTGTATGCCTTCTGGGGGGAACGCATCAGCCTCTGGCTGAACGACGCGCTGACGGCCCAGGGCGACGACGTCCTGCTCAACCTGGCTTCGAAAGAGTACTTCGGTGCAGTCAAACGCCAGGCACTGAACGCCCGAGTGATCGACGTCGACTTCAAGGACCGCAAGAACGATCAGTACAAGATCATCAGCTTCTACGCCAAGAAAGCACGCGGCCTGATGGCCCGTTACGTGATCAAAGAGCGTGTCGAGCAGCCGCACCAACTGCTGGATTTCGCTTACGACGGTTACCGCTACAACGCCAAGGACTCCTCGGCCGATCACCTGGTATTTCTGCGCGACACTCCGCGCTGATACCGCCTCTCGCCCGTATCGCCTGACTTCGAGGCGAAAGCGGTCGCTCGCCTGACCGTCCCTCCCGCTCGTCCGACCGCTGCTGCCCGCCTCGTGCCCTACCCGCGCACGAGCAGCGGGCCCGTTCGGCGATCGAAAAAAACTCTCCGATCAGTGGCAGTTCGCCGGGGAACTATCCGCAGGCACCCGCAATCATAAGCGCGTACCGACACTTCCAGATGGAAAGGGACGTCGCACATGAATGTGCTTTGGGTTTCAACACAGTGTTTTCAGAGGCTCCGCCAGGGCAAGCGTGCGGTATCGCCCGGCAGCAGCAACCGAGCCACCGGATGCGCGCTGGGCTGGGCACAGCAGCAGCCGGCAGGCGGAACGCAGCCAGGGCGCGTTCGAACCCGTTTCTGTCAGATCAACAGAGGGCTTACACGCACTCCTTTCAGAACGACGACCGGTGCCGCCGCTTCTCATGCGGTAACCGTCGACCATCAGGCTACATCTCCCTATTCAGGCTCGGAGCACGCAGTTCGCCCCGAAGGCAGTTTTCTTTCGAGAAAACGAAGCACGACGGCGCGCGGCACCTGAGGCCCCGACCAAAGAAACGTAAGGCGCGCACAGACCACTGGCCGCCCATATGGACAAGAAGAACCCCCTTCTCAACGATTCAGGAGAAACACTATGATTCCGGTCATCCTCTCAGGCGGCAGCGGTTCCCGGCTCTGGCCTCTTTCTCGCAAGGCATTTCCCAAGCAGTTCCTGGCTCTGACGGCTGAACAGACGCTGTTTCAGCAAACCATCGAGCGCCTCGCTTTCGACGGCATGCAGCCGCCCCTGCTGGTTTGCAACCAGGAACACCGCTTCATCGTCAAAGAACAGCTGGCAGCACGCAAGCTGGCCATCCAGGGCCTCATGCTCGAACCCTTCGGGCGCAACACCGCACCGGCGATCGCGATCGCGGCGATGAAACTGCTCGAGGATGGTCGCGATGAATTGCTGCTGGTCCTGCCAGCCGACCACGTGATCGAAGATCACAAAGCCTTCCAACGCTCACTCGCGCTGGCCACCAACGCCGCGGAAAACGGCGAGATGGTGCTGTTCGGCATTCCGGCAACCAGCCCCGAAACCGGCTATGGCTACATCAAGTGTGACCACAGCGAGCGCAACGGGCTGCCTGAAGGTGTCAACCGGGTAACCAGCTTTGTCGAGAAGCCTGACGAAGCGCGCGCGCAGCAGTACGTGGAATCGGGCGACTACTACTGGAACAGCGGCATGTTCCTGTTCCGCGCCAGCGTGTTCCTGGAGGAACTGAAGAAACACGATCCGGATATCTACGATACCTGCTGGGTTGCGCTGGAGCGCAGCGCCAAGAATGGTGAAGAGGTCCTGATCGATCCGGCGACCTTCGCCTGCTGCCCGGACAACTCGATCGACTATGCCGTGATGGAAAAGACCGAGTTGGCCTGTGTGGTGCCGATGTCCGCTGGCTGGAGCGATGTCGGCTCCTGGTCGTCCCTTTGGGACGTGCTGGAAAAGGACGAGAACGGCAACGTGTCCCGCGGCGACGTGATCGTCGAGGACAGCCGCAACTGCCTGGTACACGGCAACGGCAAGCTGGTGACGGTGGTTGGCCTGGACAATATCGTCGTGGTCGAGACCAAAGACGCGACCATGATCGCGCATAAGGACAAGGTTCAGGACGTCAAGAAGCTGGTCAACAAGCTCGACGCCATGAAGCGTTCAGAAACACAGAATCATTGCGCCGTATATCGCCCGTGGGGCTGGTACGACTCGGTCGACATGGGCGGACGCTTCCAGGTCAAGCGCATCTGCGTCAATCCTGGCGCGCAGCTCTCGCTGCAAATGCACCATCACCGCGCCGAGCACTGGATCGTTGTGTCGGGCACCGCGCAGGTAACTTGCAACGACAAAACTTTCCTCCTTACCGAGAATCAGTCGACCTATATTCCGGTGACCTCGATTCATCGCCTGGCGAACCCGGGCAAGATTCCACTGGAAATTATCGAAGTACAATCGGGCAGCTATCTGGGTGAAGATGATATCGAGCGCCTCGACGACGTCTACGGCCGCGCACCGGACTCGGTAGTGAGCCAGTCGGCCCGCTAAGTTAGCCCCTGTAAAAAAAACCGCGCCAGTCTTTGGCGCGGTTTTTTTGTTTCAATAAAAATACCGATGTAACCGACCGTTTACCATTGGCCTAATCGCCCAACGGGCGCCTGAGCCGATGATAGAGCCTCCTGGTAAGTGCAGTTAAAAGAACAGTGCGGGGCCCCTTTCCGATTCGCGTGCGAAATGGCCTTACTTGCGCACCCAGCAGGCCTCACGGGTCGCTTGCAAAGGCGCCTGCCAGACCTTTAAATAAGCAAGGCCACTTTCCATCCGTGCCGCATCCTTTGCGCGGCTGCTAATGGCTTGAACTTTAAATAAGGAAACGACCAAGCGTGACCAAAGAAGAATTACGCGCCGAACTGGAGCGGCAGGCCAACCGATTCAAGACGGTGTATGGCGGCGAAATAACCACCTACGCGGCGCAACCAGAGCCCGAACGAAAGCCTTGGCGCAAGAAGCAGACGATTCACGACCAGGTATTCAAGAAAGAGCTGGAAAAGATCGAGAAAGAAATAGCGAAGCAGGCATCCGAAGAACATTGAATCGATGTCAGCGATGTCTACAGCGGTTGCTCGATGAGGCGACCGATCGTTCTCCGGAATGGCTCGATTCAGCGCCCCCGCCCTAACAGCGAACCCAGCACTCCTCGCGCCAACTGCCTGCCCAACTGAGAAGCCGCCTGGCGCATTGCACTTTTGAATGCTCGCCCCGCCAGATCGCCGAATACATCGCTCAGCTCGCCCTTCGAGGCTTGCGCCTTCTCCGGTGCGGGGGCCTGTTTGGCCTGGTTTGCCCGCTCAAGCAGGATCTCGTATGCGGATTCGCGATCGATGGCCGTGTCGTAGCGCGTCCGCAGGGAAGAGTCTGCGATCAGCGCCTGCCGTTCGTTCGCCGCAAGCGGCCCTACTCGCGACTGTGGCGGCGCGATCGCAACGCGCTGCACCATGGCCGGCGTTCCCTTGTCTTCGAGGCCACCGACCAGCGCCTCCCCGATGCCAAGGTCCACCAGTGTGTCCAGCGTGGAAAAGGACGGATTGGCACGAAAGCCCTCTGCCACAGCGCGCAACGCCTTCTGCTCCTTGACGGTGAAAGCCCGTAGCCCATGCTGAATGCGCAGACCCAGCTGCGCCAGTATCTCGTCGGGCAAATCAGAGGGTGACTGCGTCACGAAAAACACGCCTACGCCCTTCGAGCGGATCAGCCGAACCACCTGCGCCAGCCGATCCTGCAGCGCTTTGGGCGTATCGTTGAACAACAGATGAGCTTCGTCGAAGAACAACGCAAGCAGCGGGCGATCGGCATCGCCGCGCTCAGGCAGTTGCTCGAACAGCTCTGCCAGCATCCACAACAGGAAGGTTGCATAGACCTTCGGCGCCTGATGCACGAGCGTGCTGGCATCGAGCAGATGAATCCGACCTCGCCCATCACTCGCCGGCTGCAGGATATCCTCCAGCGCCAGCGCCGGCTCACCAAACAAGGCGTCAGCCCCCTGCTGCTCCAGCGTTGCCAAACGTCGCAGCAAAGCCTGCGACGACGCCGTGGTCAGCAACGCCGCATCTTCGCCCAGCACGTCCGGGTTCTGCTTGAGATAGCCGAGCAACGCCTTGAGGTCTTTCAAGTCCAGGAGCAACAGCCCTTCACGGTCGGCAACCTTGTAGGCAGCGTAGAGCGCTGTCTGCTGGCTATCGGTCAGTTCGAGCAGACTGCCCAGCAGCAAAGGCCCCATCTCGGTAAGCGTCGTGCGCAACGGGTGCCCGCTGACGCCGTAGACGTCCCACAAGGTGACCGGATAGGCCTGCGGCCGGTGCTCGAGCCAGGGCATGCTGGCGATGCGCTCGGCGATCTTTCCTTTGGGCGCTCCGGCCGCTCCAAGGCCGCACAGATCGCCCTTTATATCGGCCGCAAAGACGGCAATCCCGGCATCGCTGAACTGTTCGGCAAGGCGCTGCAAGGTCACCGTCTTGCCAGTTCCCGTCGCGCCCGCTACCAGACCATGACGATTGATCAACCGAAGCGGATGGGTGCTGGGTTCGCCGGTAGCCTCAACTCCCAGCACGAATCGATCGGGACTTGTCATCAGGTCATCTCCAGAAGGGTAGAACGGATGATCGTCAGGCGTCCGGCCACGAGACCGAGACGCTCAATCGTCGTCCAAAAGCTGCGCAGCAGCGTCCACGATAGGTTGCTCGCCGGCAGCCGCGTAACGCGCCCACAGCGCCTGCGCGCCGGGAAAGTCCGTACCCAGCTCGGGGCCCAGATGCGCCGGATCATAACGCTGAGTGCAGCCAGCGCCGATGACAGGCGGCGCGCTTGCACCGGCCTTGGCTAATGGATCGGCCATTGCTCCTCCACATGGACGTCTTGGATCAGTTGAATACCAGCGTTTTGTTGCTGTGCACCAACACACGGTCCTGCAAGTGATAGCGCAGGCCACGCGAAAGCACCATCTTTTCCACGTCTTTGCCCAGCCGAACCATATCTTCGATGCTGTCACGGTGACTGACGCGCACCACGTCCTGCTCGATGATCGGGCCGGCATCCAGCTCCTCGGTGACGTAGTGGCAAGTCGCACCGATCAGCTTGACCCCTCGCAGCGAGGCCTGGTGATAAGGCTTGGCACCGGCGAACGACGGCAGAAAGCTGTGATGGATGTTGATTACGCGTTGCGCGAATTCTTCACACAGCCCCGCAGGCAGGATCTGCATGTAGCGGGCAAGCACAATCACATCGGCCTGATGCTCACGCACCAGACGTGTCACCTCGGCAAAAGCCTCCTCCTTGCCTCCGGGCGCGACCGGCACATGGAAATAGGGGATGCCGTGCCACTCGACCATGCTGCGGAGGTCGTCATGGTTGGAAATTACACAGGGAATTTCGCAATCCAGCTCACCGCTGTGCCAGCGGTGCAGCAGATCAGCCAGGCAGTGCGACTCACGACTGGCCATCAGCACGACACGCTTGCGCTCTGCCGAGTCGGTAATGCGCCACTCCATGGAGAACTCGCGCGCGATCGGGGCGAAGGCCTGACGAAACCCTGCCAGATCGAAAGGCAGCGAGTCGGCGCGAATTTCATGGCGCATGAAGAACCAGCCGCTCTGATGGTCCGAGTGATGATTGGCTTCGGTGATCCAGCCGTTGTAGGTGGCCAGGAAATTGCTGACCTTGGCAACAATGCCAACGCCATCGGGACAGGCAATAACCAGCCTGAATGTGCGCATTAAGCAGAACTCCAGCGTAAAAAAAGGTGGCGCATTCTAGCGCAGCGCCGAAAACCGCAGCCACATTATTGAACCAGGGTTCCGGCATGCGCTTGCGATGGCATTAAGAGTCATCATTTTCCAAGAGCATCATACGACCCGGCTTTGGATGGCTCCGAAAGCAGCCTATATACCTGTTGCCCGTTGCTGGCCGCCACGTCACCGCACTCATATAACGCATTTACAAGCACGCTGCTGTCGTCTCCGGCTTGTTCTGCGAAATCCAAACTAACTGAACGCGACTGTCGCGGTAACGGAATCAAGAAAAGCGACTATCTTTTATTAAAAGCGATATTTACTTGTGCATTGCGCCTGTCTATGATTGCTAACACTTGCGTTCAAACCAATACCAAGGAAGTGACATGTCGCTGATCAATGAATACCGCGCTACTGAAGAGGCTATCAAGGAACTCCAGGAACGCCTGAAGTCTCTTTCTGCAGACGACAAGCTGAAAAAAGAGCTCGAGTTCGAAGGCAAACTGCGTGAGCTGATGGGCGAATACCAGAAGTCGCTTCGCGACATCATCGCACTGCTCGACCCGGATGCCCGAAACAGCAAGTCGCCTCGCGCAGCGAAAGCGCCGGCCGCAACCAAGCGCGCCCGTCGCGTCAAGCAGTACAAGAACCCGCACAATGGCGAAGTGATTGAAACCAAAGGTGGCAATCATAAAACGCTGAAAGAGTGGAAAGCTCAGTGGGGCGCTGACGAAGTTGAAGGCTGGGCCACTCTGCTCGGTTAAGTCTTCGCGTTACACCGAAACCATCTAACGTGGCATGCCCGTCCTGTCACGTCAGATGGTTTTTTTATGGCCGTCGCTTGACGCTCGGTCAGCCAATAAAGCGCTCGCGCAAGCCTTGGGCGTGGCGAGCCCATTGTTGCAGCAGCTCCGCCTGCTCGGGACTGGCTGAGACCAGCAACTCACGCAATGCGCTTTCGAACTGCTCGAGCGTATTGGGCGCACCGAATTCTGGGGCGGTCAGCCGTTGCCGGCAGAACTGTTGCCATTGCCGCCGTTCCTCGTCCGACAGGCCTTCCGGGAAGTTGCGTGCGCGGTAGCGAAAGTGCAGTTCAGGCAAGCGAGGATCATCGAACGGTGGCGTTACGCTCGAGCCTGTTGAGGCCATGAGGCTTCTGACCTGCTCGCACAGTCGCCGATCGCGCTCTCCCAGAAACCCTTCGTAGAGTTGCTGTTCAGGATCAGCCACCTCATTGAATGCCTGCTCCTGATAGATGTCGGCGAGTTTCGCGCCCCACGTCACTTCCCGACTGATCAGATCGCGAGCCCTCGACTCGCAGCACTGCAGGTCCAGGCCCAATCGCTCGACATCGACCGGCCGCAACACCTTCATGGGCAGCAGAACCGGGCAACGGTTGACGTGCACCAGTTTCAACGGCGCCGGTAGCTTTTCGCCGAGGTCCTCTCGCCGGGTATACAAGCGCTCGCGTAGCGTATCGGCCGACTCTTCCCAAAGCGGCGAGCATTCGGCGTTGAGGTCGCAAACGATGAGCGCGTTACGGTTGCGCGGATGCCAGGCCAACGGTAGCACCACGGACAGATAGTGCCGCGCGGCGGAGAAACGCCCGGAGATGTGTACCATCGGCTTCAACAGCTCGACCTGCTCGATGACCGCATTCTTGCGACGCAACCGGTAGAGATAGTCGTACAGCCGCGGCTGACGCTCCCTTATCAACCTCGCCAGCGCGATGGTCGCCCGCACATCCGACAGCGCATCGTGCGCCTGCACATGCTCAAGCCCGTTGGCCACGCTGAGGCGCTCCAGCTTCAGCGTCACCCGTCCGTCCTCCTCCGGCCAGACCAGCCCTTCGGGTCGCAACGCATAAGCGGTGCGGACCAGGTCGATGAGATCCCACCGGCTGTTGCCGCCCTGCCACTCGCGTGCATAGGGATCGAAGAAGTTTCGGTAAAGGCTGTAGCGCAGCACTTCGTCATCGAACCGCAAGGTGTTGTAGCCAGCGCCACAGGTGCCCGGCTGCGCCAGTTCCCGGTGCAGCCGGGTAACGAACTCCGCCTCGCACAGCCCCTTGGCCAGCAAGGTCGCCGGCGTGATGCCTGTCACCAGGCAGGCCGCCGGATGAGGCAGGATGTCGTCGCCAGGGCGGCAATAGAGATTCAGCGGCTCGCCAATTTCCTCCAGGGCTTCATTGGTTCGGATTCCGGCAACCTGCAGTGGCCGATCGCAGCGCGGCGAGATACCGGTGGTTTCAAAGTCATACCAGAAGATGCTGGACGTCACGGGAGCCTCCCTCTCATTTCGGCGGCAGTCTAGCGTGCCTGGGCGGTGATCGGCCTGCTCGTCTTGCACGCCTGCGCAACAGACACGCACCGGGGTCGTCACAGACCGAGCGGATAACCGACGCCAAATGCCAAGCAGGTTCTAGCCGACGGGCGCGTTCGGTGCTTTCATAGCGGCCATATGCGGCCACACCGAGTACCGATCAGCCGATCGCTCATCGTGCGGGCCTGCCCCATTTGCAACCCGAGCGCCGAGCACAGCCATTGCCTCCCGCCGCCCCACTGGATAATACGCACACGGTCGAAACGCCGGAGGGCATCGATCTTCTGCTGCGCCCTGCGGGGCTGGTTCCGCGTGCCTTGGCATTTGCCCTGGATCTGCTGATTCGCCTGGCCTTGCTGCTGGTGCTGGCGCTAGGTCTTGGCGCGCTGGGCAAGTTCGGCATGGGCGCGGGCGCAATGCTGCTGTTCGTCGTCCAGTGGGGGTATATGGTGCTGTTCGAGGTGTTCAACGATGGCAGAACGCCCGGTAAGCATTGGCTGGGGCTGAGGGTCATCCACGACGACGGCACACCGATAGGCTGGGCCGCATCGCTGTTGCGCAATCTGTTGCGTTTCGTCGACATGCTGCCGTTCGGCTACTGCCTGGGCGCGCTCTGCTGCTTGGGACATCCCGCCTTCAAACGCCTCGGCGACCTCGCCGCCGGTACCCTGGTAGTGCATCGCGAGCGACGCGCAGCGACCGCAACGCTTCCCCCGGCGGCCCCCATCGCTCCGCCCTTTTCGCTGGAATTGGCCGATCAGCGCGCCCTGATTGGCTTCGCCGAGCGCCAGTCGAGCCTGTCGCCGGAGCGGCGGCAGGAGCTGGCTGCTATTCTGGCCGCGCCATTGAACGTCACGCCGGAACAGGCCGAAGCGCGCCTGAACGGCATCGCCCGCGCGCTGGTGGGCCCGGCATGAAGCAGAGCCAGTTCGAACGCCAGTACCATCCCGAATGGCAGGCATTCAGCGAGATGCTCGATGCGCTCGAGCGAGGCCAAGCATCGCCTCAGGACTCGCTCGGTTTCCCGGCCGCGTATCGCCGCGTCTGTCATCACCTGGCCCTGGCGCGCAGCCGCGGATACAGCCCCCACGCCACCGATCAGCTGCAACTGCTGGTGCAGCGCGGGCATCAACAGCTCTACCGTCATCGCAGCCCGCTGGCCGGCCGCCTGCTCGGTTTCGTTCTCGGTGGGTTCGGTCGGCTGGTTCGACAGGAATGGCGTTATCTGACCCTCGCCAGCATGCTGTTTTATGGAAGCCTGCTGGGCATGGCGGCCCTGGTAATGCTGTTCCCTGAGCTGGTGTACAGCCTGATCAGCCCCGAGCAGGTCGCCCAGATGGAAGCGATGTACGACCCTGACGCCAGCCGCCTCGGCCGTTTTGGCGAGCGAGGCTCGGCCGATGACTGGGTAATGTTCGGCTACTACGTCATGCATAACATCGGGATTGCCTTCCAGATGTTCGCGGGCGGTTTGTTGTTCGGTCTGGGCAGTCTTTTCTATCTGCTGTTCAACGGCCTGGTCATTGGTGCGATCGCGGGGCATCTGACGGGCATCGGCTATGAGCAACCGTTCTGGTCGTTCGTCATTGGCCACGGTGCATTCGAGCTGACGGCCATCACCCTTGCTGGTGCCGCAGGCCTGAAGCTGGGTGACGCCCTGATCGCCCCTGGCCGTTCGACCCGTGGCGAAGCACTGCGCCTGGCCGCCATCGGCAGCGTGCGACTGATCGCCGGTGCGGCGCTGATGTTGCTCATCGCCGCCTTCGTCGAAGCCTATTGGTCCTCGATGACTTACCCATCCGCCACGGTGAAATATGCCGTTGGGGCATTGCTGTGGTTGTTGGTTGGCCTGTATTTCCTGCTGAGCGGTCGGAGCTCCCATGCAACTGAGTGACGCGACGCTGGAGATACGGCCGCGTGGCGCCTGGGAAGCGGTCGACCTCGGCGCGCTGCTGGCACGCCGCCACGCAGGCCTGCTGATGTCCAGCTGGGCGCTGTTCACCCTGCCGGTCTTCGCGCTGTTCAGCCTGCTGTTCTGGTCATACCCCTCACTCGCCGTACTGCTGTTCTGGTGGTTCAAACCGCTGTACGAACGTTTGCCGCTGTTCATCCTCTCTCGCTCGTTGTTCGGCGATACGCCGACCCTGGCGCGAAGCTTCAAGGCGTTGCCAGGCCTGCTGCGGCGGGAGTGGTTCGCCAGCCTGACCTGGCGTCGCTTCAGCCTGACCCGCAGTTATGACCTCCCCGTCCTGCAGCTCGAGGAGCTGTCCGGCGCGCCCAGACAGCAGCGTTTGCGTGTTCTGCATCAGCGCGACGCCAGCGCCGCGCGCTGGCTGACCATCGTCGGCGTTCACCTGGAAAGTGGCTTGTGGTTCGGCGCGCTGGCGCTCATCTACTTGATGATCCCGGCACCGCTGATCGCCGATTGGAGCTGGTTGGACCTGCTGCACGTGGAACAGGACTGGCTGTGGGCCGAACACCTGTCCAACCTGTTGTATGTGCTGGTGTTGGTGGTCTGGGAGCCGATCTATGTCGCCAGCGGCTTCAGCCTGTACCTCGACCGACGCACCACGCTGGAGGCCTGGGACATCGAGCTGGGCTTCCGGCGCCTGCAGGAGCGTCTGAAAGCCGTGATGCCGGCCGTATTGCTCAGCCTCGGGCTGTTGCTGGCGATACCGGCACCGCCAACCCTGGCCGCCACGGCCACGGCCACGACGCCGATCGCTGAGCGCCCCACCGTGACCGATAACGGTACCGACAAGGCACACCTGGACAGCCAACCACTGACCCGTCCGGCAGCCAGCGAGCGCATCAGCCTGCTGCTGGACCAGGCGCCGTTTCGCCAGCGCGAGACGGTCACCCGTTGGCGCTTGGGCGACGAGCAGGCGGAGGCGGCCCCTGGCTGGCTGGCACGCCTGCTCAGCTCCTGGCTGCGCCTGGACTACGGCTTCGATCACCTCGTGACAGGCATCGAGGTAGCCCTTTGGGCCGGCCTGTTCGGTTTGATAGCGCTGGTCGTATGGCGTTATCGCGACTGGCTGAGGCTGCATGTCCGGCGGCATCCACGAACGCCCGCTCCGACAGCTCCCGCGCCAGCCGTGTTATTCGGGCTCGACATACAACCGGAAAACCTGCCGGCGGATGTTGCCGGCGAGGTGGAGCGACTGTGGGAGAAGCAGCCACGCGAGGCCCTCGGCTTGCTCTACCGAGCCTTTTTGAGTCGATTGCTACATGAACGCCAGGTGCCACTGAAGGCGGCCCACACCGAAGGCGAGATCCTTGACCTGCTACGCCAGGCCCAAGCGCCGGAGCTGACACCCTACGCCGAAGCCTTGACCGGTCATTGGCTGAACCTCGCCTACGGCCATCAAGTGCCGTCCAGCAGTACCTGCCGGGAACTATGCGACGGCTGGCGTGAACGTTTTGCCGTACGAGGCTGGCCATGAGTCGCTCGCGTATAGGCGTGGCGGTGATGGCTTGCGTGCTGCTCGTCGTCTTGGTGGGCTATCTGGCGAGCCAGCTCGAGTTTTACCAGGAGACCATCGAGCGAGGGCCCACGGCGCAGGTGCGAGACCATCCGTACCTGGCTGCCGAGCGCTTTCTGGCTGACCAGGGCAAAACCGTCACCCAGCCGTCCAGCCTCGACCGCGTGCTCGATCAAACACCGAGCGAGCACGTCCTATTGCTGCTGGCCGATCGCACCAACATGACGCCGGACCAGTCCGCCCGCGTGCTCGAGTGGGTCGGCGCCGGCGGGCACCTGGTGTTCGTCGCCGAAAAGCTCTGGGACGAAAAAACTGGGCAGAGTGGCGATCTGCTGCTCGATGCGCTCGACCTGCAGCAGTACGAAACCGACGACAACCCGACTGATGACGACGCCAAGCCGGCCGGCAGTACCGACCGGCGCCCGGCACTCACCCGCCTGTATTTGGAAAACGACGACGAACCCGTCTATCTCGCGTTCGACACGCGCTACCACCTGTACGACGCCGGCAAGAAGGCCCACGCATGGGCCAACAGCGACAGCGCCACCCATATGCTGCAGCTACAGCACGGCAAGGGGTTGGTTACGGCACTCACCGACAGTTGGATCTGGCAGAACGAAACCATTGGTCAGCATGACCACGCCTGGCTGCTCTGGTACCTCACCCAGGACCGCAACGTGACGTTGATCGCTCACGCCGAGCACGACAGCCTGCTGCGACAGCTTCTGCGGCACTTTCTGGAGGCGCTGATTGCCCTGTTGCTGACGCTGCTGCTGGCGGCCTGGCATCGAGGCGCGCGCCAGGGTCCGCTCATCGAGCCGGGCGACCGCGGACGGCGAGAGTTGCAGGAACACCTGCGCGCGAGCGCCGATTTCCTCTACCGTCAGGCCGGGCCGCAACAGCTGCTCGACACCCTTCGGCAGGACATCCAGCGCCAGGCGCGGCGGCACCATCCGGGGTTCGATGCCCTGGCCCACGCCGAACAGTGCCGCGTGCTGGCCGCGCTCAGCCATGTGCCCATCGACACGATCGACCAGATACTGCGTCCGACGACCAGTGGCCCGGCCAACACCAGCGAATTCACCCATCTGATCGCCCTTCTACAACGCCTCAGGAATGCACTATGAGTGAACCAACCAGCGAACCGACCAGCGCGTCGCCTACCGCGAGCAGTCAGCGTCAGCGCGCCAGCCAACTAGCCCAGGCGCTGCGTCAGGAACTGCACAAGGCCGTCATCGGCCAGCACGAGGTCGTCGAGGGTGTGCTCACCGCGCTGATCGCTGGCGGGCATGTGCTCGTCGAAGGCGTGCCGGGGCTCGGCAAGACGCTGCTGGTTCGCGCGCTGGCGCGCTGTTTCGGCGGTGAATTCTCGCGCATCCAGTTCACGCCGGATCTGATGCCCAGCGATATCACCGGCCACGCGGTGTATGACCTTGCCAGCGAGCAGTTCAAGCTGCGCAAGGGGCCCGTCTTCACCAACCTGCTCTTGGCCGATGAGATCAACCGCGCGCCGGCCAAGACCCAGGCGGCGCTGCTGGAAGTCATGCAGGAACGCCAGGTCACGCTGGAAGGCCGGCCGCTCGCGGTACCACAGCCCTTTCTGGTCATGGCCACGCAAAACCCCATCGAGCAGGAAGGCACCTATCCACTGCCCGAGGCCGAGCTGGACCGTTTCATGCTGATGCTGCGCATGGACTACCCAGCGGTTGACGAAGAGCTGGAACTGGTTCGCCAGGTTACCCGTTCGGCGCGCACCGACATCCTCGATGTCAGCGGGCTGCGGGTGCTGTTGCAGGCCAAGGACATCCAGGCCTTGCAGAAGATCGCCAGCGACGTTCCGCTCGATGATCAGGTGCTCGACTATGCGGTGCGCCTCGCCCGCGCCACGCGGGACTGGCCGGGCGTGACCTTGGGTGCCGGACCGCGCGCCTCGATCGCCCTGGTCCGCGGGGCGCGGGCTCGCGCCTTGTTGCGTGGAGGCGACTTCGTCGTTCCGGATGACGTGAAGGATTGCGCGCTCGCGGTGCTGCGGCATCGCGTCAGGCTCTCGCCGGAACTGGCCATCGAAGGCATGTCGGTGGACCCGTTGCTGCGGCAGTTGCTCGACCAAGTCGCAGCACCGCGGCTGTGACGCATCGATGACTCCGTCACGGCGATCGATCGTCGCGTTGGTGGCGCTGCTGGGCTTGGCCTTGGCCCTCGGCGTGCTGTCGGCGCTGGGCCATCCCCTGCCCGACGCCGTCCATGCGGCCTGGTGGGGCCTGTTGCTGTGCCTGGGAGCGCTGGCCGCCATCGATGCGGTTGCAGTACACCGCTTGCCCTCGCCCAGCCTGCAGCGCGTCCTGAACGGCTATCTGGCGTTGGGACGCTGGCACGAGGTGCAGCTGCAGATTTCCGCGCAACCCGGCAACGGGCTGCGGTTGGATGTGTTCGACCATGCGCCATCCGCCCTGTCGCTCGTGCATCTGCCGCAGCGCCTCACGCTCGGCGCCGGTCACGTCGGCACGCTTCGCTATCGGGTGTGCCCCCGGCGACGCGGCCACTATCGGTTCGAGCAATGCGAGATAGGGCTGTATGGCCCGCTGGGCTTGTGGCGCCAACGCCGGCTGCTGCCGCTGGCGTCGCAGACTCGCGTGTACCCCGACTTCACACGGCTGCACGGCGCATCGCTGATGGCGGTCGACAGCTGGCTGGGGCGCCTGGGCGTTCGGCAACAGCCGCGCCGCGGTCTTGGCCTGGAATTCCATCAGCTGCGCGAGTTCCGCGAAGGCGACACGCTGCGACAGATCGACTGGAAGGCGACCGCACGCAAACACCTGCCCATCGCTCGCGAATACCAGGACGACCGTGACCAGCAGATCCTGCTGATGCTCGACTGCGGGCGGCGGATGCGCAGCATGGATGGCACGCGCTCGCACTTCGACCACGCACTCGATGCCAGCCTGTTGTTGGCCTACGTCGCCCTGCGCCAAGGCGATGCGCTGGGCTTCTGCAGCTTCGCCAGCGAGCAACCACGCTTCCTGGCACCGGCCAAAGGCCCGGCGCAGCTGAACCTGTTGCTCAACGGCGTCTACGACCTGATCAATACCCGCCAGCCTGCCGATTTCACACGGGCCGCCGCCGAGGTCCTGACGCGGCAGAAACGCCGGGCGCTGGTGGTGATACTGAGCAACCTGCGCGACGAAGATGACGAAGACCTGCTCGCCGCTGTCCGCCTGCTCGCCAGCCGACACCGGGTGTTGCTGGTAAGCTTGCGCGAACCGGTACTCGACGTGCTACGCCAGCATCCCGTGGTCAGTCGTCAGGAAGCACTGGATTACTGCGGGACGCTGAACTATCTGACGGCCCGCGAGCGTCTGCATGATCGCCTGCGCGCGCGCGGGGTGCCGGTACTCGATGCCCTGCCCCAGGCGCTGGGTCCGGCGTTGATCAGCCGCTACCTGGCCTGGAAGAAAAACGGGACCTTGTAGCGCATCGCCAACGTCGCCTGGCTCGGGCGCTACCGGAAGGGACAGCCTGTCAGGTACCGAGGCAACGGTTCTGGTCGGCCGCATGACTGGGCGGTAGGTCAGTCATCGGCAAACGGGCAGGAGGAATGTTCGACGTCGGCCGGAAGCTGAAGTAATGATGCAGGGCATCGATCATCAGACGGATGTCGCCGGGGGGCGTAATCAGCACGAAGCCCGAATCGAAACTGCCCGGCGTGACGTCCTCGCGTGACCAGCGGCAAATCGCACTGAAGTCGATAAAGCGCAGCTGGCCATGCTTGCCCGGTATTTTCAGCCGCATCTCGAAGCGCGCATCGATCATCATCGGATAGGGACTGATCAGCATCAGCCCCGTTTCAGACAGGTTGCCGATGAAGCCCAGCGGCTTGTCGGTGTATCGATTGAAGACATTGAGGTAATACGGCAACTGGTGCCGCTGGATACTGCGTTGGTTGAGCATGTTCATGGTTCCGGGCCTGCCGCCATTCTAGTCAATGCGCCCGATGCCGGCCGCTCAGCTGCAGTGTTGACTGATACGACTGGCCAACTGCCGGCGCGCCGCCCCTATTTCCTCATCACTGTAGTAGACGCGCTCACCCTTTGCATCGGCACGAAAGTAGCGCCCGCCATGTGACAGCTGCGCCATTTGCTCACGCAGCTGGCGGCAGGCCTGTTCGCGCTGAGCCTGCCGGGCGCTGGCCGCCTCATCGGCCGCCTGCTGCTCCTGCCGACGCGCTTCGAAGAAGCGTTCGGTGCGCGCCTGTCGTTCGCGCGTCGCCTCATCGCGTTCGACGACCTGCGGCCGAACCTCGACCTGCTCGGCGCCCGGCCTTGGGCGGGCATCGAAATGCACGTTACCCTCGGGATCGACCCAGCGATAGATCTCGGCCAGCGCCGGAGACGAGGCCAACAGGGCAGCAACGAGTATCGGTGTAATGCGCATGGGGTCCTTCCCATCGGTCCGTCGGTGACGGGCTCGCTTCAAGGTTTGACGGCGTGGGTGACCACCCGCTCTTCTGGCTGATAGTGCCCCAACTGACGCAACGTCTCCAGCCTGGCGCTGCCGCGATAGGCATATTCGCTGGCCGGATAGCGGGTCTGGATGAAGCGATAGGTTTGTGCCGCGTCGACGAACAATCCCTGGCGCTCCAGACACTGCCCGCGCAGCAGGGAGATTTCCGGCTGGACGTTGTCGCGTGGGCGGCTGGCGCGCTCGGCCTGCGACAGCGCCAGCATGACCCGCTCGCAGTCACCCTCCTGATAGTGCTGGTAGGCACTGTCCAGGTGTCGATCGAGTGCATTTCGGCTGCTGCAGCCTACGCTGAGTGTGGCCAGGCAAATTATGACAAGGGTACGCATGAGTGGATCCTCCGTTGCCGACTTATCGACCACGGTGAGAAAAACTGCAGGCCGTTCGGCGCGCCAGCGCACGTCGTGGCGTCCCAAATGTTGGCGTCAAAGAGTAGTGCAAGCCAACAATGACTACAGCCGCGCAGCGTAGTAGCCTCCCGGCCATTCTGAAAATAGGAGCATTTGAATGATCTCGCGCCGTACCAAAATCGTCGCCACCCTGGGTCCTGCCAGCAGTTCGCCCGAGGTGTTGGAGAAAATGATTCTCGCCGGCCTCGACGTCGCGCGCCTGAATTTTTCCCACGGCACGCCCGATGAGCACCGCGCACGGGCAAAACTGGTACGGGATACCGCGGCCAAGCACGGTCGCTTCGTCGCGCTGCTAGGCGACCTGCAGGGCCCGAAGATCCGCATCGCCAAGTTCACCGACAAGCGCATCGAGCTGGCTGAAGGCGACAGCTTTCGCTTCTCCGTGACCCATCCCCGCGATGCCGGTACGCAGGAAGTAGTCGGCATCGACTACCCGGATCTGGTCAAGGACTGCAGCGTGGGCGACGAACTGCTGCTCGATGATGGCCGCGTGGTCATGCGGGTCGACAGCACCACCGCCGACGAGCTGCACTGCACCGTACTGATCGGCGGGCCGCTGTCGGACCACAAGGGCATCAATCGCCGCGGTGGCGGGCTCACCGCACCGGCGCTGACCGCCAAGGACAAGGCCGACATCAAACTGGCCGCCGACATGGACTTGGATTACCTCGCCGTTTCCTTCCCGCGCGATGCCGCGGACATGGAGCTGGCCCGCCGCCTGCGTGACGAAGCGGGCTCGACTGCCTGGCTGATCGCCAAGATCGAACGGGCCGAAGCGGTCGCCGACGACGAAGCGCTGGACGGCCTGATCCAGGCGAGCGACGGCGTAATGGTCGCGCGCGGCGATCTTGGCGTTGAAATCGGCGATGCCGAACTGGTGGGTATTCAGAAAAAGATCATTCTGCACGCGCGCCGCAACAACAAGATCGTGATCACCGCGACGCAGATGATGGAGTCGATGATTCAGAACCCGATGCCGACTCGCGCCGAGGTGTCCGATGTAGCCAATGCCGTGCTGGACTACACCGATGCGGTGATGCTGTCGGCCGAAAGCGCGGCTGGCGAATACCCGGTCGAGGCGATCAAGGCGATGGCGCGGGTCTGCTGCGGTGCCGAGAAGCACCCGACCAGCATCAAATCCGGTCATCGTCTCGGTCAGCGTTTCGAGCGCAGCGATGAAAGCACCGCGCTGGCGGCGATGTACACCGCCAACCATTTCCCCGGCGTGAAGGCGATCATCAGCCTGACCGAAAGCGGCTACACCCCACTGATCATGTCGCGCATCCGCTCGTCGGTACCGATCTTCGCCTATTCGCCCCACCGCGAAACCCAGGCTCGGGTCGCCATGTTCCGTGGCGTGCAGACCATTCCCTTCGACCCGGCGGCACTGCCGGCAGACAAGGTCAGTCAGGCGGCGGTGGACGAGTTGCTCAAGCGCAACGTGGTGAGCGTCGGCGACTGGGTGATTCTGACCAAGGGCGACACCTACCACGGCACCGGCGGCACCAACACCATGAAGATCCTGCGCGTCGGCGATTCGCTGACCTGATACGCCTGGGTCGGTCGGCACGGCTCGCCAGAGCCTGCCATTGGCCGGCCAGCGCCCATGCGCTGGCCGGCCTCATTATCAGCGCGGCGGCGCGGTCTCGACCTGGCGCACCAGGAAGACATCACAGAGCACCTGACCTCTGGGTAGGCCCGCCATGAACAGCCGCTTGGCGCAGGCGTCGACGAACGCACTGGCGCCACAAATCAACGCAACTTCCTGACGCGATGCGATCCGCAGCGATTGCAGGCGATCGTGTGTCTGCTGCCGATCGATCCGCTCCACACTCAGATTCGGATGCCGCTCGGCCAGTTGATCGAGCGAAGCCCGCAGGTAAGACTCACCTCGACAGAAATGCAGCAGCCGAACGGGCCCGGCATGGCCTTGTCGCAGCGCTTCGCGCAATACGCCCCAGAGCGGCGCGAGTCCCGTGCCGGCAGCCAGCAGTAACAGCGGCCTTGTTTGCCAGTCGGGCTCGTAGCGCAAGGCGCTGTCGTGCAGCTGCCCAAGGCCCAGTTGATCGCCGACGGCCAGCTTGCGCGCCCTATCGCTGAAGGCACCGGGTCGGCCGCAGTCGATCTGGAATTCGAGCCAGGCGTCCTCGCCGGGGAGGCTCGCCAACGAATAGGGCCGTGCGACCCCCTCGTCGGTCCATAACAGTACGGATTGGCCTGCGCGGTAACGCAAGGGCCGCTCCGGAACCAGCCTCAGCCGGAGGACCTGCCCATCGAGCCAATCGAGTGCCTGTACCCGCGCCGACAAACCGTCTCGCCGCGGATCGTACAGCGCAACATTGAGGTCCTCGGTGACGGTGCACTGGCAGGCAAGCCGCCACCCCTTCGCGCGCAGCTCGGCATCGAGCGCCTCGGGGCGCGCGTCGGCAGGAGCGCCTTGCACGCAGCGCACCAGGCAGGCCTGGCAGCTACCCGCCCGGCAGCTGTACGGCACGCGCAGCCCGGCGTCATTAAGCGCATCGAGCAGATTGCGGCCCGCACTGACCGTCCAGCGGCGGTCCTCGACCGTCAGTTCAGGCACTGGCGGTCATCCAGCTGGCCTCGCAGCGGTTGCGACCGTTCTTCTTGGCGCGATAGAGCGCCTCGTCCGCACGCTGCAAGGACTCGTCCAGGTCATCGCCCGCCTCGAGCAGGGTCAGCCCTACCGACAGGCTCAACTGCCCCGCCTGGAGCTGCACGTCCAACGGCTGGGCATTGGCGAAGGCCTCGCGCAGGCGCTCGCAGCAAGCGCTGAACTGCTCGGCATCGGTGCTGGGCAACAACAGCACGAACTCTTCACCGCCGTAGCGGGCCAGCACATCGTCGTCGCGCAGACAGGAACGCGCCACGGATGCGAACGTCTGCAGGACCCTGTCGCCGGTGGCGTGCCCGTATTGGTCATTGATCCGTTTGAAGTAATCGAGGTCGATCAGGGCGAGGCCCGACCGGTGTCCGGTCCGCAAGCGGCTCAGTTCGGCCTCGGCACGGCGCAGGAAGTGGCGACGGTTGTACAGCCCGGTCAGCTCGTCGGTGGACGCCAGGTCTTCGAGCTGCCGCATCATGCCGCGCAATGTTTCCTGATGCGCCTGCAAGGCGAAACGACGCTGACGCATGCGCTGGCGCAACGTATAGACGTAACCGACGAACAGACACATCCAGATCAGCGTGACCAACAGTACGCCGGCCTCCAGCAAAGCGGCCTGCGGATCTTTCAGCGCGCCCAGATAGGCGTCGGCCAGCGACATCCCGACGAAGCTCAGAAACGCGAGCACGGCGTAGCGCATGAATACCCGAGGCGGCAGGAATACGGCGAACATCAGCGCCAGCACATAGAGCACCAGCAACGAGCCACGGTTATCGCCGAGATTGAATAGAAAATAGGTCAACCAGACCAGCGCAACCAGCACCTGTGGCTCCGTCAGGCTCGGGTCGCGAAAGCGCAGGTTATAGCCTCGGTAGAAGACCCAGCAGAAGACCAGCTGAGTGGCCAGGATCATCGCCGAGGCGAAAATGGCCGTGTCGATCGATGCCTGATAAAAGCCACCGGCGACGGTGACCCAGATCAGCAGCAATGCCAGGCCGTAGGTTCCGGCCGCCATTGCGAAGCGTTTGGTGACGAGCTGCTGAAGCGCCTGCTGATCGCTCTGTTCACGAGTCACGCGCATGGAATCCGTTCCCATAATGGCATTTCGATGTACTGTACGCCGGCCACCTGTAAAAGCCTATAAGCCGTACGCCGCGTGTCCAGACGAGCGTCCGATGGTCCCGAGAGTGGCGGTTTTGTCACCCTGTACCGCTCTTGCTCGCTGATCGGTGACGTTGTGGCCGTCAGCCGCGCCACCGCGCCCCACTGCCCTATCGCCAAGCCAGTTGCCCTTCGCATCCCTTCCACCTTGGTCCGTCTGTGCCCCCTGTCGCGCAGCGGGTTATACTGCCGCGCCTTTTTTACCTGAGCGCGTCGGCCACGTTCCCACGCGCCTCGTCTCCGCCCCGCCAAGAGGACGCGCTGCATGACCGTGATCAAGCAAGACGATCTGATACAAAGCGTTGCCGACGCTTTGCAGTTCATTTCCTACTACCACCCCGTCGACTTCATCCAGGCCATGCACGAGGCCTACCTGCGCGAAGAGTCGCCAGCCGCGCGCGATTCCATGGCGCAGATCCTGATCAACTCACGCATGTGTGCCACCGGTCATCGGCCGATCTGCCAGGACACCGGCATCGTTACCGTATTCGTGCGGGTAGGCATGGACGTGCGCTGGGACGGCGCCACCATGAGCCTGGACGACATGATCAACGAGGGTGTTCGCCGCGCGTACAACCTGCCGGAGAACGTGCTGCGTGCTTCGATCCTGGCCGACCCGGCAGGTTCCCGCAAGAACACCAAAGACAACACGCCGGCGGTCATCCACTACTCCATCGTGCCCGGTGACAAGGTCGAGGTGGATGTCGCGGCCAAGGGCGGCGGCTCCGAGAACAAGTCGAAAATGGCCATGCTCAACCCTTCCGACTCCATCGTCGACTGGGTCCTGAAGACCGTTCCGACCATGGGCGCCGGCTGGTGCCCGCCAGGCATGCTCGGCATCGGTATCGGCGGCACCGCCGAGAAGGCCGCGGTGATGGCCAAGGAAGTCCTGATGGAATCCATCGACATCCACGAGCTGAAGGCCCGCGGTCCGCAGAACCGCATCGAAGAGCTGCGCCTGGAGCTGTTCGAGAAGGTCAACCAGCTGGGCATCGGCGCCCAGGGCCTCGGCGGCCTGACTACCGTGCTCGACGTCAAGATCATGGATTACCCGACCCATGCGGCCTCGCTGCCGGTGTGCATGATTCCCAACTGCGCAGCCACCCGCCACGCACACTTCGTGCTGGACGGCTCGGGACCTGCCGAACTGACCCCGCCGCCGCTGGATGCCTACCCGGAAATCGTCTGGGAAGCCGGCCCGAGCGCGCGTCGCGTCAACCTCGACACCATTACCCCCGAAGAGGTTCAGAGCTGGAAGCCGGGCGAAACCGTCCTGCTCAACGGCAAGATGCTCACCGGCCGCGACGCCGCGCACAAGCGCATGGTCGACATGCTGAACAAGGGCGAAGAGCTGCCGGTGGACCTCAAGGGTCGCTTCATCTACTACGTCGGACCGGTCGATCCGGTCGGTGACGAAGTGGTGGGCCCGGCCGGTCCGACCACCGCCACGCGCATGGACAAGTTCACCCGTCAGATCCTCGAGCAGACCGGCCTGCTGGGCATGATCGGTAAATCCGAGCGCGGCCCGATCGCCATCGACGCAATCAAGGACAACAAGGCCGTCTACCTGATGGCGGTCGGCGGTGCGGCCTATCTGGTCGCCCAGGCGATCAAGAAGTCCAAGGTGCTGGCCTTCGCTGAACTGGGTATGGAGGCCATTTACGAGTTCGAGGTCAAGGACATGCCGGTCACCGTCGCCGTCGATACCAACGGCGAGTCGGTCCACATCACCGGCCCTGCGGTCTGGCAGCAGAAGATCGCCGAAAGCCTGGCGGTCGAAGTGCAGTAACCAACCGCCAATGCAAAAAAGCCCGGCCTTGAGCCGGGCTTTTTTATGCCGCGTGATCAGCGATTGAAACGTTCGACCAGCGCCCGCAGACCACGTGCCGCACCTTCGAGTTCGCGCCCACGCTGCATGGTGCGCTCCGCCTTGCTGGCATTGCTGTCTGTGCTCCCGGCGATACGCGTAATCTGCTGAGCGATATCCTCTGCCACATGCGCCTGCTCCTCGGCGGCGGCGGCCATCTGCTGGCTCATGTTGGTGATGCGGCTGACCGCCTCGCGAATCCCCTCCAGCGCCTGCTGCGTCTCGATGACCTGGGCCAGGCCCTGCGCAGCCTCCCGGTCGCCAACCTGAGCGATGCTCACCGCCTCGTCGGCCTTGCGGGTCAGCGACTCGATGATGGTCTGGATCTGCTGCGTCGAATCACGCGTCTTGCTGGCCAGCGCGCGCACCTCGTCCGCCACCACGGCGAAGCCCCGTCCCTGTTCGCCGGCACGCGCCGCTTCGATGGCGGCGTTGAGCGCCAGCAGGTTGGTCTGTTCGGCAATACTCTGGATCATTCCGGCGGCGGCCATGATCTGCTGGGTCTCGCCGGCCAGTTCATTTACCGCACTGCCAATGTTGCCGACGGTGCTGGCGAGCATCTCCATGGCTTTGCGTGAACGTTCGGCCACCCGGTCGCCATCATTGGCCAGTGCGTTGGCGGTGGTCGCCTCTTCTGCGGTCTGCTGAACGTGAGCGGCCACTTCTCCGATCGAGGCGGTCATCTCGGTGACAGCCGTGGCCGTCATGTCGGTTTCACCGCGCTGCTGGCGCAGATCGTTTTCCGTCTGGCTGGCCAACTGGAAGGTATCCGCCGAAGCGCTCTGCACCTGCACGGCGAGATCGGACAACCGCGTCAGGGCGGTGCGCAAGCGAGCATCCTCGCTGATCAGGGCCATTGCCAGCCGGGCGGCATTCCCGTGCTGGTGCGTATAGGTGAGCGCGACCACCGGATCGCTAAACGCGTTTGGCACGCTTTGCAGTATCTGCGCCATCTGCCTTTCAGTAGCCATGTGACAGCCAAGCCCCAGCGCCAGAAACAGGCCGACGATCGCAACGATCGCCGCTGCGGGCGGCAGCCAGAGCACACTGACGCTGGCCAGCAGAGCGCCAGCCAGCGGCAGCGACAGGGCACGCATATGGCCCATGGCTCGGCGCCCCACGGAGAGCGCCGGGCGCCCTTCCCGTAGCCGCGCATAGAGGGCCGTGGCACGGGTTACCTGTTCTGCGGTTGGCTTGACCCGGACAGACTCGAAACCGGTCAGCGTGCCGTTGTCGAGAATCGGCGTGACATAGGCGCTGACCCAATAGAAGTCACCGTTCTTGCAGCGGTTCTTGACCACCCCCATCCAGCTCTTTCCCGCCTTCAGTTGGCCCCACATGGCCTGAAAGACCGCCGGCGGCATGTCGGGGTGACGCACCAGGTTGTGCGGGCTGCCGATCAGCTCGTTGCGCGCATACCCGCTTATAGCGACGAACTCATCGTTGCAGTAAACGATCTTGCCGTGCGTATCGGTGGCAGAGATCAGCCGCTGGTGTTCAGGAAAGCTACGTTCTGTGTTGCTGACCGGTCCGTTGTTTCTCATTGTTTTTGATCTCCCTGAGACCGCTTCGTTTCCAGACTGACCCGTCAGCGCAACGAATCATTCAGTAACAGGATCGGCATGATTCAGCGAACTTGAGTCGCGGGGAGATCTTTTTTTCTGAGTGCGGATAAACGGTCCTTCGCTAACGACGACCAGCTGCCGGACCTAGCGCTGTGCAGCGCTGCGCAGCTGTACGTACAGCGCCTCGACCTTGGCCCGCGCCCAGGGCGTCTTGCGCAGGAAGGTCAGGCTCGATTTGATGCTGGGATCGCACTTGAAGCAGCGAATATCGACCCGCTCGGCCAGGCCGTCCCAGCCGAAATGGGCCTCGAGTTCGACGAGGATGTCGTGCAGCGTGACGCCGTGCAGGGGATCTTTTGCCTGGTTCATGGGTGTCTCGACAGATGAGCGCCGCGTGGCCAACGAAAAGGCCCGCCAGTAGCGGGCCTGTGAACGCTACGCCATGTTACAGGCTGATGCGCGTACCGAGCAGTTCGAGAAACGCCGCCAGCCACGCCGGATGCGCCGGCCATGCCGGAGCGGTCACCAGATTGCCCTGGGTATGAGCCTGATCCACAGGTATATCGACATATTCACCGCCGGCCAACCGCACTTCCGGCGCGCAGGCAGGGTATGCACTACAGCCGCGGCCCTGGAGAATCCCCGCCGCCGCCAGCAGCTGCGCACCATGGCACACCGCGGCAATCGGCTTTTGCGCCTCGCCGAACGCCTTGACCAGGCTTAGCACCTGCTCATTGAGGCGCAAGTACTCCGGCGAGCGGCCGCCGGGCACGACCAGCGCGTCATAATCCTCGGCCCGCACCGCGGCGAAGTCGAAGTTCAGGGCGAAGTTATGACCCGGCTTCTCGCTGTAGGTCTGATCACCCTCGAAATCATGGATCGCGGTACGCACCGTATCGCCCGCCTTCTTGTCCGGACAGACCGCATGCACGGTGTGCCCGACCATCTGCAGTGCCTGAAACGGCACCATGGTTTCGTAATCTTCAACATAGTCGCCGACCAGCATCAGGATCTTCTTCGCAGCCATCGAAACACGCTCCCAGTCAGGTGAAGGTTTGCAGCGCCCGGGCCGTGCCTCAGCCGCTGCGGTTGAATATGTTGATCACGAGGCGATCGAGCAAGCCCCACATGCGCTGATAGACGCGCTGGCTGAGCGGACGCGCGTGCCACTGCTCGAGGTCGATTTCCAGGCTGCGGGAGAAATCATGCTCGAAGCTGGCGACCACAGACTCGCTGAACGGCGTGTCGACCGCTTCCAGATTGGCCTCCAGGTTCCAGCGCAGGTTCCAGTGATCGAAGTTGCATGAACCGATACTGACCCAGTCATCGACCAGCACCATTTTCATGTGCAGGAAGTGTGGCTGATATTCATGAATCCGCACGCCCGCCCGGAGCAGCCTTGGGTAATAGCGCTGTCCGGCATAGCGCACCGCGGGGTGATCGGTATTACGGCTGGTCAGCAACAGCTGCACATCGACGCCTCGACGTGCCGCGCGCATCAATTCGCGGCGTACCCGACCGGTCGGCAGGAAATAAGGCGTGGCCAGCCAGATCCGGCGCTGTGCGTGTCGCAGGTTGCGCAACAGGCTATGCAGAATGTCTCGATGCTGCCGCGCCGCTGAATAGGCGACCCGCCCCATGCCCGTGTCGAGCGAGGGGTTGGCCGGCACCCTCGGCTGCCGCTGCGGTAACGGCAGTTGCCAGATCCGCCGCTTCAGGCACAACGCCCATTGCACATCGAACAGTCGCCGCCAGTCGTCGAGCAACGGGCCGGCAATTTCGACCATCACTTCGTGCCAGTGCTCGTCCGGGTTGTCAGGATTCCAGAACTCATCCGTTGCGCCAGCGCCGCCGACGAAGCAATGCCGGTCGTCGATCAGGATCAGCTTGCGATGATCGCGGTGCAGGTTGCGAAATTTCAGGCGCAGTTTCAGCGGGTTGTACTGGCGAAAATCGATCCCGGCATCGCTCAGACGCTGACGCGCTTTCTGCCCCAGTTTCAGGCAACCAAAGCCATCGAACAGGCAACGCACCCGCACCCCGCGTTCGGCTGCCGCCACCAGCGCGTCGAACAAACGCTCCACGCAGCGGCCATCCTCTACCAGGTAAAGCTCGACATCCACCCGACGCTCGGCCGCCTCGATACTCGCCAGGATGCGCGGGAAGAACGTCGGCCCGTCGGTCAACAGCTGGAAGCGGTTGCCGTCGCGCCACGGGAACACCTCCCCCGCCAGCATCATGGTCGAAGGCTCCGCACGACTGCGGCGCACCAAGCAAGCGTAGCGATACAGCTGAGAGACATTGAAATCCTTGTCTGAGAAAGGGTCAGGACGTCGCCGATCAGGCACTCGACAATCGTCCCGTGCCATTGCGGCACGCCTGCTATAGGCGCCTCGGACGACGAGGAGTTCCCGATGGCGCCACGGTTCACGGCGTCGGGTCAGCCAACGGCGTCAGCCCCAAGGTCGCCGCGGCCTGGGCCAGCCGCCTGGCCTGGGCACCCCGAGCCAGTTGCAGCACGCCACGATCACGTTGCCACAAGCCTAACCACTGCGGCGGGCCAGCCGCCAGCGCAGCATCGAGCCCAGGGCCAAGCGCCGCCAATTGCTGGCTCAACGCGGCCAGCAACAGATGCGTGGCGGGGTCCGCGGGAGGCAGGCGTGACACCTCGGCCGCGCCAGCCAATATGCCCAACAGCTGCAGTTGCAAGCCCTGCGGCCAGGCGCACTCGCGTCCCACGCCATATAGCCAGCCGACCAGGGCCGCCATCACATACAGATCCTCCAGCGTGCGGAACGGTTTGACGTAATCGTCCCAGCCATCCCCCGTCAGCCGCTGGCAGTGCGCATGCACCAACCGCAAGCGTCCGTGGGGCACGTCCGGCAGCAGCGGCAGTGGCGGTCCAGGCTCGAGGTGCACACCCACCTCGTCGCAACGGACCATGCACAGGCTCAGACGCGGGCGCTCGCCGGGCGGCTCGTCGCGCGCAGACACCAGCAACCAGCTCGCGGTTGTACCGCCGGTGACGAAGTCCTTGTGGCCGGTCAGCTGCGCGCCCTCCAATCGCGTCAGCATGTCGGCTGGGCGCAACTTGCGGTCTTCCGTTGTGCACAGCGCGCCGAGCCCCTCGGGCGCATCGGGCCAGAGCCGCCGCAATGCCGCCTGATAACCGGCGACGAACGCCAACCCGGGCGTTTCTGCCAGCCGGCCGCCGAGCACCGCCAGCTCGAACAGGTCACCCTCGCACTGAGCCTGCAGCGCCGCAAACCAGTCATCCAGCGCAAGCCGTGACGGCAGACGGTGCAGCGGGCCAATCAGTTCGTGCCAAGACATCGCTCTCACTCCTTGGGGTCAACAGCGCCAGATGGCCAATGGCAAGCATCGTCATCCAAGCATCATCGATTGGTAACCGCCGTGACACGGCCTCTGCCTAGCCTGATTCGGCATCACTGTTCGACGGCGCCTCAACCATAGCAACCAAGCGCTGCGTTTGCAGCGCCGAGCCAAGGCTGACCAAGGAGACAGGCATGACCACCCTCGATTTCCCTCGTACCTCCCGCCGCCTACAGGCAGAGCGTCTCCATGGGCAGGCGGCCTTGCTCGATGCCCAAACACTGCGCTACCAGGTGTTCAGCAGTGAATTCGGCGCGCAGCTGAACGGCGCCGAAGCGGGCCTCGACCACGATGAGTTCGATGCTTATTGCAGCCATATCGGCGTGCGTGATCTCGACAACGGCATGCTGGTCGCCACCACGCGGCTGCTCGACAGTCACGCCGCACGCTCGCTCGGGCGCTTTTACAGCGAAGGGGAATTCAGCCTCCACGGGCTGGCGGAACTAAGCGCGCCGATTCTCGAAATCGGCCGCACCTGTGTGCACCCCGGCTACCGAAACGGTGCGACCATCGCCGTGCTCTGGAGCGCACTGGCGGACGCCCTCAACCAAGGCGGTTATCGCTACCTGATGGGGTGCGCGAGCATTCCCATGCGCGACGGTGGCATCCAGGCCCAGGCCATCATGCAGCGGCTACGCGAGCGATACATGAGCACCGACTTGCTGCAGGCCAAGCCGAAGCATCCGCTGCCCGCGCTGGAGTCGCCGGGCAACGTCATCGCGCAACCGCCGCCCTTGCTCAAGGCGTATCTGCGGCTCGGCGCGAAGATCTGCGGCGAACCCTGCTGGGATCCCGATTTCCAGGTTGCCGATGTCTTCATATTGCTCAAGCGCGACGAGCTCTGCCCTCGCTATGCCCGGCACTTCAAGGCCGCCGTCTAGATGAGCAGGCTGCGGTTGTATGCACGACTGGCCCGTCTGAGCGGCGTCATTGCACTCGGCGCTTGCCTGGCCAGCAGCCTGAGGATCGGTGCGCTGGCCGGCGCCACGCCGTCCGCCGCCACGCGCCACCGGCTGTGCCGCTGGTTTCTTGCGCGTCTGGCGGGCGCTCTTCCCTTCGAGCTCCGGCTGTCCGGGCAGTGCCCCGATCGACCAATGCTCTGGCTGGCCAATCACGTGTCCTGGACGGACATTCCGCTGATCGGCATGCTCCAGCCGATGGCTTTTCTGGCCAAGTCCGACGTGCGCCGCTGGCCGCTGCTCGGTTGGCTGGCCGCCGAAGCGGGCACCCAATTCATCCGCCGAGGCGGTGGTGACAGTGCCGTGCTGAACCGGCAACTCGGCGCGGCGCTGCAAGAGCGCGGCACACTGCTGATCTTTCCCGAGGGCACCACCACGGATGGCACGACCTTGCGCCCGTTCCACAGCCGCTTGCTGTCCTCCGCCATCGAGACCGGCACGCCGATCCAACCCGTTGCGATCCGTTACTGGCGCAACGGTGAGGCCGACGCCCAGGCCCCCTTCGTCGGCGACGATGACCTGCTTACCCATCTGTTCAGGCTGCTGAGCACCGACATCGCCCAGGTGGATATTCAGCTACTGCCACCGATCGACAGTCGCGCAATGGCACGCAACTCACTCGGTCGCGCCTGCCACAAGGCGATCGCCGAGGCGCTGTACGGCGCCGTCGCCGAGGTACCCGACGCGGCGTGATGCACCCCGGGCCAGGCGGCGCTGCTAGACTGCTCCCATGAACTATCTCGCACACTTGCATCTCGGCGGCCCGCAGTCCGGCGCACTGCTCGGCAGCCTGTACGGCGACTTTGTAAAAGGCCCGCTGCAAGGGCGTTGGCCCGCACAGATCGAAGCCGGCATTCGCCTGCACCGTCAGATTGATGCCTTTACCGACAGCCATCCGCTGGTGTTGCAGGCCAAGGCGCGCTTTCCCAATGAGCGGCGCCGCTACGCCGGCATTCTGATCGACCTGTTTTTTGACCATTGCCTGGCCGCGCACTGGCACGACTATGCCGACGAGCCGCTGGATGAGTTCACGGCGCGGGTCTATCGGGTACTGCGCGAGGAGGCCGAGCTACCGGGCAAGCTGGCGGTGATCGCGCCGCGCATGGCCGCCCAGGACTGGCTCGGCAGTTATCGCGAGTTTAGCGTGATGGAGCAGGTCGTGGCCGGCATGAGCCGCCGTCTGTCACGCCCCGAAGGGCTCGCCGGCGGGGTCCGTGAGCTGGAGCGCCTGTACCGGCCGCTGCAGCAGGACTTCCGTGCGTTCTACCCGCAGCTGCAGGCATTCGCCCGGCAAGCGGCTGACGGGCCAGCCGGGTCGCGCTAGAAGCCCGCACGACGTTTAGCGCATCAGCGGCGCAGGGCCGCGGCGAAGCCTTCCAGCCAAGGTTCGGCGTCACGCTCGGGGGTCACCGTCTCGCTCGCATCGAGGCGCAGCATCTCTTGCACTTCCTGGACGCCAAGTTCGGCAAACAACTCACGCACCAGCTCGCCGGCTGCACAGAAGGTGTCGCCGTAGCTGGCATCGCCTAGCGCAATGACGCCACCGGGTAAGCCCTGCCAGGCCGGAAACTGGTCGCGAATGGCCGAGTACAGCGGGACGAAATTGTCAGGCAGCTCGCCCATGCCGGTGGTGGCGGTGACCACCAGCAACGCCTGCGGGGCGAAATCGATAACCTGCGCCAACTGCGCACGTGGATCATGCCAGGCCTCGAAACCTGCTGCCTTCAGGTGCGTGGCGGCGTGGCGGGCAACATCTTCGGCTGTGCCGTAGACCGTACCGGAGAGGATGGCAACTTTCATGGTGGGCTCCGCTGCGAATGGAAGCGGAACATTATGCCGCATTCGGTCCCTCCGGCTGGCGCTGGGAGCTCTATTCTTACATCGGTGCGTCTGGTTGCAACTTGTCGCGCAACGCGTTGTCGCAAGGCGGTCCTGCAGAGGATCTCGCGGGTGCCTGACGGGCGCGCGGAGCGAGGCATGGGCAGGCCAGTCCTGCTGCCCTGGAGAGGGAATCGTGATGCCGAACAAGTCCATTCTGACCAGCACCGAGCTGGCGTATATCAACGACCTTCTCACGAGTTCGTCCGCGGAAACCGGCCAGACGCCGGGCGGTTTTCGTGTGGACGGCGGCGACAAGGCGAACAGCCTGCTGTTACGCCTGGCCGCCAAGGCCAAGCTGACCTTCGAAGCGGAGTTCGACGACTATTGCATGTCGTTCCCCTTACAGCTTGGCAAGGACGAGTTCCAGACCGTTCGGCTGCAACTCGCCCCGCCGACCATTTACGAGCGCGGACCGGTCGTTCGGGCGTGGCGGCTGCCGCTAGACGAGCCCCTGCCGCTGCTCTCCGACAACGGCCACGAGACCGCGCTCAGCGTTCATGAACTGTCGCCCAATGGCCTTCTGGTCGACGTCGGGAAGAAGCGCAAGGCGCCCAAGCACCTGCACCTGCACTTGGCGCTCCCCGGAGAGGTCGCGCTGGAGATCGATGCCCACCGAGTCCGCGATGCCAAGGATGGGCTGACGGCCTATGAGGTCGAATACCCGCAACATCGCGACGCCGAGCGCATCCGTTCCTACCTGTACGAGCAGCACCAGCGGTTGCATCCGGAGCTGCAACCGGAGCTGCCGACCGAGGTATTCAGCGAAACCCCCGAGCACTCCTAGCGGCTCGCCTCCTGGGTCATTATGTTGTCCGACAGCGGCAGGCGGTGTCGGCGTGATGCCGTCAGGTGCCTGGTGTAAGCTGGCGCATCACCCGCGCCTCCCGACGCGGCCTCTTCCAGCGACTCAGTGACGACCATGACCCAGCCAGTGGCCCCGATCCTGATCACCGGCGCCAGCCAACGCATCGGCCTGCATTGCGCCGAGCGTCTGCTCGATGAAGGGCAGCCAGTGATCATCAGCTACCGCACCCCCAGGCCCAGCCTCGAGCGGCTGCGCGACCGTGGCGCCGTCACGCTGCAGGCCGACTTTTCCGGTGCGGCGGGCATCCATGCCTTCATTGCGGCGCTCAAGCAACAGACGCAGGCCTTGCGTGCCATCGTTCACAACGCATCGGACTGGCACGTCGAGACGCCAGGCCAGGAGGCCGAGGTGTTTCAGCGCATGTTCGAGGTGCACATGCTCGCCCCCTACCTGATCAATCTCCAGTGCGCTGACCTGCTACACCATGGCGGTCCGGCCGATATCATCCATATCAGCGACGACGTGACCCGCGTCGGTAGCAAGAAGCACATCGCCTACGCGGCAAGCAAAGCCGGCCTGGACAACCTCACGCTGTCGTTCGCCGCCAGCCTCGCACCGGCCATCAAGGTCAACGGCATCGCTCCGGCCCTGATACAGTTCAATCCGGACGATGATGCCCAATACCGACGCAAGGCCTTGGCCAAATCCGCACTGGGCATCGAGCCCGGCGCCGAAGTGATCTACCAGAGCCTGCGTTATCTGCTCGATAATCCCTACGTCACCGGCACCACCCTGGCGGTCAACGGTGGCCGTCACCTGATCTGATACGCGAAGGAACAACATGCCTCGACTGGAACCCGCCATGGCGCGCATCCGCGTCAAAGACTTGCGACTGCGTACCTTCATCGGCATCAAGGAGGAAGAGATCCTCAACAAACAGGATGTTCTGATCAATCTGACGATGCTCTACCCGGCCGCCGACGCCGTACGCGACAACGACATCGAACACGCCTTGAACTACCGCACCATCACCAAGGCCATCATTCGTCACGTCGAAGACAACCGCTTCGCCCTGCTCGAGCGCCTCACCCAGGAAATCCTCGATCTGGTCATGGCGCACCCTCAGGTGCGCTACGCCGAGGTCGAAGTGGACAAGCCCCACGCCCTGCGCTTCGCCGAGTCGGTATCGATCACGCTGGCCGCACACCGGGACTGAGCAGCCGCTTAATCGCTGCCGTAGGCCAATGTGGTCATCAGCGCGCGCTCACCGCGGCGGGCGTCCAAGCGGGTGTGCTGGATGACCACCGGAACGCTGGAAACGAACACGCTTGCGTAATCGGTCTCCCGCGGAACCGTCTCGGGCGCGCGCAGATCGTCGAACCGTAAGTGCAAGGTGCGCCGTGCGGGCACCCGAACCTCGTACGGCCCGGCCGGCTCGCGATCGGCGAAATACAGCGTCAGGTCGATCACTGCTTCCACCGGCCCGGCATTGAGAATGCAGGCCGTCTCATGGCTGCGCAGCGCCGGGTCATCAGGTACGGGGCCCGGCGCGGGCAGGTAACCCTCGGCAATTACCCAGTGTTTTTTCCCGATCACATCCGTTCTCCTCTGTTACCGGACGGCCGGCTGGCCATCCTTACCAGCGGAGGCACAGGAGCCGGCTAAAGTTCCCCCGCCACTCTCTGGCCCAGTGCATCGGTCAAGGTTATGATCCCGTCCACGTCTGCATTGCCGAGACCTGAGAACATGAACGATCAAGAACGCACCGAACTCGAAGCCGCCGCCTTCCGCCGCCTGGTCCAGCATCTGCGCAGCCGCCCCGATGCACAGAACATCGACCTGATGAATCTGGCGGGCTTCTGCAGAAACTGTCTGTCGAAGTGGTACAAAGCCGCTGCCGATGACCTGGACATCGAGGTCAGCATCGACGAGGCGCGCGAAGAGGTTTACGGCATGCCCTACGCCGAATGGAAAAAGCGCTATCAGAAGGAAGCGACGCCTGAGCAGCAGGCCGCATTCGACAAGAGCCAGAAACCATGACCGATATCAGGGAATTCCGCGCCCGGCTGCGCAACCGCAACCATCCGTTCAGCGACACATTGGCGTTCATCGCCAGCGCCTATGACTACCAGCCGAGTCGCTTCTTCAACGGCAACGTGGAAAACGCCGCAGGCGAAAACGAAGGCTCGTGCAAGACCCTCGGGCTCGCGGTGCTGGAAGGGTTCAGCACCGAGGAAGCGTTGCTGGCCTTCGGTGAGCATTACCAATCCGTGCTGGAAAACCCCAGCGGGACCGACCACCGCAACATTCGCGCCCTGATGGAAACAGGGCTGCCCGGCGTACGCTTCGACCAGCAACCACTGCGGCGCAAGCCAATCAGCTTCGACAGCAAATGAAACAGTGCAGGCCCTGACGCCAGCCGGAGTCGATACCCCGGCTGGCCCAGCGACAACCGCATCTGCCATCGCCCCTCACACCCTCGTGGACCGGAACAGACGCCATCCTGGCGCGCCACAGTCGGGCTCGCCCGCTCAACCAGAACCGGCAAGGTCTGGACCGGTTCCTCCGGAGTTCGTCACATGCCCATCGCTGCCCTTTCCGGCCCGCAGTACCTGCGTGAAGGCCTGAAGCTCATTCTGAGCCCTGGCTTACGGCTGTTCGTGATCCTGCCGCTGACGGTCAATCTGCTGCTGTTCGCCGGCCTCATCTATTTCGCGCTACGCCAATTCGGCGGCTGGGTCGATGCCTTCATGCCGAGCCTGCCCGAGTGGCTGATGTTCCTCGAATACATCCTCTGGCCGCTGTTCGTGGTGCTGGTGCTGCTGATGGTGTTCTTCACCTTCACCCTGCTCGCCAACATCATCGCGGCCCCTTTCAATGGCTTCCTCGCCGAGAAGGTGGAAACCGTCGCGCGCGGCGAAGACAGCGCCCCGCCCTTCAGCTGGAGCGAGCTGCTGGCCATGCTGCCACGAACCCTGGGCCGCGAAGCGCGCAAGCTGGCCTATTTCGCGCCGCGAGCGCTGGCCCTGCTGATCCTCTCGTTCATTCCGGTGGTCAACCTCGTCGCAGCGCCACTCTGGTTGGTGTTCGGGGTCTGGATGATGGCCGTGCAGTACATCGACTATCCGGCGGACAACAACAAGATGAGCTGGACCGAAATGATGGTCTGGCTGCGTCAACGCCGCTGGCGCAGCTTGAGCTTTGGCGCAGTGACCTATGCCGCACTGCTTGTGCCGGGGCTGAACCTGTTGATCATGCCGGCCGCCGTGGCCGGTGCGACCCTGTTCTGGGTGCATGAAGGCGGAAAGACGCAGAGGATGCCAGCGGCCCGTCAGTGAACCGCGAAGGCCGACGCTGTCTAGATCCGAACACCCTCGGATTGAAGGAGATTCGCACATGGCCCTTCGCGCATTGGCTATCAACTGCACGCTCAAATCCTCCCCAACCCCCTCGTCTTGTGGCTTGCTGTTGAGCCAGGCCGAACATGAGCTGGAGAAACTCGGCGTTACCTGCGAGCAGATACGCGCAGTGGACTTCAACATCAAACCCGGGGTGACCTCTGACGAAGGGCCTGGCGATGACTGGCCGGCGATCCGAGAAAAAGTCCTCGCCGCCGATATCCTGCTGCTCGGCACGCCCATCTGGTTGGGGCATCCGGCCAGCGTGTGTCAGCGCGTGCTCGAACGACTCGATGCATTTCTTGGCGAAACGGACGACCAGCAACGCATGGTGTCTTACGGAAGGGTCGCCTGCGTGGCCGTGGTCGGCAACGAGGATGGCGCTCACCATGTGGTGGCGGAGCTGTTTCAAGGGCTCAATGACGTAGGCTTCAGCATCCCAGCCAATGGCTGTACCTACTGGGTGGGACCGGCAATGGGCTCGACCGACTACAAGGATGTAGAGGACCCCGGCGAGAAGATCGCCCAGACCAACGCGATGCTGGCACGCAACGCGGTGCATCTGGCGACCCTGCTCAAACAGTCCGGTTATCCCGGCGCCTGATCGTACCGCCCGATCTGCGCGGTGGACGTCGACCTCGCAAGCGGCGGCTCGGCCGAAGCCGGCCGCCGTTTTTCAAAAGTTGATCACGCCAGGGTTTTCAGCGCCTCGCGACTGAACGGCAGGATGTCCTGCATGCGCCCCTCACGGACCTTCAACGCCCAATCCGGGTCGCAGATCAGGGCGCGCCCGACGGCCACCAGGTCGAACTCCTGCTTGTTCAGACGCTCGAGCAGACCTTCGATATTGGCCGGCTGCGCCACCTTGTCGGTCTTGACCATGAACTGCAGGAATTCCCCATCCAGGCCAACGCTGCCGACGGTGATCGTCGGCTTGCCGGTCAACTGCCGGGTCCAACCAGCCAGGTTGAGGTCCGAGCCCTCGAATTCCGGCTCCCAGAAACGCCGCGTGGAGCAATGGAAGATGTCCACACCCGCCGCCGAGAGCGGCGCGAGAAAGGCCTCGAGGTCCTGCGGTGTGGTGACCAGCCGAGCGGTGTAGTCCTGCTGCTTCCACTGCGAAAAGCGGAAGATGATCGGGAAGTCAGCACCCACGGCAGCCCGCACGGCTTCGATCAGTTCAATGGCGAAGCGTGAGCGATTGGCCAGGCTGCCGCCGTACTCGTCGGTGCGCTGGTTGCTGCCCTCCCAGAAGAACTGATCGATCAGGTAACCATGCGCGCCGTGGATCTCGACGCCATCCATGCCGATGGCCTTGGCATCGGCAGCCGCCTGCGCGAATGCGGCGATTACCGCCTGGATGTCCTGCTTGGTCATGCCATGGACAACGACCTGCCCGTCCTTGACCTTTTCCATGGGGCCGTAACCGAGCACGTCGGGCTCCGGCTCGGTGCCCTTGCGGCGTACGTTGCCGACGTGCCAAAGCTGCGGCACGATCTTGCCGCCTGCCGCGTGTACCGCGTCCACCACGGCTTTCCAGCCGGCCAAGGCGTCCTCGCCATAGAAGCGCGGTACCTGCGGGTAGCCGTTGGCGGCTGCATGGCCAACCGTGGTGCCCTCGGTGATGATCAGCCCAACGCCTGAGGCGGCACGGCGGCGGTAGTACTCGACAACGTCCGCGGTCGGCACGCCATTGGGCGAGAACGAACGAGTCATCGGCGCCATGACGACACGAGTCGGCAGTTGCAGGCTGCCGAGCTGGAAAGGCTGAAACAGGGCATTCACGGCTGCAGTCATTGTTATCTCCTGGTTGAGGGCATCAAAGCGACCGGTCGTCTCGCCGCTCGCCACAAAAAAATCAGCGGACCGTCAGCAGACGCTCCAACTGGGTCAGAAAGACGTTCAGAGGTCCCACGCTGCGGCCGACCTTCATGCGCAACAGCGCACCTTCCCATGCGTTGCCAATGAATTCGGCGAGCGCCTGGCAATCGGTATTGGTGGGGATTTCAGCCTGAGTCCGGGCCTGTTCGAGACAGCTGGCCAGCAGCGCGACAGACCGCTGCAGAATCGACTCTACCTGGCGACCGATCGGCTGCGACAGCTCGGCCATTTCGAAACTGAGGCTACCGAGGAAGCAGTGGTACTCCGGGCATTCCTGCCGGGCGAAGTGCGCGATCAGCTCGGCGTAGTAAGCGAGAATCCGCTCGCGGGGGCTCAGCGCAGGACGGCTGAGCGCAGCCTGATAGCGCTCCAGCCGAGGCGTGTACAGGTACTCGAGCGCCTGCAGGGCAAAATCTTCCTTGCTGGCGAAGTAATGGTAGAAGGAGCCCTTGGGTATCCCGGCAGCCTGGACGATCTCCAGCACCCCGGTGCCGTGGTAACCACGCCGGGTCATTACCTGCGCGCCCTTGGCCAGGATCATGTCACGCTTGTCGATGCGAGCTCGGTTGTTCATGGGCCGAGCATATGACCGGTCGTCTCGGTCGAATAGCATCATCCATGACGCTTATCGAGTCGCCACGCTCACGACGATGATGCGAGCAAACCGGCGGCGCGGAGGGCCGCCAGGCATGGCTGGCGGCTGGGGCGGTGAACCGTCAGGCCAGCGCGTGCTCGATCGCCTGGATCAGCGCCGGATCGTCCGGCGCGGTGCGGGGCGAAAAGCGAGCCAGCACGCGGCCGTCCCGCCCGACCAGGAACTTCTCGAAGTTCCAGCTGATGTCGCCTGGGAAGTCGGCGCCCTCACCAGCCAGCAGGCGATACAGCGGATGCCGGTGCGGACCATTGACCTCCAGCTTGCTGGTCAACGGAAAGCTGATCCCGTACTGCTCGCTGCAAAACTGCAGGATCTGCGCATCGCTGCCGGGTTCCTGGGCGGCGAATTGGTTGCACGGGATCCCCAGCACGCCGAAACCACGATCCCGATAACGCTGGTGCAAGGCCTGCAAACCGGCGTATTGCGGGGTCAGCCCGCACTCGGACGCCACATTGACCACCAGCGTCAACTGGCTTTTCAGCGCCGCAAGCGGCAGCTCCTGACCGCTGAGGTCAGTGAGGACCAAATCGTGGAACGCGCTCATCTCTCTTCTCCAGAGGGTAAAAAAGCGCTCCAGCATCACCGAAGCGCTTTCATCGCCCGATCGTCGTGATCGAGCCTTTTCGCCATCTGCCTTGCAGCGAAAAATCAGTGGTGGTGACCACCTTCGCCATGGATGTGACCATGGGCGACTTCTTCGTCGCTGGCATCGCGGACATCGACGACCTTGACTTCGAAGTTCAGGCGCTGCCCAGCCAACGGATGATTGCCGTCGACGACCACGTCATCGCCTTCCACATCGCGAATGGTGACGATCTGCATGCCGCCATCCGGGCCGGACGCATGGAACTGCATGCCGACTTCGAGCTCGTCGACGCCCTCGAACATCGAGCGATTGAGGGTGGCGACCAGCTCCGGACTGTACTCGCCGTAGGCGTCCTGGGGTTCGATGGCGACCTTCAGCTCGTCACCGCCCTGCTTGCCTTCCAGGGCCCTTTCCAGGCCCGCAATGATGTTGCCTGCACCATGCAGGTAGACCAGCGGCGCGCCGCCGGCCGAGCTGTCGATCACCTCACCGGCGTCGTTGGTGAGCGTGTAGTCGATTGACACAGCCTTGTTCGCGGCAATCTGCATGAGACGTAACCTTTCTCTGGGGGATGTGATACCAAAGTTTAACCGCGCGCCGCGCCGATTGCGAACCGAGCCCGGATAAACGGGGTCAGCACAGTAGCTGGACACCATCGTAGCTCCTGCATCGGGCGGAGCCGCATACAACCTTTGGAGAACATCGGTTCGCCAAGGCCTGTGCCAGAATCCGCGGCGCACGCTAAGCGATGTAATTCAACAATTATTAAGCATCCCGAGGAGCACCGATGTCGGCTCGAAACATCCTGGTGATTAACTGCGGCAGTTCGTCGATCAAGTTCGCACTGGTCAACGAAGCGCAAGCCACGTTCCCGCTGCAAGGTCTGGCTGAACGTCTTGGCAGTCCTGAAGCGGTACTGCACTGGCAGCAGGGCGACACCAAGCAGAGCCTGGACATCCCGGGTGCCGATCACCGTGCCGCGCTGGCGCAACTGTTGCCGCTGGCCCAGGACGCCGCCGGTGGCAAGCTCGACGGCATCGGTCATCGCGTGGTCCATGGCGGTGAGCACTTCACCGGCTCCAGCCTGATCGATGAGGACGTGCTCCAGGCGATTCGCGACAGCGCGCAGCTGGCGCCGCTGCACAACCCGGCCAACCTGGTCGGCATCGACGCGGCCATGGCGCTGTTCCCCGGCCTGCCGCAGGTCAGCGTATTCGACACGGCCTTCCACCAGACAATGCCCGAGCACGCCTTCCGCTACGCGGTGCCGGAGTTCCTCTACAAAGAGCACAGCGTTCGCCGTTACGGCTTCCACGGCACCAGCCACAACTATGTCAGCAAGCGTGCCGCCGAGATGACCAACCTGCCGGTCGACGACAGCTGCTGGCTGACCGCCCACCTGGGCAATGGCTGCTCGACCTGCGCCATCGTCAATGGCCAAAGCCGGGATACCAGCATGGGCCTGACCCCGCTGGAAGGTCTGGTGATGGGCACACGCAGCGGCGATGTCGATCCCAACCTGCACAGCTACCTGCACCGCACCCTGGGCTGGAGCCTCGAACAGATCGACCGCATGCTCAACCACGACAGCGGCCTGAAGGGCCTGTCGGGATTGTCCAACGACCTGCGCACCCTGCATGAGGCACGCGTAGCGGGCCACGCCGGCGCTAACCTCGCGCTGGAGGTCTTCTGCTATCGACTGGCCAAATCCCTGGCCAGCATGGCCTGCGCCCTGCCCCGACTCGACGGGCTGATCTTCACCGGCGGCATCGGAGAGAACTCCGTCGCCGTGCGTACCCGCACGCTCGAGCATCTCAAGCTGTTCAACTTCAAGCTGGACGAAGAAGCCAACGCGCGTTGCACGCGCGGTGTCGGCGGAGAAATCCATGCAGCGGGCAGCCCCCGCGTGCTGGTCGTGCCGACCAACGAGGAACGCCAGATCGCGCTGGACACCCTCGCTCTGCTTGACGCCTGACAACTCGCCGCAGCGCTTCGCACTGCACAATCCGACGACCTATTGGCGCGTCGGATTGGTCGACTCGGCCCCGCATCGCCCATCGCTCGACAGGAGATCACCATGCACACCCTATTTCTCGCCCCCAGCGGTTTCGGTGGCGGCCTCAATTCCGTCAGCCTTGGCCTGATCCGGGCGCTGGAACGCGCCGGGTTGAAGGTTGGCTTCTTCAAGCCCATCGCCCAGCCCTTCCCGCTTGATCAGGGGCGCGAGCGCTCCTGCGTGCTGGTGGAGAATACGCTGAACATCGCCTCCCCTGTACCGTTGCCGCTGGAGCAGGTGGAACGCCAGCTGGCCGACGGCGAGCTCGATCTGCTGCTCGAAGACGTGGTCAGCCGTTACCAGGAAGTCGCCACGGGCAAGGACGTGGTCATCGTCGAAGGCATGGTGCCCACCCGCGAGTTCAACCACACCTCGCGGATCAATACCCATCTGGCCAAGAGCCTGGATGCGGAGGTCATCCTGATCGCCGCGCAGGGCACCGACACGCTCAAGCGCATGGCCGAGCGAATCGAGATCCAGGCGCAGTTGTTCGGCGGTGCCAAGGATCCGAAAGTACTCGGTGTGATCCTCAACAAGATCAAGAGCGACGATGGCGTACCGGCGTTTGTCGAACGTCTGAAGGAGCAGCTGCCGCTGCTCGGCTCCCCGGACTTCCAGTTGCTCGGCGCCATCCCCTATGCCGAGCGGCTGAATGCCCTGCGCACCCGGGATATCGCCCAGCTGCTCGATGCCAAGGTGCTGCATGCCGGCGAAGCCGAGCGCCGCCGTGTCAGCAAGATCGTTCTGTGCGCCCGGGCCGTGCCCAATACCGTGCAACTGCTGGAGCCAGGCGTACTGGTGGTCACGCCCGGCGATCGTGACGACATCATCCTCGCGGCGAGCCTGGCCTCGCTGAACGGCGTCGAGCTGGCCGGGCTGTTGCTTTGCAGCGACTTCGCTCCGGACCCTCGCATTCTCGAGCTGTGCAAAGCCGCGCTCGACGGCGGCCTGCCCGTCATGACGGTACAGACCGGCTCGTACGACACCGCCACCAACCTGTTCGCCCTGAACAAGGAAACAGCCGTCGACGATATCGAGCGGGCCAGTCAGGTCACCGATTTCATCGCCCAGCACCTGCAACCCGAGCTGCTGCATACGCGCCTCAGTGTGCCGCGCAGCGAGCTGCGCCTGTCGCCCCCGGCGTTCCGCTATCAGTTGGTCCGCCGTGCACAGCAAGCCAACAAGCGCATCGTGCTGCCGGAAGGCAACGAGCCACGTACGATCCGCGCTGCAGCGATCTGCCAGGAACGCGGCATTGCGCGCTGCGTATTGCTGGCCAAACCCGAAGAAGTGCAGGCCGTCGCCCGCGAGCAGGGCATCGTACTGCCGGCCAGCCTGGAGATTCTCGATCCGGAGCTGATCCTCAACCATTACGTCGAACCCATGTGCGAGATGCGCAAGGCCAAGGGGCTGACCCCTGACGATGCCCGCGAACAACTCAAGGACACCGTCGTGCTGGGCACCATGATGCTGGCGCTTGACGAGGTCGACGGCCTGGTTTCCGGCGCCGTGCATACCACCGCCAACACCATCCGCCCAGCACTGCAGTTGATCAAGACCGCGCCGGGCTACAGCCTGGTGTCCTCGGTGTTCTTCATGCTGCTCCCCGATCAGGTGCTGGTCTATGGCGACTGCGCGGTGAACCCCAACCCGAACGCCACCGAGCTGGCGGAGATCGCCCTGCAGAGCGCCGAGTCCGCCGTCGCCCTGGGCGTCAACCCACGCGTGGCGATGATCAGCTATTCCACCGGCACATCCGGTAGCGGCGCCGAGGTGGAAAAGGTCGCCGAGGCCACCCGCATCGCCCAGGAGCGGGCCCCCGATCTGCCGATCGACGGTCCGCTGCAGTACGACGCCGCCTCCGTGCTCAGCGTCGGCCGTCAGAAGGCGCCGAACAGCAAGGTGGCCGGCCAAGCCACGGTGTTCATCTTCCCCGACCTGAACACCGGCAATACCACCTACAAGGCGGTGCAGCGCAGCGCCAACGTGATCAGTGTCGGGCCGATGCTGCAAGGCCTGCGCAAGCCGGTCAACGACCTCTCCCGCGGTGCGCTGGTCGACGACATCGTGTTCACCATCGCGCTCACGGCGCTACAGGCGGACAGCAGCAAACAGGCCGAATAACCCCGGCGTCACGACGTGCCCCGGCCCATCGAGGGTCGGGCACGTCGCCTTACGGTATTCGTCGCTTGCAGTTCGATGCGCAATCGGTACGCTTGCCGCCTTTGACGGATAGACGAGCCAATCGATGCTGAGTGTCCTACCTGCTCCGCTCCGGGGCGTCCTTGCCGGCCTTGCGCTGGCGCTCAATACCCTGTTCTGGTGCTGGCCGCTTTTTGCTCTCTCGCTCCTGAAGCTGGCGCTTCCGTTTCCACGCGTCCAACGTGCGCTACGGTTCGGCATGCACTGGGTCGCCGAGTCCTGGATGGCGGGTAACGGTCGCTGGATGGACAGCGTGCGCCGCACCCGTTGGGACGTGCAGGGTCTGGGCAAGGTCGACATGCGCCACTCCTATCTGGTCACCAGCAACCATCAGAGCTGGGCCGATATCCTGATGCTGCAATACCAGCTGAACCGCCGCATGCCGATCCTCAAGTTCTTCCTCAAGCAGGAGCTGATCTGGGTGCCGGTGATCGGTCTGTGTTGGTGGGCGCTGGAGTTTCCGTTCATGAAGCGCTTCAGCAAGGAGTACCTGACCAAGTATCCGGAAAAGCGTGGCGAGGATCTGGCGACGACCCGCAAGGCCTGCGAGCGCTACCGGACCAATCCGGTGTCAGTGTTCAACTTTCTCGAAGGCACCCGCTTCACCGAGGACAAGCACACCGAACAGGCCTCACCCTATCGCTACCTGCTCAAACCCAGGGCGGGCGGTATCGCCTTCGTGATCGATGCGATGGGCGAGCAGCTGACGTCGCTGATCAACATCACCATCCATTACCCCGACGGCAACCCGAGCTTCTGGGACCTGCTGTGCGGACGTATCGGCCAGGTGGTGATGCGCATCGAGTCGCAACCCATCCCGGCTGAATTCCTGCGTCGCAACTACGATCAGGACGCGTCCTACCGGCTGGCGTTCCAGGAATGGGTCAACCAGCTCTGGAGCGACAAGGACGCCCTGCTCGACACCCTGCACCGCCAATATCCACCGACCCACTGACCCGGGCTGAGCAACTGCCGGCTCGGCTATTCGGGCCAGTTGCTCTGCTGCGCCCAGTCGACGGTCCGCGGAAACGCCATGGCGTCGTCGACGGACAGGCCCGGCGCCACCAAGAAGCCCTGCATCACCTGGCAATCATGAGCGATCAGCCAGTCTCGCTGGGCCAGGGTCTCGACCCCCTCGGCAATCACCTCCAGCCCCAGGTTGCGTCCCAGATCGATGATGGTGCTGACCACCGCCGCATCACGGGGCGAGTCGAGCATATTGGCGATGAACAGCCGGTCGATCTTCAAGGTGTCCAGATCGAAATGGCGCAGATAGGCCAACGACGAATAGCCGGTACCGAAATCATCCACCGCCACCCTGACGCCCAGCTCGCGCAATTGCCGAAGCTTGTCGCAGCTCTGCTCGAGGTCCTGCATCAGCGCCCCTTCGGTAACCTCCAGCTCGAGCTGGCGCGGATCGAGCTGAGATTCATCGAGCAGGCGCCGCAACGCGTCTATCAACCCTGCCCGACCGAACTGCACCGGGCTGATGTTGAAGCTCAGGATCAATTTTTCGCCGAAGCGCTCGCGCCAGTCTCGACACTGGCTCAGCCCCTCGCGCAGCGCCCATTCGCCGACGCGGTCGATCAGCCGGGTTTCCTCCAGTAACGGAATGAAGACGTTCGGCTCGACCTTGCCACGACCGCTGTAGTCCCAGCGCAAAAGCGCCTCGAAACCACGCAGTTCGCCGGTTTCGAGGATCACCTGCGGCTGATACGCCAGGGCAAAGCCATCGCGCTCGATGGTGCTGCGCAGGTTCTCCTCCATCATCAGGCGAGCATGCGCTCGGCCGTTCATTTCGCTGGAGAAGAACCGATATTGCTGCCGGCCATTGCGCTTGGCCTCGTACATGGCCATGTCCGCCGAGCGCAGCAGCTCCTCGACGCTCTGGCCGCAATCGGGGAAATGCGCGATACCGATACTGGCTCCGAGGGTGACATCTGTGCCCTCGATGGTGTGGCGCACAGAAATCAGCTCGATCAGCTTTTCCGCCACCTTTGCCGCATCTTCGGGATGGTCCAGAGAGTCGAGCAGCGCGGTGAACTCGTCGCCACCCATGCGAGCGATGATGTCGTACGGGCGCATGCAGGTTTCCAACACCCTTGCCACACGGCAAAGTATCTCGTCGCCGGCATCGTGGCCCAGCGAGTCGTTGATGCGCTTGAAGCCATCCAGATCGATGTACAGGATCGCCATGCGCTTGCCGTTCCGGTCGACACGCGCCAGCGCCGACTCCAGCGCCTGGTGAAAACCTCGACGGTTCAGGAGTCCGGTCAGCGAATCAGTGACCGCCTGGGTTTCCAGCTGCACGTGCAGATTGCGCACCACCGACATATCCAGCGCGATGACCACCATCGAGCGCTGCTGGCGTGGCAGCGGCGACGACGACAGGGCCACCGGCAATGTACCGCCATTGGCGGTATGCAGCTGCGCCTCGTGCAGACGGTAGGTATTGCCGCTGCGCCATTGCTTGTAGAACTCCGTGTCGCGCCAGGCCTCGGGCATCTGGGGCGCGGCAAGATGATCGACCAGTGCCGTCCCCTGCAGGTCGTCGATGCTGGTGTGCAGCATCTGGGCGATCGCCGGGTTGGCGAAATTGATGTAGCCATCCTCGCCCACCACCAGGATGCCCTCGGCGGCGTTGTTCAATACCGAGGCGTTGAACGCGCGGGCGCTGTCGAGCTGCTGGGTGAGCAGCTGCAAGTCACGACGATTGTGTTCGTGACTGAGCAGTGTGTTGATCTTGTGCTTGAGCACCTGCGGGTCGAAGGGTTTGAGGATGAAATCCACCGCCCCTGTCGCGTAACCACGCAGGACCGACTCACGGGTATGCGCGATGGCCGACACGAAAATGATCGGCGTGTAACGCGTATGCGGACTGCCGCGCATCAGACGCGCCACTTCGAAGCCATCCATGCCCGGCATCTGGACATCGAGCAGCACCAGCTCCACATCCATGTCCAGTAGCGCCTGCAGCGCCGCTTCGCCTGAGTTGACCGTATGCACCTGCCAGTCACCATCGCCGAGCAGGGCTTCCATGGCGACCAGATTCGCCTCGCGATCATCGACCACCAGCAGCGTCCGGGTACGGGGCTGCGATTTGGCTTGTAACCGGGCCATCAGCGACTTCCTCTGCCCGGCAAACCGCCACTTCCGACATCGACGGCGCCGACCACTGCGCCAATCCGGCATGAACGATGCGTCACATGCGTCTCCTTATGGGCTCTTGTGAGGGTCATCGATCCGCGCCAGGCAACGCCGCAACAGTTCGACCAGACTGCGACCCTCAACCGGTTTGAACAGAACATCGTCCGCGCCAATGGCAATGCTCCGATCCCGAGCGGCAGCATCATCGCCCGCCGCCAATGCTACGATCGGCACCTGACAACCATAGTCGTTTCTCAGCTGGCGGATCAGCGCCGACGCCCCATCGTCCGCAAGAGCCATGTCGATCAGTGCCAGATCGAATGCATCTTCGTCGAATCGCTCGAGTGCTTCGTTACCGTTGGTCGCAGGAACCACCTGCAAGCCCTGCTCATCGAGCAGGGCGCTCAGGGCATAGATCGCCCGTACGTCGGAATCCACCAGCAGCACACGCTGCCCCAGCAGCGGACTGCCCGCCTCGCCCATGTCCAGCCCTGCGGGTTCGACCGCGGCGGGCTTCAATGCATCGTCCATATGCTCCATTCCTTCTGTTTTCGACAACGCAACCGATGGATAACGCCGAAGCCGCTGCAGATTCTTTTCCGACAGCGGTCTTTGGCTGTTGAGTACCACACGCACACCCTCGAGCGGCCGCAGGCGATCCAGCGCCTCGAGCAAGTCCAGGCCATCTTCGCCGGGCAGATCGAAATCGATGACCAGCGCCGTGTAGCTGTGCTCGGCATAGGCCAACCTCGCCTCCTCGCTGCGCTGACATTCGGTCACCCGGTAGCCGAGACGGTCAAAATGTTCACTCAGCTGCCGCCGTCGTTGGGGATCGGTTTCCACCAACAACAACGTCAGCGAGCGCGCCTCCTGGCGCGCCAAATCGACGAACAGGCGCTCCAGCTCCGCCTGGCCGACCGGTTTGACCAGATAGCGTGAACCGTCGTCCGACCAGCCCTGCGGTTGCGGCACGCAAGAAATGATGAACACCGGCGTGTCCTGGTGCCGGGGGTCGGCACGCAGCATCCGGTGAACCTGCCAGCCGCTGATATCCGGCAGCAGAATGTCGAGAATGACCGCCGCGAACCTATCCTGCCGAAGGGCATCCAGCCCCTCCTGCCCGGTGCCACAGACCAGACTGGGAAAGCCGTGGGACTGCGCGACTTCGGCCACCACCGAGGCGAAGTCGGCATCGTCTTCGACAATCAGCAGCCCACCGCCCTGCCCCCGGTGCGGTGACGCCCGTAGCGTGCGAATCTCGGTGGCCGCAGCCACTTTCAGCGGCAGCTCGACGGTGAAACTCGATCCTTGGCCCGGGGCGCTTCTCAGGCGAATGGCGCCACCCAGCACCTCGGCCAGTTGTCTGGCGATGGCCAGGCCGAGTCCGGTGCCGCCGTACTGCCGGCTGATGGAGCCATCGATCTGCTGGAACGCCTGAAAAATCCGTTCGTGCTGATCCTCGGCGATGCCGATGCCGGTGTCGTTCACGCAGATTCGCAGCGTGGCCTCGCCGCCGGGGTGTTCCGGCGGCTCGCAGGACGCATGCACATCCACGGACCCCTGCTCGGTGAACTTCAACGCATTGGTGACCAGGTTGCGCAATATCTGCTGCAAACGCGCCCGGTCGCTGACGATCGAGACCGGCACGTTCGGGTCTATGCGTGAAGAGAGCGACAGTCCGTTCTGCTCGGCCATCGGCTCGAGCCCGGACAGTAGTTCTGCCAATAGCTCAGCCAGGTCGACCGGCTCCGGCTTGATCTGCATATGGCCGGCCTCGATCTTCGCCAGGTCGAGCACATCGTTGATGAGCTGCAGCAGATCCTGTCCGGCACGGTGAATGATGTCGGCATGCCGAACCTGCTTCTCGGTCAGATTGCTCGCCGCGTTCTGCCGCATCTGGTCGCTCAGGATCAGGATGCTGTTGAGTGGCGTGCGCAGCTCATGCGACATGTTCGCGAGAAACTCGGACTTGTATCGATTGGCCACCACCAGCTCGTTGGCCTGATCGCGCAGGCGCCGCTCCGCCGCCTTGCGATGGCCGATGTCGATCACCACCGCCTGCACCAGCTGTTCCTCACCACTGCGCAGCGGTGACAAGCCCACCTCGACAGGCAACAGATGGCCGTCCCGATGGCGGCCGTACAGCTCGCGGTTTTCGCCGAGGCGAAGCGATTCGGTGGCCTGCCCGAAGCGGTGCCGCACTTCGTGATAGGCCCTGCGCATCGACTCGGGAATCAACAGCTCGATCGGTTGATCCAGCAGTTCCTGACGGCTATAGCCGAACAGCAGTTCGGTCTGCCGGTTGACCATGACGATACGCCCGTCATAGTCGAACAGGAGGAACGCGTTCGGTGACGCCTCGACGACATTACGGAACCGTTCTTCGTCACGCTTGCGCTGCTGCAAATCGACCAGATTGAGCAGATGATGGATGCCGTCATCGCGCCTGAAGCTGGTCAGGCTCAGGGAGACGGGTATGGACGTGCCGTCTTCGCGCAAGGCCTGGCTTTCCTGATGATTGGCGTCCAGCTGCGCCCCACCCAGCGGATCGCTCAGCGCGCCGGGCACATAGCGGCTAAGGCGCTCACCCGCCAGCAGACCGGCGCTGCTGCCCAGCAGCGCCGCGGCACTTTGGTTGGCCAACTCGATGCGTCCCTGGTCGTTGCACAACAAGGTCGCCACTGGCAATTGCTCGATCAACTGACGGAACCAGGCCTCGCGCTCCTGCAGTTGCTTACCCAGGGCCTGGCTGCTACGCAGCGCCCGCTCACGAAGGTAGAGATAGCCGCCGATCAGCAAGGAAAACAGCATCGCGGCGGTCATGGCGGCCGCCAGGTTGTAGGTGCCGCTGGTCCTGTTCAACAGCACTTCGTATTCGGGCGTGCTGGCCACCTCCAACTGCCAGCTGCGGCCGTACATGTAGATGTTGCGCGTGCGATGGAAGCGGGCACCGCTGCTGACCGGTGCGCGCCCGAGCAGCAGCGGCTCGTCCGGCGCGGCGGCATCGTATAGCTGCAACTGGAACAGTTTGTTGCGCGAGCCCAGCACACCCTCGATCAGATCGGTCAGGCGGAACGCACCATGCAAGGTACCGGCAAACGCGGCCTGGCGATCTTCCAGCGTGGTGATCGGCGCGCCGACCCGGTACAGCGGGAGATAAAGGAGAATGCCCACCTGCGCGTTCTGATCGGTTTCCTGCTTGAGCCGCACCGGCCCGCTGAGCATCGGTGTACCGATGTTGCGCGCGGCGGTGATGGCTTCCCGTCGCGCCTGCTCGCTCATCATGTCGAAGCCCACCACGCGGCGATTGCGCCAATCGAGTGGGTGGATGAAATCGGTGATCAGGTATTCGGCGCGCTCGCCGGGCGGGTACATGCGAAAATTGCTACGGCCATCGCTGCGAATCTGCTCGAGTACCGCTGCCAGATTGTCCGCTCGCGCGTAGCGCGCCAGCGCGACAGCCTGAATGCCGGGGTAGAAATCCTGAAGCTGAAGCTGATCGACGGCGCGATTCCACTCATCCAGGGTGACGGAGTCGCCACCGACGAAGAGACCGGCCAGCCCGCGCATGACCATCTCGTAGGCGCGCATCCGCTCACGCAGATTACTTTCGACGTCATTGACCGCTAGATTGAAGCGCTGCGCCTGCTCGGCGCGAATCCGGTCTTCCTGGACCTGCCATTGCCAGACGACCCATCCCCCGAGCCCGGCCATCAAGGCCAATGTCACGACCACTGGCAGCCAAGGCTTACGAGAATGGAGAGCAGAACGATCTACCATTCAACCTCCTCAGTGCCGCCACAGGGCTGGCTGTCACCCACTTCAGAGTCGCGCGCGCGTCAGAGGTTCAATGGTAATCGAAGAAAAGATGGAAGGCTGGCGCCACTTATCTGGCGTGGACGACCCCATTGCGAGGCCGTCCTGAAAAATCCTTACAGCGGCCGCAGGTTGATTTCCACCCGGCGGTTCTGCGCGCGCCCAGCAGTGGTGTCATTGCTGGCAATCGGCTGGCTGGGGCCGGCACCGTAGGCAGATATCCGCGCAGGCGCCACGCCATTGCTTTCCAGGTAAGCCGCTACGCTGCGTGCGCGGCGAGTGGACAGCTCCTGATTGAGTTGCTGCGAGCCCGTGCTATCGGTATGGCCAACGATATCGATGCCGTTCTTGTTGAATTCCTTGAACACCTGAACCAGCGAATTCAGGGTCGGGTAGAAACTGCTGGAGATGTCCGCCGAATTGCTCGGGAAGGTAATGTTGCCCGGCATGATCAGCGTCAGGTTGTTACCCTCGCGCTGGACCTGAACGCCAGTGCCTTGCAGGGTCTGGCGCAGCTTGGCTTCCTGCGTGTCGACGTAGTAGCCATAGCCACCGCCTGCGGCACCGCCTACGGCCGCCCCGATGAGGGCGCCTTTGCCGCGGTCCTTCTTGCTGGACGTTGCAGCACCGATTACCGCCCCACTGACCGCGCCAATGCCGCCGTAGATGCCGGCCTTACCTGCCTCGCGCTCGCCGGTGTAAGGGTTGTTGGTGCAGCCGCCGAGCAGCGCTACGGTGGAGGCGATAGCGGTTAGCGTAATCAGCTTCTTCATGGTTACTTCCTTTATCTGCGGGACCTCAGCCTGTCGAAAATACGGTTCCAGGCTGCAATGCGGCGCTAGGTTAACATCCGTCCCACATCAGAACCGGAACGCGCCGACGAACCTGCACGCCTCAGGCTCGGACGAACGGGTTGTCCCTCATTTCGTCGCCCAAACGGGTCTGTGGGCCATGGCCTGTGATGACGATCGCATCCTCATCGAGACGATACAGGCGCTGTCTGATTGATCGTTCGATGGTGGCATAATCTCCGCCCCAGAGATCAGTACGGCCGATGCCTCGGCGAAACAGCGTGTCGCCCGCCAGCAGCAGTTTCGCGTCGGGAAACCAGAAGCTCATCGAGCCTGGCGTGTGCCCCGGCGTGTGTAGCGCGACGCCACACCCGCAGGCCAACGCTTCGTCATCGACCAACCAGAAGTCAGGCGCAGGAACGGGCACATAGGGCACGCCGAACAGCGCACATTGCTGCTCCAGGCTATCCCAGAGAAATTGATCGTCCTTGTGAAGGTGCAAGGTTGCGCCGGTGCGCTCCTTGATCTGCCCCGAGGCCAGGAAATGATCCAGATGAGCGTGGGTGTGAATGATGCTGACGACGCGCAATCCCAGTGCCTCGATTCGTGCCAGGATCCGTTGCGGATCGCCACCGGGATCCACCACGATAGCCCTTCCGGTCAAGGGGTCGCCAACGATGGTGCAGTTGCATTGCAGCGGACCGACAGCAAAGGTTTCACTGATCAGCGTATGGCCTGTGTCTGACACCCTGGCTCCTCGTCGAGCGAATTTTTTCGGCAAAACAGCCACTACTAACTTATACGGCACGTGCGCACGTGTCATCTGACGGAGAGTCGAGCCATTGACATAGCGGATCTGCAGCGCATTTTCGATGCCCTGCCCGGATTGTTCCTGGTGGTCGCCAACGATGCCGACTACACGATGGTCGCTGCCAGCGAGGAGCGCTTGCGGGCGACCTTGCTGCGCCGTGAGGATGTCATCGGTCGCCCCTTGTTCGAGGTCTACAGCGGTGGCGAAGCGGCGGGCGCCAGCTCGTCGGGTGTCAATCAGCTTCGCGCATCCCTGGCGGAAGTGGCGCGCACCGGGCTGCCCCAGGTGCTAAAGACCGTGGGCTACCCGCTGCGGCGTCCGGACGAGGAAGGCGACCGCTATGAGAATCGCTACTGGGACCTGACCAACGTACCGGTGCTCGATGACCAGGGCCGGGTGAGCCACATCATCCACCGGGCCGAAGACGTCACCGAAAGCCTGCTCGATCAGGAGTCGGCCGCGCTGCGCCTGCGTGAGAGCGATGAGCGCTTGAACGCTGCGCTGCTGGCCTCCGGCACCGGTACCTTCTACTGGGACCTGCGCAACAACCGACTGGACATGGACCTGCCCATGCAGCGGCTCGTTGGCCTGGAAGGCCTCACGTCCGGCTGGCTGGATGACCTGCTCGGCACCATCCACCCGGAAGATCGGGACGCTATCGTCCAGCAATGCGAGCGCTGCGTCCGCTACGGCGAAGACATCGAGATGCAGTTCCGCGTCAGGCTGCCGGAAGGCAACGAGCGCTGGATTTTCGACAAGGGCCAGACCTTTGCCGACGACCACGGCCGGCCTGCGTACATGGTCGGGGCATGCCTCGACATCACCCAGCACAAGCGCACCGAACGGGCCCTGCACCGCCTCAACGAAACCCTCGAGCAGCGCGTCAACGCGGAAGTCGCCGCGCGCGCCAAGACCGAGGCGGCGCTGCGACAGTCGCAAAAGATGGAAGCGGTCGGCCAGTTGACCGGCGGCCTGGCGCACGACTTCAACAACCTGCTGGCGGGTGTGATCGGCTCGCTGGAACTGCTCTCGCTTCGCCTGGACCAGGGCCGTACCGACGATCTGCAGCGTTACATCCGCAGCGCACTGTCATCGGCCACCCGGGCAACCGCGCTGACTCATCGTCTGTTGGCCTTTTCGCGCCGACAAACACTCGATCCCAGCCCCACCGATCTGAACGCGCTGATCGAGGGCATGATGGAACTGCTGCAGCGGACCATCGGCCCATTGGTGAGCTATTCGACACAACTGTCCGACGATCTCTGGCTCACGCTCTGCGACACCAACCAGTTGGAAAACGCATTGCTGAACCTGACCATCAATGCGCGTGACGCGATGCCCGACGGCGGCGAGCTGACGCTGATCAGTGAGAACGTGACGCTGGACGAGCCCCTTGCTGAAGAGATCGGCCTGCAGCCGGGCGAGTACGTGGCGCTCGGCGTCCAGGATACCGGTGTCGGCATCCCACCCGAACGAATTGGCTACGTGTTCGACCCCTTCTATACCACCAAGCCCCTCGGCGAAGGCACGGGGCTGGGGCTGTCGATGGTCTACGGATTCGCCAAGCAATCGGGCGGTGGCGTGCGCATCGAGAGCACGGTAGGCGAAGGGACCAGTGTCTGGATCTACCTGCCCCATCACCAGGGCCAGTCCGCCTGCCAGCACGCTCCGATCACCACAGACCAGGCGCCCGCATCGGTGCACGGGCAGACCGTTCTGGTGGTCGATGACGAGCCCAACGTCCGCACGCTGGTCACCGAGGTGCTGCAGGAGATGGGGCTCAACACGCTGGAAGCTGCCGAAGGCCCCAGCGGCATGCGCATCCTCGACAGCGACGCACACCTGGATCTGCTGATTTCCGACATCGGTCTTCCCGGCGGTATGAACGGGCGGCAACTGGCCGACGCCGCGCGGGAAAAGCGACCGTCGTTGCCGGTGCTGTTCATCACCGGCTACGCCGAAGGCTCGGTGCTGCAACGCAGTTCGGCGCGATACGATTACGAGGTGTTGACCAAGCCATTCACCATCAACGATCTCGAAGGCAAGGTCCGCAGCATGCTCAAGCCTGATCAGCCATGATCCAAGGCGCGGCGACCGGCTGATGCCGGCCGCCGGATCGACGGGCTAGATCGACGAGATGGCGTCGCAGCCCTCTTCCAGCCAGCGGGCGATATCCAACCGGATGCGCTTCTTGTCCAGCTTGCCGACGCTGGTCTTGGGAATCTCTGCCACGACTGCGATTTGCTGCGGGATCGCCCATTTGTTGATCTGCCCCTGCGCGACGGCCGGCTCGAGAAACCGCTGCAACGAAGCCGCATCGAGCGACGTGCCCTCGCGCAGCACCACCAGCGCGAAAGGCCGCTCACCCCAGCGTTCGTCCGGCACCCCCACCACCGCCACGTCGCGCACCGCCTCATGGCGGCTGATCAACCCTTCCAGGGCCAGCGACGAAAGCCATTCGCCGCCGGTCTTGATGACATCCTTGATGCGATCACGAATGTCGATGTTACCCATCTCATCGAGCGTGGCGACATCGCCCGTGTGCAGCCAGCCGCCGGCCCAGAGCTCCTCGCTCTTCTCCGGGTTGCCGGCGTAGCCCTGAGTCAGCCAGGGCGCGCGCAGCACCAGCTCGCCCTGGGACTCGCCATCGGCGGGGAGGAAGCTCCCATCCGGCGCCTGGATGGCCGCATCGACCAGTACCACCGGCACACCGGCCTTGAGCCGATAGTCGGTCTGCTCATCGGCGCTGGCCTGACGCAGCTCATCGTTGATATGCGCGCCGGAGATCAACGGGCAGGTCTCCGACATGCCGTAAGCGGCGACCAGTTGCATGCCGCAGGCACGGGCCGACTCGTAGAGGCCACGGGTCAGCGCACTGCCGCCAATGGTGATTTTCCAGCCGTTGAAATCCGTGCCCTGCGCCGCCTTGGCGTTGAGCAGCATCTGGACGATGGTCGGCACGCAGTGGGAAAACGTCACCTTTTCCCGGCGCCAGAGCTCGATCAGCAATTCGGGGTCATAGCGCCCCGGGTAGACCTGCTTGAGGCCCATCATGGTCGCCACGTAGGGCAGTCCCCAGGCATGCACGTGGAACATCGGCGTGATCGGCATGTAGACGTCCCCCGCCGCCATCAGCTGGGGGTTTTCGCGGCAGCCGACCGTCACGGCGCCGGCCAGGGTGTGCAGCACCAGTTGGCGATGGGTGAAATACACACCTTTCGGGTCGCCGGTCGTGCCTGTGGTGTAGAAGGTGGTGGCCACCGAGTTTTCGTCGAAGTCGGGAAACTCATAGTGCGGATCGGCCGCGGCGAGCAGGCTCTCATACTCGCCGACGCAGTTTGGCAGCTCGCCTGGCTCGCCGCCGGCATCGGTGATCAGGAGGGTCTTCTCGACGGTGGTGAGCTGCCCGGCGATGGCCTGATACAAGGGCGCGAATTCGCCGTTGACCAGCACGAAGCGATCCTCGGCATGGTTCATGGTGTAGAGAATCTGCTCCGGCGACAGCCTGACGTTGATGGTGTGAATCACCGCACCGATCATCGGCACCGCGAACATGCATTCGAGATAGCGGTGACTGTCCCAGTCCATGACCGCCACCGTGTCGCCCGCCTTGACGCCTGCAGCCGTCAGCACATTGGCCAGCCGGGCAATGCGTTGGTTGAGGGTACGGTAGTCGAAGCGCATCTGATCGCGATAGACGATCTCACGGGCGCGCTCATAACGCTGACCTGACAACAACAGGCTCTTGATCAACAGCGGGTACTGGTAGGCGTTCGCGGCGGGTTTGATCACTCGGGTCTGCAACATAGGGCTTCCTGTTATTGATGTTATGAGATCCGCACCGGGTGCCGGGGGCTCGCCAACGGGGCGCTTCATCGCCCCGGGGAAACCACCCGTTCGGCCGCTGGACTGCCGCGCCTCACCCACACCGCAAGGAAAACGGTCAGGTGATTTCGCTTGCTGCCAGGCGGACACCAAGGCCTATCAGTACGACACCGGTGATGCGGTCGAACCAGTGCCCCATGCGCGCAAAACCCGCTCGCACGCGCTCGCGACTGAACAGCCAGGCCACCAGGCAGAACCAGACGCCGGTGGCGAACGCAAGATATACCCCATAGCCGGCCTGAACCGCGAGCGGGGTATGGGGGTCGATAACGACTGTGAATAACGAGAGAAAGAACAGCGTGGCCTTGGGATTGAGCCCATTGGTGACGAATCCCGTGGTGAACGAACGACGCCACGACAGCGAGTCCTCGCGATCGGCTCGAGGCAGATCGCCGACCGCCGCGGGTTTCGCTCGCAAGGCCTGAATGCCGAGATAGAACAGATAGCCGGCCGCCAGCCACTTGAACAGGTTGAACAGCACGATCGACTGCGAGACGATCAGCCCGATTCCAAGCAACGAATAACCCACGTGGAGCAGGATAGCGCTGCCTACACCGATCGCCGTCCAACTGCCGCTGCGCTGACCGCGGGCCACGCTTTCCCGAACGACCACCGCAAAATCCGGTCCGGGGCTGGCCACGGCAAGCAGGTGAACCAGTGCCACGGTGAGAAATTCCATCCAGTACATCTACCGACTCCGCTATTTCCAGGGGCGGGACCTCCGCCCAACGATTCTTACGAGTAAAGTCCATGAGCAACCGCCGCGCCGTATTCCTCGACCTCTTCCCGCTCGACCAGGGTGACCTGGACCTGACGCCGCTGCAATCGGCCTTCGACGACCTGGTCTGCCATGCGCAGACCAGCGTCCCTCAGATCATCGAGCGACTGCAAGGTGCCGGGATCGCCATCGTCAACAAGGTCGCCTTGAGCGATGCGGTGTTCGCCGCCTGCCCGGACCTGAAACTGATTCTGGTGGCCGCCACTGGCGTCAACAACATCGACCTGGAAGCGGCGAAACGGCGCGGCATTGTCGTCAGCAACTGCCAGGCCTACGGTACCGCAACCGTCGCCCAACACACGCTGATGCTACTGCTCGCGCTCGCCACACGTCTGCCCGACTATCAGGGGGCCGTGGCCCGCGGGCGTTGGCAGGAGAGCGGGCAGTTCTGTCTGCTGGATTTTCCGATCATCGAGCTGGCTGGCAAGACCTTGGGCGTGCTCGGTCATGGCGAATTGGGTGGCGCGGTGGCAAGGCTGGCCGAGGCGCTGGGCATGCGCGTGTTGACCGGCAACCTGCCAGGGCGCCCGGCCCGCGCCGATCGGCTGGACCTCGACGCGCTGCTGCCGCAGGTCGATGCCCTGACGCTGCACTGCCCGCTGACCGAGCACACGCGTAACCTCATCGGGGCACGCGAGCTGCGCATGATGAAACCCTCGGCATTCGTCATCAACACTGCCCGCGGCGGCCTGATCGACGAGCAGGCGCTGGCCGATACGCTGCGCAGCGGGCATCTGGGCGGCGCCGCCACCGATGTGCTCACCAGCGAGCCGCCGAGCAATGACAATCCGCTGCTGGCGGCAGACGTCCCGCGACTGATCGTGACACCCCACAGCGCCTGGGGCAGCCGTGAAGCACGCCAGCGCATCGTCGATCAGATGTGCGAGAACGCTGCGGCATTCTTTGCCGGCGCACCGAAGCGGCAGGTTGGCTGACGCCTTGACCTCCGACTGCTAAGCTCGCCAGCTTTTGTCCGGAGGCATCATGGATCCGCGAAGCGAAGTACTGCTGCGACAGGCCGAACTCTTCGGCGGTGATGTGCTGCTGGCCGGCTTGCCGGCCGACGATCTGCTCGGCCAACTGCCCGCTGCCCGCGGCTGGAGCTGGCACGCCGGCGAGCACCAGCGGTTGCAGAGCCGCTTCGCCGGGCGCTGTGCATTCGGCGTCGAGCCGCCCGCGGCAGCGTTCGATTCCGCTGTGCTGTTCCTGCCGAAGTCGCGAGAGCTCACCGATTATCTGTTGAATGCACTGGCAGCCAGGCTGCCGGGCCGCCCGCTGTATCTGGTTGGGGAGAAACGCGCCGGGGTCGAGCGCGCTGCCCGGCAACTGGCAGGCGTTGGCGAGCCGCGCAAACTCGACAGCGCGCGCCACTGCCAGCTGTGGCAGGTCAGCGTGACGAACGCCCCACCCGCCCCCGCACTGCATGCCTTGGCGCAGCATTTCGAGTTGCCGCTGGCTGACGGTCCGCTGCAGGTCGTCAGCCTGCCCGGTGTGTTCAGTCACGGCCGGCTCGACCGCGGAACCGCCCTGCTGCTCGACCAGCTCGACGGGTTGCCAGACGGCCGGCTGCTGGACTTCGGCTGTGGCGCCGGGATCATCGGCGCATCGCTGAAACGCCGCTATCGCGCCAGCGAAGTGGTGCTGCTGGACGTCGATGCATTTGCCGTCGAAAGCAGCCGCATGACCCTGGCAGCCAATGGCCTGGATGCGCAGGTCATCGCGGGGGATGGCATCGACGCGGCGCCGGACGACTGCGCGGCGATCATCAGCAACCCGCCGTTTCATCAAGGTGTGCATACCCACTACGAAGCCAGCGAGACCTTGCTGCAGCGCGCCGCCAGTCATCTGCGACCGGGCGGCGAACTGCGCCTGGTGGCCAACGCCTTCCTCCGGTATCCGCCGCTGATCGAGGCCCACCTGGGCACCTGCGAAACGCTCGTCCACGCTGAGGGCTTTCGCATCTACCGCGCACAACGCAGCTGATCGCTCGCCGCCCACCCTTGCACAATGCGCCAGGCTTGGGCACACTCGCCGCCGTCCTGGGGGAGTAGTCTCCGGCGAGCACTCTGCTCGCCCGGCGTGCATCAACATACTTGGTCCACAGACCATGGTGCATGCGACCCGCGCAACCGGCCTCGCCGGCTCGCGCTCGGTTTGACAAGACCTGTGACACGTACACCTGACCCGGGGCGGGCAGGCAGTGCGTGTCATGGTGATTTTGTCGACCCGCCCCTGCAAGGAAGTCGTTTTGGAATCGTTCTACATCCCCACCCTGATCGTTGCGCTGGCTGAAATCGGCGACAAGACGCAGCTGCTTGCCTTGCTGCTGGCGGCCCGCTATCGACGTCCGCTGCCGATCATCTGGGGCATCGTCGTCGCCACGCTGGCCAATCACGCGGCCGCCGGTGCCGTGGGCAACTGGGTGTCGTCGCTGGTCTCGCCCAGCGTGCTGAGCTGGATTCTCGCCGCCTCGTTCGCCGCCGTGGCATTGTGGACGCTGGTCCCCGACAAGCTCGAGGAAGACGAGGCGTCGCGCGGCCGCCGTTTCGGCCCTTTCGTCGCGACCTTGATCGCCTTTTTCCTCGCCGAGATGGGTGACAAGACCCAAGTCGCCACCGTCATGCTCGCCGCGCAATATCCAGACTTCATCCTGGTCATCGTCGGCACGACCCTGGGCATGCTGATCGCCAACGTACCGGTCGTACTGGCCGGCAATTTCGCCGCCGACCGGATGCCACTCACGCTGATTCGTCGGATCGCCGCGATCGGCTTCGCCGCCCTCGCGCTGTATGCCGTCTACCAGGCGCTGCACCTGAGTGGCACGCTTCCAGTCTGATACACAGCGCAAATTGCCGCTTTCGCGGTACTGCTAGAGTGCGCGTTCCACCGCATTCTGGCGGCACTCGAGGGGAGCAGGCGGCATGTCACCGGATGAACGAAAACGGCGGGTTCGGCAGCACATCGACCTGAGCTGGAGCAAGGGACGACTGGCGCTGGCCGAACAGCTGCAGAGCCGGTATTTCAGTTACAAGAGTTCGTTCATCGCGCAACCGGTCAACAGTGCCGGCTTCGGCCTGATCGTGAGGGAAATTCGCCAGGCAATGCCGGACCTGGAAGTGGTCGTGGACGAATGCCTCAGCGACGGCAACCGCGTGGTGACCTCGAGTACGCTGTTCGGCACCCTGGTGAAAACGGCATTCGGTCATCCGCCGACCGGCAAGATCCTCACCGTCGCCGCGATGTCGATCTGGACGCTCAACCCGGGCGGCGACATCGAAGAAATCAATACGCTGTTCGACCTCGAAAGCGCCCGCAAGCAGATGGGGATGGACACCCCCATGCCAGTCACGCTGCCGCCGACCTGAGCCGGGCGACGGCACCATTCGACCTCAACGGTTCTTCTGATACAGCGGCATCACCTTGGGAATGGCGGCCTGCAGCGCCTTCGTACGACTGCTCGATGAAGGGTGGGTGCTGAGAAACTCCGGCGGCGCCGAACTGCCAGCCGCTGCCATCTTCTCCCAAAGACTGATCGCCGCGTTCGGGTTGTAGCCGGCACGGGCAGCCAGCTCCAGCCCGATCAGATCCGCCTCGTTCTCGTTGCTGCGGCTGTTGGGCAGCGTCATCAGATACTCCACCCCCATGTTGGCCAGCTGCAGACTGCCGTCTCCGACGCCGAAGGCCGAGCCGATCTGCGTCGCCATCTGTACGCCGTAGGCCTTCGACATGGCCTCGCGGCCATGCTCACGCAGGGCGTGGGCAATCTCATGCCCCATCACCGCGGCGATCTCATCATCGGTCAGTTTCAGCTTCTCGATCAGCCCCGTATAGAAAATGATCTTGCCGCCCGGACCACAGTTGGCGTTCAGTTCCGGGCTGTCGATCACGTTGACCTCCCAGTTCCACTGCGCCGCATCCGGGCGAAACGCCGGCACTTCGGCGATCAGCCGCTGGGCAACGGCGTTGACGCGCTTGCTCACGGCGCTGCTCTTTTCCAGAACACCCTTCTTGGACGCCTCGCTGAGGGTCTGTTGATAAGACTGGGCGTACATCTGATTGACCTGCTCGGTCGACAGCATGCTGAACATATATTGCTTGCGGTCGACCCCGACTGCGCCGCCACTGGTGGTATTGACCGCCTGACAGCCAACCAGCGCGGAGGCCGTCAGCAGAAGCGCTAATGAATGCGGCTTGAACATGTCGCGTCTCCCATGAATGCTGCGCCGTATGCTAGAGCGAGCCCGCGCGCCGGGCAACCGGCGAGGGTCCAAGATCATGCGAGTGTGCGATCGGCGCCTAGTTCGCTGGCGTCAGGCATTGCGGCGCATCCAGCTTGGGATCGTTGACCAGGGTCGCCAGCGGCCTTTCACGCAGCCCCGGCTGCGGCGCGGTCAGCAGCGCCTGTACCGCCTCCACCGGTGTCTGCGGATCAAGCCAGGCCGTCATCGCTGCCTGATCGAGTAGCAGGGGACGGCGCTGGTTCGCCGCCGGCACGGTCACCACCGCCGCGCTGAGATAGGTATGCCCCTGAACGGGATAGGCCTCCCAGAGCGCGGCGAAGTACATCAAGGAGTCCGCGCCGGTCATCCAGTACGGCCGCTTGCGCGCGCTGCCCCGCCACTCGTAGAAGCCGTTGGCAGGCAAGACGCCGCGGCGCAAGCGAAAGGCATCGCGAAACATCGGCTGCTCGGCGAGCGTTTCGGCACGCGCCTGGGCCGGTGTGCAGCTGAAATCGGTAAGCCAGGCAGGGGTCAGTCCCCAACGCACGCTGCTGAGCTGCAGTTGGTCGTCGAGCTGTCGCAGCAGCAATACCGTCGCACCGGGCGCCAGGCTCCAGTGCGGTTGCTGGTCAGCAGGAAATCCGGATATCGCGGCGAACGCCGGGCTCCAGCGAAACAAGGCATAGCGGCCACACATGGGCAAAACTCATCAACGGCGGATCGAAGGAGACGCCCATCGACGTCAGCGGCAGGTCTCATCCGCGGGTGTCAGCAGATGAGCTCGCCCGGATAGCTTTCAGGTTCGTCACCGGGCAAAGGTTCGGCGCCATTGTACTCAGCGATCAGCTCACGTGCGCGCTCGGCCTGCTCGTCGGCGACCATCAGCCCGAGCAGACCGGCGGCCGGCAGCTCGCCCACGGCGCCGATCAGATGGCGCCCCGTGAGGTACGCCTCGATACCCTCTGCGGCCAGCATGCCACGTAGCATTTCCGCCTCGAGCAGATCGCGCGGCTCGTAAATGCGCTGCATCTACTCGTCCTCCCTCAACACCGCGAGCTGCCAGTCGACACCGTCGGTTTGCAGATCGAAAACGATGGGGCGACAGCAGACCGGGCAGTCTTCGATGTAGCGTTGATCACCACCGCTCAGATCGAGCAGCGCCTCGACCCCCTCACCGCAATAAGGGCATTGATAGTCCTGTGACTCCAGCATCAGCGTCTCCCACGTGACTTGCCGCTATAATCGCCCATCTGAGTCCTTTGACTTTCCGGCGAACGCTACCCGTCCGGAATGGCGTCGTTCGAAGCATAGGCGAGACCCGCGCTGCGGATGATCGAATCAGGTCAGCCCTGCGTTCGATGACTATGCCAGCGCGTGACCGCGCCGAATTCGACGGCCTCATCTTCACCCCCAACGACCGGGGTTATTCAGTTGTTTCCCTTACAGAGAGCATGATGGACGAATTCGAAGCCATCCGACCCTATGCCGACAATGAAGTCCCTGCTGTCATGGCGCGCCTGTTCGCCGACCGGGAATTCCTCGACATTCTGGCGCATTTTCGCTTTCCACGGCTGGCCGGCCCAATGGGCTGGATGCTTAAACCTCTTATAGCGCAACGTCTGCGTCGCGAGTTCGCCAGTATCCATTCGGTCGACACGCTGCAAGCGCGGATCGAGATGTACCTGGACCGCACCATCGAGCGCGCCACCGACGGCATCACCTATTCCGGGCTGGACAAGCTGCAGCAAGGTTGCCCCTATCTTTTCCTGGCCAACCACCGCGATATCGTCATGGATCCGGCCTTCGTCAACTATGCGCTGTATCAGGCCAGAATGCGCACACCGCGCATCGCCATCGGCGACAACCTGCTGCAGCGCCCCTTCGTCAGCGACCTGATGCGGCTGAACAAGAGCTTCATCGTGCGCCGCTCGGTGACCGGCAGACGGGAGAAACTGGCGGCCTATCAGCTGCTGTCCGCCTACATCAACCACTCCATTCTCAAGGATGGGGAGTCGATCTGGATAGCTCAGGCCGAAGGCCGCGCCAAGGACGGCGACGATCGCACCGACTCGGCGATCCTGAAAATGCTGCACATGAGCCGCAAAGACGAGCCGTTCGCCCAGGCCCTGGCCGCACTGCGGCCAACCCCGGTCTCGATCAGCTACGAATACGACCCCTGTGACCAGGCCAAGGCGCGCGAGCTCTACATCCGCGCCACGACTGGCAGCTACATCAAGGCACCCGGGGAAGATGACACCAGCATCGCGCTGGGGATCACCGGTTATAAGGGGCGCGTGCACGTCAGCTTCGGCACGCCGATCAGCGAGGTTCCGGACGACCCCAAGCAGCTGGCCGTCGAGATCGACCAACAGATTCTCGGCGACTACCGACTGTTTCCGGTCAATTACCTGGCCTACCGGATCTGGGACGGTCGCGACCCGGCACTGCCGATTCCCGAACTCACCGAATTGTTCAGTCAGGAAGAGATTGCACGCGCCGAAGCCGAATGGAGCAAGCGCCTGGCCGCCTGCCCGAGCGTGCAGCAGCCCTACCTGATCCAGCAGTACGCCACCCCCGTGCGCAACCAGCACCGGCTGAAGGCGGGCTTGAGCCTATAAGCGCCAGCCGGCGGCTGTCGTCATTCAGATCAGCCGAGTGAACGAGGACAGCAGCCAGGCAACCGCCAGGCTGCTGAAGCCGAATCCGTAGAAAAACCGATCCACGCGCTGAGTCGCCGTTAAACTCGCCCGCGCGCCGCTCGCTTCGCGGCGGGCGGCCGTCAACTGACTCGCCAATTGCTGGCGCCAGCGGGTAGCCAGCAGCAACCAGGCGCCACCGAGCGCAATCAGCAACGCCATCGAATTGAGCAAGGGACAGAGGCTGGCCAGTCCCGCAACGCTGATCTGCAAAAACACCCGAACCTCCATAAGCCATTCCACCGGCCTGGAACGGCCGCACGAGTGGCTGCGGAGTCTACCGAGGCGAGACGGCCGGTTCAGCACTTCCCGACCAAACGAATACCGACCCGAGAGATGGCAATTTGCCGGGTATTTGCGCCATTTATGCAGATAGGCCCCGTCTCGTTTGTTGACTTATAGTCCGTCGCAGCTTCACCCTCATCGTCTCGAACTTCCGAAATAGAGCGTGCGCCTGGCTTGAGCGAGCAGGCGGGACTGCCGCGGAATCGAGCGATCGGCGCTTGTCATCACACCTTGCGGCGAGTCCACGGGCCAGTAACGGCCCGCTCGCCGCATGCGTAGCAGCCGCCACCTGCGAGCAGGCATCAGTTACCGAGTATCAACAGGACCTAACAATGAACAATATGACGTTGAAGACGGGGGCACTCACACTCTCTTTGCTGGCAAGCGCACTGCTGGCCAACGGAGCCGTGGCAGCCGTATCGGAGTCCGAAGCCGCCAAGCTGGGCGACAGCCTGACGCCGCTAGGGGCCGAGAAAGCCGGCAATGCGGCCGGCACCATCCCGGCCTGGACCGGTGGTCTGCCGAAGGACGCTGCCGGCGTCAGCGAAGAAGGTTTCGTCAACGATCCGTATCCGGACGAAAAGCCGAAGTTCACCATCACCGCGCAGAACTTCGAGCAGTACAAGGACAACCTGAGCCCCGGCCAGATCGCCATGCTCAAGCGCTACCCCGATACCTACCGTCTGCCGGTTTTCGAAACCCACCGCAGCGCCGCCGTGCCTCAGCGGATCGATGACGCGGCGAAGAAGAACGCCACCCACACCCAGCTGACCGGCGGCGGCAATGGCCTGGAAAACTTCGATACCGCCATCGCGTTCCCGATTCCCCAGAACGGCCTGGAAGTCATCTGGAACCACATCACACGCTACCGTGGCGGCTCGGCTCGCCGCGTCGTGGCCCAGGCGACCCCCCAGGTGAACGGCAGCTACAACCTGGTCAAATTCGTCGACGAAGTGGTCTATACCGACACCCTGCGCGACTATGATCCGCAGAAGCATGGCAACGTGCTGTTCTACTTCAAACAGCAAGTCACCGAACCGTCACGCCTGGCCGGCAACGTCCTGCTGGTTCACGAGACCCTCGACCAGGTCAAGGAGCCACGCATGGCGTGGATCTATAACGCCGGCCAGCGTCGCGTTCGCCGCGCCCCGCAGGTCGCCTATGACGGCCCGGGCACCGCAGCCGACGGCCTGCGCACCTCCGACAACCTGGACATGTTCAACGGCGCACCGGATCGCTATGACTGGAAGCTGGTGGGCAAGAAGGAGATGTACATCCCCTACAACGCCTATCGCCTGGATTCGCCGAAGCTGAAATACGACGACATCATCCGCGCAGGCCATATCAATCAGGACCTGACCCGCTACGAGCTGCACCGTGTGTGGGAAGTCGAAGCGACCCTCAAGACTGGCGAACGGCACATCTACGCCAAGCGTCATTTCTTCATCGACGAGGACACCTGGCAGGCGGCGGTCATCGATCACTACGACGGTCGTAACACGCTGTGGCGTGTAGCCGAGGCGCATTCGGAATACTTCTTCAACGTACAGGTACCGCTCTACGCGATGGAAACCCTGTATGACCTGGTCTCCGGTCGCTACCTGGTGATGGGGATGAAGAACGAGGAAAAGAACCCGTACGTCTACAACTACGAAGCCAACTCCAACCAGTACACCCCGGCGGCGCTGCGCAACTCCGGCGTGCGTTGATCCCGACAACGGCACGCCCTGGCCGCCAGGGCATGCTGTTTCCATGCAGAACGTCACGCCTCTTGGATGACAAAAAAAACCCGCTGCGAGGCGGGCTTTTTTTTGTGCAGCCAGCGGTGCAAGCGTCGCGATTACTGGCTCAGTACCTGGCCGATGTTCTGGTCGCGGAACACTCGGCTCAGCGCATCGCTCAATACCTCGCTGACCAGTTTGGTATTGGTCTGCTCGTTCGGCGCCATACCGAACCGCTGGTCCAGCGACGCGCCATAGCGGCCCGTGTAACGCCGCCCGCCGTTCTGCACCTCGATGCGGAACGTGGCGCCAATGGTCGCTTCCGTGACATAGAGGCCTTCTTTCGGCGACTGGTACTTCAGCTCGGCCAGGGTCAGGGTCAGCTGCGGCGCGTTATAGGCATTGGGCGACGGGGTGAAGCCGAGCAGGCGAACTGCGGCTTCGGTCTCGGCCTGCAGCTTGGGCAGCACCTTCTCCTTCGGTACGATCACCGCGCTGGTTTCCGGATACAGGCCGCCTCGAGTGCCCAAGGTCGTGGACGGACGGCCATCGACCACCCGCACCGATACCGGTTGCCCCTGTCCGACCGGGTTGATGGTGCCGGTGATCTTCGGGCTCGGATCGAGCTGTTGGGGGCTGTGGGCGCAACCGGCCAGCGCCAGTGCCGACACCGCGGCGAAGCTGAACAACAGGCGTTTCAGCATGCTGTTTTTCTCCAGATGAGGGATGAATGGCGCGCAGTATAACCAGCACCGCGAGCGCCTGACAGCAGTCGCACTAAAGACCCTTTCGGCACCGGCAACGTTCCGTTCATCGAACGGTAACCCCGGCGTGGGATAACCGGTCGACCCCTTCAGGAGTTGCCCCCATGTTCTTGCTGACCCGGCTTTTTTCACGTCCGGCGCGACGCCATTACGCACTGCTCGACGACCAGCAACACTGCCGCATGCTGCTGACCGCCACCGAGCGTCCACGCGGCGAGCGCTGGGTAGAGGTTGGCGAAGCCCACCTCGCTATGCTCGGCCAGCCGTTGACGCCTGCCTCACAGCCAAGCCTGCCGAACCGCGCTGCATAAAAAAGCCGCGCGACCCCTGAGGGTGGCGCGGCTCGGATCGGCCAATCGGCTTAGTCGGCCAGGCCCAGACGTTTGTCGACCAGGGCGGTCACCTCACGGTAAGCCGCGGCATCGGTTTCCAGCACTTTCTCGCGAGCCGGGAAGATCTCACCCAGCTTGCGGCTCCAGGCTTCGCTCTTCGCCTGCTCCGGAAAGCAGCGCTCGATCAGATCGAGCATGATCGATACGGTCACCGAAGCCCCCGGCGAAGCGCCCAGCAGGGCGGCGATGGAACCGTCCTTGGCCGACACCAGCTCGGTACCGAATTGCAGGATCCCGCCCTTCTTCGGGTCGCGCTTGATGATCTGCACGCGCTGACCCGCAACTTCCAGCCGCCAATCTTCGGCCTTGGCCTCCGGGTAGAAGCCGCGCAAGGTTTCCAGGCGGTCTTCCATAGACTGCCGCACTTCCTTGATCAGGTAACGGGTCAGGTCCATGTTGTCGCGCGCCACGGCGAGCATCGGCTTGAGATTGCCCGGACGGATCGACATGGGCAGATCCAGCGGCGAGCCGTGCTTGAGGAACTTGGTGGTGAAGCCGGCATAGGGTCCGAACAGCAGCGACTTCTTGCCATCGACCACGCGGGTATCGAGGTGCGGGACGGACATCGGTGGCGCGCCGACGGCGGCCAGGCTGTAGACCTTGGCCTGATGCTGTTTGACGATCTCCGGGTTATCGCAGCGCAACCACTGGCCACTGACCGGGAAGCCACCGTAGCCCTTGCCTTCTTCGATGTTGGACATCTGCAGCAGCGGCAACGCCGCTCCGCCAGCGCCCAGGAAGACGAAACCGGCTTCGAGCTGGCGGTTGGCACCGTCGCGCGTGTTCTTGATCTCCACGCGCCAGCCTTTGCCATGGCGCTCGAGTCCGGTGACCTTCTGGAAGTACGACAGCTTCACGCCCGGCTTGCTGGCGAGGTAGACGAGCATCTGTCGGGTCAGTTCGCCGAAGTTGACGTCGGTGCCGTTCATGGCGCGGGTGGCTGCGATCGGCTCGTCGACGGGACGCCCCGGCATCATCAGCGGCATCCACTCTTCCATCGTGGCGCGGTCTTCGGTGTAGACCATGTCTTCGAACGCGTGATGCTTGATCAGGGCATCGAAGCGGCGCTTGAGGAAATCGATGTTCTTCGGGCCACGGACGAAGCTCAGATGCGGTACGGCATTGAGGAAATCACGCGGGCTGCCGAAGCCCTCGCGTCCCGTCAGGTAGGCCCAGAATTGCTTGGAGACCTCGAACTGGGTGTTGATCGTGACGGCTTTCTTGATATCGATCGGGCCGTCTTTGTTGTCCGGGGTGTAGTTCAGCTCGCACAGTCCGGCGTGACCGGTTCCGGCATTGTTCCAGGGATTCGAGCTTTCAACGGCCCCGGATTCCTGCAACTCGACGATTTCCAGCTTGATGTTGGGATCGAGCTCCTTGAGCAGTACAGCCAGAGTCGCACTCATGATGCCAGCTCCCACCAGCACCAAATCCACGGCTTCGCTATCGTGTTGCGTCATCAACGCGTTCTCCAGAATCACAGCATTAAACTGTCACGACCGCAGTACGCGATCGTGTAGAACCACCAGCCAGGCGGCTAGAAACGGAGGAGGTCTCTATGCCGCTGCTCGGGCTTGTGCCCGAAGGCCGGCCTCCGAAGAGTCCGACCCGCTGTCGGGAGAACGGCTTTTGGCCTCCTCCCTCTCGCTCCGAAGCTTCCCGGAGCGGGGCGACAGGCCTGGGCTCAACGGGGCACGTGCAGCGAGAAAATCGATTGTGGCTGCCGGATCGTGCGCGCGAGCAGCCGTTGCAACGGGTGTTACAGCCTCGGCAGTTACCTTGCCGAGGCCCAGGCACTCAACCGCGAGCGGCCTTGATCAGTTCGATATAGGGCTCAGCCTGACGCTGATCGCCTACCAGCGCCACGAAATCGCGCCCTTGTGCATCCTTGGCGTTCAGGTCGTATCCCGCTTCGACAAAGAAGCTGACGAAACGCTCGAAATCATCCACCCGCAAACCGCGATAGGCCTTGATCAGCTTGTGCAGCGACGGCGGCGTGTCATCGGCCGGTTCCGGATCGAGAAACAACTTGATCGAGTCATCGCTGATTTCTTCACCGATCACCTTTTGTTTGTCTTTACGCATGGTTTCTCCGGTCCGACGGGCCTTACGGGGGCGGCAGTTTACTCTGCGAGGCCATCGCACTCAACGCGCCAGAAGGCCTTGCGACGAAGGTCGTACGCGAAAATCCTCGATTTGCCCTCGATATTGCGCTCGGACAGCCTTCTCCATGGAGGTCGGGCATATACTGGCGCTTTGCGCACAAGGAGTATCTGGGATGAAGATTCCGCCGCTGTTCGCCGCCTGGCACCATACCCTGCAAACGGGCTACGGCGGCGCTGAACTGCGCGGCGACATCGTCGCGGGCCTGACGGTTGGCGTCATTGCCATTCCACTGGCCATGGCCCTGGCGATCGCTGTGGGTGTCGCACCGCAACATGGTCTGTATACGGTGTTGATGGCTTCGCCGCTGATTGCTCTGACCGGTGGTTCGCGTTTCAACGTCTCCGGGCCGACGGCGGCGTTCGTGGTAATCCTGCTGCCGATTACCCAACAGTTCGGCCTCGGCGGCCTGTTGCTGTGCACCATGCTCGCCGGGCTGATCCTCATTGCGCTGGGGCTGCTGCGCGCGGGCAAGCTGATCGCCTTCGTGCCTTATCCGGTCACCCTGGGCTTTACCGCCGGCATTGGGATCGTCATCGCGACCCTGCAACTCAAGGACGCGTTCGGACTCAGCCTCTCCGCGCAGCCGCAGCATTATCTCGAACAGCTGAGCCTGCTGGTCAGCGCCCTGCCTGGCATACAACCCGGCGATACGCTGATCGCCGGGTTGTGCCTTGCCGTCCTGGTGATCTGGCCGCGTCTGGTCCCGAAGGTCCCGGGGCATCTGGTGGCGTTGTTGGTCGGTGCGCTGGTGGCCGTGGCGCTGGAGCACGCCGGCGTGCCCGTGGCCACGCTGGGCGAGCGTTTCAGCTACAGCGTCGACGGCGTATCGCACCCCGGCATCCCACCGTTCTTGCCCGAGTTCGCCTGGCCCTGGCAGCTGCCCGGCCCCGATGGCCAGCCGTTGACGCTGAATTTCGAGCTGTTCCACCAGCTGCTCGCGCCCGCCTTCGCCATCGCCATGCTCGGCGCCATCGAGTCGCTGCTCTGCGCAGTGGTTGCCGACGGCATGACCGGCAGCCAGCACGACCCCAATGCCGAACTGCTCGGCCAGGGCATCGGCAACCTGGCGGCGCCCTTGTTCGGTGGCATCACCGCCACCGCGGCGATTGCCCGCAGCGCCACCAACGTGCGCGCCGGTGCGCGCTCGCCACTGGCCGCGATGATCCATGCGGGTGTGGTTCTGGTCGCGGTGCTCTGGCTGGCCCCCTTGTTCAGCTACCTGCCGATGGCGTCGCTGGCAGCACTGCTGATCATGGTCGCGTGGAACATGAGCGAGGCCCCGCATGTGGTGCGGACGCTGCGCATCGCCCCGCGCAGCGATGTGCTGGTCTTGCTGACCTGCCTGGTCCTGACGGTGCTGTTCGACATGGTACTGGCGGTCGGAGTGGGCCTGCTGCTGGCTGCCGGGCTGTTCATCAAGCGCATGAGCGAGCTGACCGACACCACCGCACTGTCGCGCCGTCAGCATCGCCTGCTGGAGGACCTGCCCGAGCATGTCGCCGCCTATGCCATTCGCGGCCCGCTGTTCTTCGGCGCGGCGGAGAAAGCCCTCGGCGTGCTGCGCCGTTTCAACCCGCAGGTGCGGGTCGTCATCGTCGATATCAGCGGTGTGCCGCTGCTGGACATGACCGCTCTGGCGGCGCTGGAAAACCTGTTGCTCGACTACCGCAAGCTGGGTGTTGCGCTGATTCTCAGCGGAAGCAACGCGCGGGTGCGCCTCAAGTTGCGCCGAGCCGGCATTCATCGACTCGAAGGCCAGCTGTATCACGTGCGCGATCTCGCCCAGGCGCGTGCCAAGGCCTTGCGCCTGTTGCCGGAGGATCCAGCCGGCGCGGCGACCTGACGCCGCGCCACGGGCAAACAGGGCGCGGCGCTCGCGCCCCGGATGCAGCATCAACCGGCGTGTTTCTGCAGGTTGGCCATCATTTCCTTGAGCGCTTCGATGTTGTCGGCCGGATGCGCTGCATTCTCGAAATCGCAGATCTGCTGCCAGTTGGCGGCCACGTCTTCGGCATCGAAGCCGGCCTTGGGATCGAAGCCGACGCCCAGGCTGCGCTCCCAGCGCACCTTGCCCATCCAGCCACCACCCACTTCGAACAGGCCGGAGGTTTCCTGGCACTGCTCGCTGGCAAGGAACACCACCAGTGGGCTCACCAGCTCGGGCTTCAGCTGTTCGAACACCTGCGGCGGGATCAGCCCCTCGGTCATGCGCGTGCCGCCGGTGGGGGCGATGGCGTTAACCAGGATGTTGTTCTTGCGCCCTTCCAGCGCCAGGGTGCGGGTCAGGCCGTAGAGCCCCAGCTTGGCCATGCCGTAGTTGGACTGGCCGAAGTTGCCGTAGATGCCGGACGTCGACGCGGTGAAGATCACCCGGCCGTAGCCCTGCTCGCGCATGTGCGGCCATGCGGCGCGAGTCACCTTGTAGGCGCCCTCGACGTGTACGCGATAGACCAGGTCCCAGTCCGCGTCTTCCATCTTGTGAAAGGTCTTGTCGCGCAGGATGCCGGCGTTGTTCACCACCACGTCGATACGGCCGAAGCTGTCCAGCGCCTGCTGGATGATCTTGTCGCCATCGGTCACCGAGTCATGGTTGGCCACCGCGGTGCCCCCCGCCTGGCGGATCTCCTCGACCACGCGATCGGCCGCCGAGGCATTGGCGCCCTCGCCCTGGGCGCTGCCGCCCAGATCGTTGACCACCACCTTCGCCCCGTGGCGGGCAAACGCCAGCGCATGGGCGCGGCCGAGGCCACCACCGGCGCCCGTCACCACGACCACCTTGTCTTCGAAGCGAATGGCTTCACTCATTCGGATATCCTCCAGCGGTTTTGATTGGATGCGTTGCACGCGATCGGGCGAGTGTCGGCCAGGCCACCCTCACTCACAATCAAACCGCCACGAATGAATGCCCCGGCATAAGGCTGCAGGATGATGTCGAATCGGACGCCGAGGCACGCGCCGAAGCGGTCCTCGGCTCGCCGGCGATCAGCCCAGCACTGCGCGGGCGTAGTCGGTGATCAGCCGCGGCAGGTTCTCCAGCGACTCGGTGCACTGCGCCGCGCCTACCTGCAAGGCCTCCTTGGGCATTCCAAACACGACACAGCTGGCTTCGTCCTGAGCCACCGTACGCGCACCGGCCTCGCGCATGGCCAGCAGGCCGCGGGCGCCGTCGTCACCCATGCCGGTCATGATCACCCCTAGGGCGTTATGCCCGGCATGACGGGCGACGGAGCGAAACAGCACGTCCACCGACGGCTTGTGCCGGTTGACCGGCGGCCCGTCGAGCACCTCGACGAAGTACTGCGCGCCGCTGCGTTTGAGCTGCATGTGCTTGCCGCCAGGCGCCACCAGCGCCAGCCCGGAGCGCACGCGATCCAGATGGCGGGCTTCGCGCACCTCGATCTGGCAGAGGCTGTCGAGACGCTGAGCGAAGGCGGCGGTGAATTTCTCCGGCATGTGCTGAACGATGACGATGCCCGGCGAATCCACGCGCAGCTGTTTGAGCACCAGCTCCAGCGCCTGAGTACCGCCGGTCGATGTACCCAGCGCCACCACCCGGTCGGTGGTGGTCAGGGCGCTGGCTGCCGGCTCCGCCGGGCGCGCGGGGGAAACAGCCGGCGTGCTTCGTGCAGCGGTCACCCGCGGCCGGGTCGCGGCCGCCTGCTGGATCTGCTTGATGAGGTCGTTGGAGAGCTGCAACAGGCTGTCTTTCAGGCCGAGCCGGGCCTTGGTGAACACGCCCACGGCGCCAGCGGCAAAGGCTTCAAGGGTGATGGCCGCGCCCGCCTCGGTCAGCGTCGAGCAGATGATCGTCGGCGTCGGGCGCTCGGCCATCAACTTGCGCAGAAAGGTGATGCCGTCCATGCGCGGCATCTCGACGTCGAGCACCAGCACATCGGGCCAGTTGCGCTGCATCTTTTCCAGCGCGAACAGCGGATCGGCGGCTTGCCCGATCACCTCGATGTTCGGGTGGTTTTTTAGGCAGGCCGAAAGCACCTGACGCACCAGCGCCGAGTCATCGACGATAAACACCTTGATCATGCGGTGCCTTCCAGCAATTGAGGGGGAGTGAAGGACTGGCAGACCAGGCGCCCGTCCCGACCGTCGGCGGTCAAACGCCGATAACCCAGACCACCAAGCTGTTCGTCGTCGGCGTGCCAGCCGAGCCGCGCGAACCGCTCGCGGGCGAAGGCGATGTTCCTGAGGCCGATCTGGAGGTTGCTGTGCCTGCCCGGCTGCAGGCAGGACCCGCCGCCATAAAGGCCCTTGCGATACTCATCGGGCGCGGTGCGGTGACGGACCATGTCCTGCTGCAGCCGGGCGAACACCGCTTCACCGCTGCGGGTATCGTCGTCCCGCTCGAAGGCGCCGCCAGGCACCACGAAATGGCTCACGGCAAGCAGTTGACGCCGCGGATGCCACAGGACGACAGCCACGCATGAGCCGAGCAGCGTCACCACCGGCTCGGGATGCTGGCCGAACAGGTATTGGCCGGGCATGAGAAAACGGGGCGTGTTCATAGGCGCTGAAAGACCGAGGGCGCCACGCTGCGCAGTGGCAGCCCAAAGCCATGCAGGCTTTCCGCATGGCCGATGAACAACAAGCCGCCCGCGCGCAGCCGTTCGATCAGGCGGGCCACGATGGCGCGTTTGTCCTCGGCACTGAAATAGATCAGCACATTGCGCAGGAAGATGACGTCGTGGCTGCCGACATCATCAGGCAACGGCCGCATCAGATTGAGCTCGCGAAAGCGCACCCGCTCGCGCAACCCGTGGCCGAGGCGAAACTCGCCCTCGTGATCGCCAATACCCCGCAGGCAGTGACGCTTGAGCCAGCCAGACGGGAAATTGCTCGACTCATCCATCGGGTAAATCGCCGCCTGCGCCTTTTCCAACACCGTGCGGCTGAGGTCGCTGCCGAGGATCGACCAGTCCGCCGGGCCATGTTCGGCCAGCACCATGGCCAGGGTGTAGGGCTCCTCGCCCGACGAGCAGGCCGCGCTCCAGAGGCGCAGCGGCTCGCGCCGGCCTTCCAGCCAATGGGCGAGGAACTGAAAATGCTGCGGTTCGCGGAAGAAGTAGGTTTCGTTGGTGGTCAGCAGGTCGATCACCAGCCGCTGCTCGGCCTGCTTGGTCGGATCCCTGAGCAACACCAGGTAGTCGCGGTAGCTGCTCAGGTTCAATGCGCGCAACCGGCGCATCAGGCGACCGGCCACCAGCGGCCGCTTGCTGTCGCTCAGATGAATGCCCGACGCCTCGGCCATCAGTTGCTGCAGGAAGCGGAACTCCTGCTCGCCCAGCACCGGCAGGCTTGACGTCGGCATGCTCAGCTCGCCTGCGCCATCGCCTGGCTGATCTGCAGTATGTCGTCCAGCGACAACACCTTGCGCACGTCCAGAATGATGGTAAAGCCGCGTTCGTCACGCGCCATGCCGGCGATGAACTCCGTGCGGATCCCAGCACCGAACGCCGGCGCGGGTTCGACATCGGAGCCCTGGATATCCAGTACCGCGTCGACCGCATCGACCACCAGGCCGATGCGTTGCAGCGAATCATTCAGGTCCAGCTCGATGATGACGATGCAGGTCCGCTTGCCCGGTACCGTGCGCTCCATACCGAAGCGTGCGGCCAGGTCGAGCACCGGCACGACGTTGCCGCGCAGGTTGATCACCCCGTGGATGCACGCCGGCATCATCGGCACACCGGTGATCTGCCCGTACTCGATGATCTCGCGCACCAGTTCGATAGGCAGCGCATAACGTGCCTGGCGCACCCGGAACGACAGGTGCTGAATGTCAGCCGGAGCGGTGCTGGCAGCACCGCTTACCTGTGGAAGATTCATCTGCGCCCCCTTACGTGAAGCTGACGAACTGGCCGTCGTCGGCCATGACGGTCGGTTTGCGGATGCTGCGCACCGAGCGGTTGCTGGGCTTGGCGCTGGCCACTGGCTGGCGGCCGAGGCTCTGAGCGGCGACATCACGCGCATCGAGTCGGAAGAAGCTGATCAGCTCCAGCAGCTGCGAGGCCTGGGCGTTCATCTCCTCGGAGGTGGCAGCCAGCTCCTCGGACGCCGAGGCGTTCTGCTGGGTGATCTGGTTCATCTGGCCCATGGCGATGTTGATCTGGCCGGCGCCGGTGCTCTGCTCTTGCGAAGCGGCGGTAATTTCCTGCACCAGGTCCGAAGTCTTCTGAATGTTCGGCACGATGTCGTCCAGCAGGCGCCCGGCTTGCTCGGCCAACTGCACACTGCTGCCCGCCACACCGCCGATTTCCTGCGCAGCGACCTGGCTGCGCTCGGCCAGCTTGCGCACTTCGGCGGCCACGACCGCAAAGCCCTTGCCATGGTCACCGGCACGCGCCGCTTCGATGGCCGCGTTGAGCGCCAGCAGGTTGGTCTGGTAGGCGATGTCGTCAATGATGCCGATCTTGTCGGCGATCTGCTTCATGGCGATAACCATGTCACGCACCGCACGGCCGCCAGCCACGGCATCGTTGGCCGCCTTGCCGGCAATGCTGTCGGTGATCTTCGCGCTTTCGGTGTTCTGCGCGATCGAGGCGGACATCTGTTCGACCGACGCGGTGGTCTGCTCGACGCCGGCGGCCTGCTCGCTGGCCGCCTGGCTCAGCGATTGCGAGGTGGCACTGACTTCTTCGGACGCCGAAGACAAGGAGTCGGCGGCACTGCGCACGTCGCCCATGACGCTGCGCAGGCGCTCGGTCATGTTCTTCATGGCGTTGAGCAGCTGGCCGGTTTCGTCCTTGCTGTCGACCTCGACCTGAATGCCCAGGTCGCCAGCGGCGAGCGAGTCGGCCACCGATACGGCACGGTTGAGCGGCCGGGTGATGCTGCGGGTGACCAGGATACCGATGCCGAAGCCAAGCACGGCGGCGATGATCACCAGGCCGATCATCTGGGTACGCGAACCCAGGTAGATGCCAGTGATCTGCTCGTTGGCTTCCTTGGCGTTGACGACCTTGCGCTCGACCAGGGCGGTCAGCAGATCGTCGGCCTTGTTTCCGGTCTCACGCAGTTTCGGCAGCATGACGGTCAGCTCGTCGGCCGGGCGCACGTCACTGGAAGCCTCCCGCAGCTTGAGGGCCTGCTCGACGGCCTGCACATAGGTGGCCATCGGCTCACTGAGCGATTCGAACTGGGCGATGCCTTCGGGGGTCACGAAGCTCGAGCGGGTCATCTCGATGTACTCGTACATCTTCTTGATCGCATCGCGGGTCTGCTTGATGGCGAAGTCGCGCTCTTCCAGGCTGGTCGCCAGCAGGCTCGAACGCAGGCCGCGACCGATATAGATCAGCTGCACATTGGCCGACTGGATGTTGTTCAGCGCCATCATGTCGCGCGAATACATCTGGTCGGACAGTTCGTTGACCTGGGCAAGGTTGCGAATGCCCAACAGGCCCACGGCGACGGTGAGCGCCACTACCACCAGGAAGCCGGTGATCAGGCGGGCCCCTATCTTGAAGTTACCGAACATTTTCATGGGTGTTTCTCCTTACTGGCCTGCGAGGTCCTGGCGGGATTGGCTGATGCGCTGGGCAGCAGGATTCGCGTCGACGTGGTTTTGCAGGTAACGGAACAGACTGGGAATATCCAGGATCAGGGCGACCTGCCCGGTTCCCAGGATGGTGGAGCCACCAATGCCTTGCAGGTGCTGGAACAGCTGCCCGAGCGGCTTGATGACGGTTTGCAGTTCACCGTGAAGGTGATCGACGATCAGCCCGGCCTGTTGCCGGCCCTGGCTGACGACGACGATGTTGCGACGTTTGCCGTGGCTTTCCGGCAGGTTGAAGTGGGCCGCCAGCGACAGGCAGGGCAACGGCTTGCCGCGCAGATTGAGGTAGCCGTAGGCCCCGCAACTCAGCTGCTCGGTATCCATTTCCAGGCACTCGGTCACCATGTCCAGCGGGATCACGAAGTAATCGTCGCCGAGGCTGACGAGGAACCCGTCGATGATCGCCAACGTCAGCGGCAGGCGGATGCGGAAGGTGCAGCCCTGCCCCTCTCTTGAATCGATCTCGATGGTGCCGCGCAAGGCATCGATGGCGCTGCGCACCACATCCAGCCCCACGCCGCGGCCGGACAGGTCGGAAACGCTCTCGGCGGTGGAGAACCCGGCGGCAAAGATCAACGCCTGGATATCGGCCTCGGGCAGATTCGCCTGGGCATCGATCAGACCGCGAGCGATCGCTTTCTCACGAATGCGCGCGGTGTTGAGGCCGCGCCCATCGTCGGCGACTTCGATCACGATCATCCCCGACTCGTGATAGGCATCCAGGCGCAGATGGCCCTCGACCGTTTTACCGGCAGCGATACGGCCCTCGGCCGACTCGATACCGTGGTCGATGGCGTTGCGCACCAGGTGCGTCAGCGGGTCGGCCAGCTTGTCGATGACCGCCTTGTCGAGCTCGGTGTCAGCGCCACGGATCTCCAGGCGAATATCCTTGCCGAGCTGCTGGCTGACGTCGCGCACCACGCGCTGGAAGCGATTGAAGGTGTCGCCGATCTCGATCATGCGCAGCTTCAACGCCGCCTCGCGGATCAGCTCGACGTGCTGGTTGACCGTCTGGGTGCTCTCGATGCAGCTGGCATCGCCATGCGAGCGGGCACGCAGCTGCGCACCGGCGGCGCTGATGACCAGCTCGCCGACCAGATTGATCAGCTCGTCCAGCTTGTTGGCCGCCACACGGATCTGGCTGCTTTCCTGGCTGCGCTTCTCGCGCGCCACCTGCTGCTTGGCCAGGGCGGCGTTAACTGCCTGCGGCGCAACGATGCCTTCGTTGACCAGCACGGTGCCCAGCGGCGGCTTGACCTCGACCGTTTCGGCAGCCTGCAGGGCCAGCCCTTCTTCGAGCTCGCGCTCGGTCAGCAGACCACTGGCAACCAGGATACGGCCGATCTGTGCATCGGCCTCGGGCAGGTCGTGGATCAACTGCAGATAATCCTCGAGCTCACTGGTCGGCGGCAGGATCCGCAGGGTGCAGAAATCATCGATGAACTCGAAGACTTCCTCGATCTCCGCCTTGCCGGCCGGCGTGCACAGCGCGATTTCCAGGCCGAGGTAACAGCTCTCCGGCTGCAGCTCGGCCAGTGGTGGCAGTGATTCGGTGACCGTTTGCAGATGCAGGATGTCGCCCAGGCGACTCAGAAAGCGCACGAACGAACTGGGTTCGAAGCCGTTTCGCAGCAGATCGGCGTGAAAGCGCAGCGAAATGTGCCAGGCGCCATCGGCGTCGCAGGTGCTGCAACGCTCCAGGCGTCCACGGCTGCTGCAGCTGTCCTCGGGCAGCATGACCACTGGAATCTGCTGCGCCTGGGGCGCAGCACCCGTGCAATTGGCCAGCTCGGCCAGCAGCGGCTGCTGGCGGCTGTCGTCGACCAACAGCTCGCCCTTGTCAGTGTCGATCAGCTCGATCATCGCGCTGATCTCGTCCAGGCAGCGCAGCATCAGCGAGATCAGTGCCGGCGACAGGCTCTGGGCGCCGTCACGCACCGCCATCAGCAGGTTTTCCAGGTGATGGGTGAAGCCCACCAGCGGCGCGAGCGAAAACAGCCCCGCCGAGCCTTTGAGCGTGTGCATCGCACGGAACAGCCCGTTGATCGCCTCGTCGTCGGTCGGGCATTCGTCGAGCTGCAGCAGGTACTCTTCAGCCTGCTTGGCCAGGTCGCGGGCCTCGTCGACGAAGCTCAGCAACAGCTGGCTCCATTGTTCGCCATCAAGCATCACGGTTTCCTTTCAGCGATGGGCCAGTAGGACATCGGGGTACAGGGTTTCCAGGCGCAACAGCTCGAGCACCTCGGTCACCGCGGCGGCCGGGCCCTGCACCTTCAAGCTGCCGCCAGCGGCCTCGAAATGACGCTGGGTCGCGAGCAACAGCTGCGCACCGGCGGTGTCGAGTTCTTCCAGCGCTTCGAGATCGAGCAGACAGGGGCTCGCATCGGTCTTGCCCAGCATGCCGAGCAAGGTCGTGTGCGCCTCGCCCACCTCGTAGATGGTCAGGCTGCCGGACAGTCGAAGCCGGGCTGGCTCAACGCTGCGGTCGTAGTTGATTTCGAGCATGTCAGCCGACCAGCTTGTCGACAGCGGTCAGCAGTTGCTGCGGCTGGAACGGCTTGACGATCCAGGCCTTGGCGCCCGCGGCCTGGCCTTCTGCCTTCTTGCCCTGCTCGCTTTCGGTGGTGAGCATGACGATGGGCGTGAAGCGGTAGGCCGCGTTGGCCTTGACCGCCTTGACCAGGCCGATGCCATCGAGGTTGGGCATGTTCACGTCGCTGATGATCAGGTTGATCTTCTGCCCGTTGAGCTTGGTCAGCGCGTCCTTGCCATCGACGGCTTCGATCACCTGGTGGCCCGCACCGGTGAGGGTCATCTTCACCAACTGGCGCATGGAGAGCGAGTCGTCGACGATGAGAATGGTCTTGGCCATGTGTTGCTCCTGGTTGAATCGAGTGTTGAATCAGAAAAAGGTCACGTCGTCGCCGGAGCTCTTGCTACGGGCCTTGCCGTGACGCTCCTCGTCGGTGGTGAAGTGCTGGTGCAGCTCGCGCAGCCAACGCTGCGGGTCGTTCACCCGGTCGTCGCCGGCACGCACGGCCTGGTCGAGCCGCTGCATGTCGTGTTGCAGGTGATCGAGCATCTGGTCGGTGCGGTCCTGGAACTGCAGGTGAACGACGATCTCCTCGATGGTCGCGCGGGTGACACGGGTCTCCTGCTGCAGCTGCAGCGAGGTGACCGAAAGCTCGTTGAGGCTCTGCCCCAGGCCTTGCATGACGTCACCGGCGACGCTGTCGAGGTAGCTGAGGTTGTCGCGCTCGCTGGTGGTCAGCTCGTCGGCGGCGGTCACGGTGGCGCGGATCGCCTGGTTGATCTCGCTGACCTTGTTGCCCATCCGCTGGCCGGTCTCGGCCGACAGGGTGGACAGCTTGCGCACCTCGTCAGCGACCACCGAGAAACCACGGCCGTAGTCGCCGGCACGGGCCGCTTCGATAGCGGCATTGAGTGCGAGCAGGTTGGTCTGGCTGGCAATGTCCTGGACGTGCTTGGCCATGGACTGCAGTTCGCTGGCGTAGCTGTTGAGGTCGGAGATGGTGCCCAGCAGCTCGGCCTTGCGACCGCTGGCGGCGTGAAACGCCGACGTCACTTCGTTCAAGCGGTTCTGCGCCTGACGCAGGCTGCTGGTCATGCCATCGCCGCCGATCACATTGTCGGAGTTGCTCAGCGTCTGGCTGAGTCGATCCGAAAGTCCGGCGAAATGTTCGAACAGCTGGCGCACGCTGGTTTGCTGGATGTCGCGAACCTGACCCAGGTTCTTGTCCCAGGTTGGCAACACGGCGCTGAGCAGGGGTTCGACCGCCGGGACGGCAACCGTTGGCGCAGTCATGGGCTCAGGGCCGGCCAGCGCACGCGCGGCGCGCGGCCTGAGCGCAACCGCGCTGGCCACGCAAATGGCGCTGCCCGCGCCGACGATCCAGGGCGAGCCGATGGCCAGGCCAGCGAGCCCGGTGGCAATTCCAATCCAAAGTGCAGGGTAGGCGAACACGGTATGGCCTCAGGGCGCAGAGTCGAATGGCCGGCACGATAGAGAGCCGACACGGATCGCGGTATCAGGCAAAACCCTAGGCGGCCCTAGGGTGTCCTAGGGTGAAGAAGCCCTAAAGTTTTCGTCTCCGCTGCCGGCCTTCAGCACGGCTGCCCCGCGTCACCCATCGGGCTGCGAGGTATCGGCGCGATAGGCGGACTAGGCTCTATACAGCGCTCGCGCAGTAAACAGTCACCCCTGGCAGGGCCGCACACAGCGGCACGCCTCGACCGCAGGTACCGGTTCCTAGATGACGGAGCGTGTTTCAGACATCGATCGACTGGGCCGATCACGCCAGCTATTGCGCTGGATGCCGTGGTCCATGGCCGCCTTGCATGCGGGACTCGTCGTGCTGGGCGGGATCTGGCTCAGCGCACGGCTGCCGGCCGCGAGCTCCTGGTCGCTGCTGATCGTGCTAGTGCTCTCGACCACCGTCATGTGGCTGGCAGGCCATGCCATCGCGCGCTCGGCGCTGAACGAGCAACCTGCTACGGGTGGGTTGGCATTGGCAGACGTCAGCCATTCATCGCAGCGTTCCCTGGCCTCGGATGTCGACCAGGCGAGCGCCTACCCGCCACGCATCTATGAACGGATGGTCGCCAGCCTTCCGGACGGCGTGGTGATCATCCGCAACGGGCAGATCCGCTACCGCAACGCCGCGGCGGAGCAGCTGTTCAATCCGTCGCACCAGGCATCGCCTGCAGCCGGCAACCTGGACCGTTACATCATGGCGCAGCAGCGACCGCTCGAAGCCGAGCGGCTCAGCCGGCTGCAATGCGGCGTGATCGATCCGGTGTGCTTTCGCCATGTCACCCTGCTGCGCTCGGACGGCAGCCCGTTCCAGGCCGAGGTGAGCGAGCTGCTGCTGGAGAACGACGGGCACCATGATGTCCTGCTTCTGCTACGCGACATCAGCGAGTCGGAACGAATGCGCGCCGAACTGGAGCAGGCCAATCTGCGCCTGCAGCATCTGTCGCAGCGCCTGATGGAAGTCCAGGAGAGCCAGCGCCGTCAGCTCGCACGTGACCTGCACGACGACATCGGCCAGCAGCTCACCGGTCTCAAGCTGCACCTGCAGCGCCTGGGCACTTCGCTGGCGCACGAACCGGCACTGGCTGCGCGGGTCTCACACCTGAGTGATGCCGCCGACGAAGCGCTCCACAAGGTACGCAGCCTGTCACTCGCCCTGCATCCCCTGCAACTGGAGACACTGGGCCTGCAGGCGGCGGTGCACTGGCATCTGTCGCGATTTCTCGAAGCCGCGCATACCCGCTGGTCGCTTAAGTTCGACGGCGAAACGGTCGACCTTTCCCCGGACATTGCATTGGTCGCGTTCCGTATCGTCCAGGAAGCGGTCAACAACGTCGCGCGTCACGCCCGCGCCAGCTGCGTGGATGTGTGCATCCACCGTACCGAGAACGCCTTGCGGGTCGAAGTGGTTGACGATGGCGTAGGCTTCGATTGCAAAGCGGCACGCGCGCGCGCCGAAAGTCTGGGGCTGACCAGCATGGAAGAACGCGTCGCCGCACTGAGCGGAGACCTGCACATAGCAAGCCTCAGCGGGGTTGGCACGCGGGTATCGGTGAACCTGCCGATCGCAGACCGCACCCCGCGCAACGGAGTACACGCATGAAACGGGTAGCACTGATCGACGATCATGGACTGGTCAGGGCAGGCCTACGGGCGCTGGTACAGGACCAGCCGGGTTACGAAGTCGTCGCCGAAGGGGCCGACGGAAGCGAGGTACACGGGATTCTGTCTCGGCTCGAGCCGGACATCCTGCTGCTGGATATCAGCATGAAGCATATGAGTGGACTGGACGCCCTGCGCCAATGGCGTATGGAGTTTCCCAACGTTCAGATTCTGATCCTGTCGATGCACACCACGGCGGACTACGTGCTGCAAGCGCTGCGCCTGGGCGCCAGCGGTTACTTGCTCAAGGACGCCGCGGCGCAGGAGCTGGAGCTGGCATTGGGCGCGCTGTCGCGCAACGAGTCGTACCTGAGCCCGGGCATCGCGCAGACGGTGATCCAGTCGGCGGTGATCGAAGGCGGCCAGCGCCCTCAGCCCGCTGCGCCCGCCTTGACGCCGCGGCAGCTGGAGATCTTGCGGCTGATCGTGCGCGGCGTTTCGACACGCGAGATCGCCAATGGGCTGGGTCTGAGCGTGAAAACGGTCGATGCGCATCGGGCACAGATCATGGATCGCCTGAACTTGCACGACGTACCGTCGCTGGTCCTCTATGCATTGCGCAAGGGCCTGGTCAGCGCAGAAGACTGACAAGAAGCCCCGTAACGGCACTCATCAGCTCGGGGCGTTGGGGGTGCCTTCTTCAACGCTCCACAGTGTCTGATCGTTTTTTAACCGACTTTCCACAAGCCAGGCGGGCAGCGGCCTGGCGCCTCGTTTCCCCACCTTATCCACAGAGCGCCCCACAGTAATGCTGGACAACCTTGGCGCGCCCTCAAAACTCGGATCGCCTCGTTGCCGTTAGACAAAAAAACCGGTTCTACAATCACTTACGACATGATGCGGGATGATTGATCAGTTAATGATCAGCTCTAGCAACGCCAATGGACATGCCGGCTCGAGAAAACCGCGAAGAGGTTATCCACAGAACCTTGCACAACCTTAGGGGATAAGTAGCGACAACTATCGAGGCGATGATTAAAACCGATAAGGCAGAACACCGATCAGCGACTAGGCTTGTTTTCAACAGCTGAGGAGCCCGCCAATGCCTAGCCTAGAGATGATCCAGACCCTGTTTGCCAATTATGCCCTGGGAATTAGCGGCGCCTGTATTGGCGAGCCCGGTTGACGCTTGGCCGCTGGGAACGTCGGCGCTACCCTGCCAGCCGTTCAACTGACGGAGTCGATGATGTCCCTGCGTTCGATATGCGTGTTCTGCGGCGCCAGTACCGGCGGCAACCCGATCTACAGCCAGGCGGCTGCCTCTCTTGGCCAGACGCTGGCGCGCCATGACATCAGGCTGGTGTACGGTGGCGGTGCCGTCGGCTTGATGGGTGTGGTTGCCGATGCCGCCATGGCTGCGGGTGGCGAGGTCATCGGGATCATTCCGCAAAGCCTCAAGGATGCCGAGGTCGGCCATCCGGGCTTGACCCGTCTGGAAGTGGTCGATGGCATGCATGCGCGCAAGGCGCGCATGGCCGAGTTGTCGGATGCCTTCATTGCGCTTCCGGGTGGCCTCGGCACGCTGGAGGAGTTGTTTGAAGTCTGGACCTGGGGCCAGCTGGGCTATCACCGCAAGCCGCTTGGCCTGCTCGACACCAACCAGTTCTATAGCAAGCTCAGTCACTTCCTTGATCACCTCGTCGACGAAGGCTTCGTCAGAGCGCCGCACCGCGGCATGCTGCAGCGCAGCGAGTCGCCCGAGGCGCTGCTGCAACTGCTGCACGACTGGCAGCCGAGCGCCGACACGCGCTGGAGCAAGCGCACACCGACGCAAGCGTCCAGCTGAGCGCACTGTACAAAAAACACTCACCTCTCTGCAGGCCGCGCCCTGTGCAGCCTGAACCTGGTTTACCAGCGGTTATCCACAGCGCCCTCCACAGTAATCTTGGATAACCGCAGCCAGCCGCGCGAATTTGCAGAAAGCCGGCAAGAAAAACGGTCCGCAGTCGGTAAAACAAAAGCCGGCTGGGTAAAAACATCGCTGGACGGTGGATTGACTAAAAAATAAGCGGAACCCTGCAAGCCCCGTTGTTGCAGGTACTGCGTCATTCGCCCCAAGGTTATCCACAGAACGCCTAACAGATATCCGGGATAACTCCCGAGAACAATCTCGCATCCCGCGTCAGCCAACGAACTTCACCCGATCAGGCGCCTCCAATCCAGTACGCCCGCCCCATGGAGTTCGCCATGCCGTCTCGGCCTTCCATCAGACAACCCCGACCGCTCGTACGCAGGAGCCACCCACAATGATGGGCTTCCTGGCGATGGTGCTGGTGGCCTTCGTCTGCTTCGCGCTGGTCTTCTTCATCAAGCAGCGCCAATACAATCATCCGGCGCTGCGCATGCCCTATGCCTTGAAGCAGCCGTTCTTTCAGCCCAGCGAACGGGAGCTGCTGGCATTGCTGCAACAGGCGATGGGCGAACGCTTCGTGATTCTCAGCAAGGTACGCATGGCGGATGTCGTGGAGGTCACCGCGGTGCCGCGCCGGGCCCCCTGGTATCAGGCCGTCAATCGCATCTCGGCGGCACGGTTCGATTTCTTGCTCTGCGACCGACAAAGTCTGGCGCCACGCTGCGCCATAGAAATGGAAGCGCCCAGCGAGGCCAACGCCTTCGTCGAGGAGCTGTGCCAGACCATCGGCCTGCCGCTGGTCCGTCTGACACCGGAAACGGCGCGGGCCTATGACAGCCTGTGTGGTGCCATCGATCAGGCCTTGACCACGACAGGCTAGGCTTAACAAGAGGCGAGCCGTGGGCACGACGACGCGAGAAGCCAAGGCCTGCCTCAAGCCGAGCCCTGATGATTCGAGGCAACCGCTATGGATGTCCCTCCCCGCCGGACCAGCGATGTGCTTATTCGGCCTGCGGCGACATCCAACCGCTCGCTGCCCACGAGCGAATCACCGCGCCTGGCAATCACGCTTCGTCTGGCCTGATGAACGCCATCTACGAGCATTCTGTCTGGAGCCACCCTTCACCATGAGCCTGCCATGTCGTTGAAAGCCCGCCTGATGCCGCTGATCCAGCTGATTTCCCGGCTGATCAGCCGCTACCCCGGCACCATCGCGCTGTTTGGTTTCGGCTCGGGCGTCGCCAGCTTCGTGCTGGTGGAGCGCCAGGCGGGGCTGGCCAAGGTCATCGCCGCGCTGATGCTGGTCAGCTGGCTCTGGCTGATGCTCGAGACCAGCCTGCGCCGCGCGCTCGAACGTCGCTTCGGCTGGAAAGTGCCTCCGCCCCTGCTGCGCTACGTCACGCAGATGGTCCATCAGGAAAGCCTGTTCTTCATCATTCCGTTCTTTTTCATCACCACGACCTGGAACAGCGGCCAGTCGGTATTCACCGTGTTGCTCGGTATCGCCGCGCTGGTCTCACTGGTCGATCCGCTGTACTACAAATGGCTGGCGCCGCGGCGCTGGGTGTATCTGGCCTTCCATGCCCTGACCCTGTTCGCCGTCCTGCTGACGGCGCTGCCGATCATCTTCCACCTGTCGACGCCTCAAAGTTATCTGTGGGCGCTGGGTATCGCCGTCGCACTCGCCCTGCCGAGCCTGAGCGGGCTGTTCGCGACCTGGAACTGGAAGAGCGTGCTGGGCATGCTGGTGCTCGCCGCGGCTGTCGGCCTGGCCGGCTGGATGGGTCGCACCTGGGTACCGCCGGCGACCCTGTGGTTGACCGATGTGGCCGTCACCCGCACCTTCGATAACACCTCGCGCAAGCCAGGCGACCGTCTCCGGCAGCTGACATCGGCGGAGCTGCACGGCAATGGCCTTTACGCCTACACCGCAATCAATGCGCCACGAGGCCTGAAGGAGCGCATCTACCATGAGTGGATATATAACGGCCGGCAGGTCGATCGGATTCCGCTGGAGATCAGCGGCGGCCGTGACGCGGGCTACCGCGCCTGGACCCATAAGCGCAACTTTCCCGAGCGGGCCACGGGCAAATGGCGCGTGCGGGTAGTGACCGAGGCTGGACAGATGATCGGCATGCTGCGCTTCGAGGTCGTCGACTGAACCGCTGAAGCCCGACGGCACTCATACAGCCAAAGCCCAGTCATCAGAAGTCCGGGAGGGTGCATGGAGTGGTGGGAGATCCTGAGCCGTACGGTCGCCTCGGAATTTTCCGACCTGCCTGACCTGGAGCACGCGATCCGCATTTCGCTACGCCTGCTGGTCGCGGCAATACTGGGCGGGGCACTGGGTTACGAGCGCGAATACAAGGGCAAGGCAGCCGGCCTGCGCACCCATATGCTGGTTTCGCTCGGGGCCGCGCTCTTCGTGCTGGTGCCGCTGGAAGCGGGGATGAAGGTTGAAGACCTGTCCCGCGTCATGCAGGGCATCATCACCGGCATCGGCTTTCTCGGGGCCGGCACCATTCTCAAGGGCGACTCCCTTCAGGACGTCAAAGGCCTCACTACCGCAGCGGGCATCTGGCTGACCTCGGCCATCGGCATCGCCGCCGGGCTGGGGCATGAATCGACGGCCGTTCTCACCACCTGTTTCGCCTTCGTGATCTTGAAATTGATGCCGCGCCTGGAGCGACACGTGGCAAACACCTCACCATTCAAAGAGAACGATGACGACCCGAGCTAGACTTCGGCTTGTCAGGCCATCCCCCTTGCCAGGAGCCGCCATGCGCTGCCAGCCACATCACCTCGCGTCTTTTTCCATCGTGCTTGCCCTGGCGGGTTGTGGCGACACCGCGACGCTGCCGGTCGACGCGGGCTACGGCCCGGAGCCCGTGTTGCCCGAGCCGACCCGCTCGCTGATACCCACGGTCAATATCGCCAAGGCCACAGGCTGGCCGGAGGGCCGCACACCGCAGGCAGCGCCGGGGTTGCGCGTGGAGGCCTTCGCCCGTGGCCTCGATCATCCGCGCTGGCTGTACGTGCTGCCCAACGGCGACGTGCTGGTCGCCGAATCCGATGCGCCGGCCAAGCCCGAAGATGGCGGCGGCCTGCGTGGCTGGATCATGAAAAAGCTCATGGCGCGGGCCGGCTCCGGCGGTAAGAGCGCCGACCGCATCACCCTGCTACGTGACACGGACGGCGACGGTAGCCCCGATAAACGCACGACCTTTCTCGACGGCCTGCACTCCCCCTTCGGCATGGCGCTGGTCGCGGATCAGTTCTATGTGGCCAATACCGATGCGCTGGTCCGCTTCCCTTATCGCGAGGGCGTGTCGCGTATCGACGCCGCGGGCGAAAAGGTCGTCGATCTGCCGGGCGGACCGATCAACCATCACTGGACCAAGAACGTCATCGCCAGCCCGGACGGCTCGCGCCTTTACGTCACCAGCGGCTCCAACAGCAATGTCGCGGAGAACGGTATGGCCGCCGAGGAGAACCGCGCGGCGATCCTCGAGGTCAACCCGCGGAACAAGACCTTGCGCCTGTTCGCCTCCGGTCTGCGCAACCCCAACGGGCTGGCGTGGCAGCCGGACAGTGGCGCGCTCTGGACCACGGTCAACGAGCGCGACGAGATCGGCAGCGATCTGGTGCCCGATTACATGACCTCGGTACAGGACGGCGGTTTCTACGGCTGGCCCTACAGCTACTACGGCCAGCACGTCGACGAGCGGGTCAGGCCGCAACGTCCGGATCTGTTGGCCAAAGCCATCGTCCCCGACTACGCCCTGGGCCCACACACGGCCTCCCTTGGGCTGGCCTTCTATGAGGGGTCGCTGCTGCCCGAGCGCTACCGCCACGGCGCCTTTGTCGGTCAGCACGGCTCCTGGAACCGCAAGCCACGCAGCGGCTACAAGGTGGTGTTCGTGCCGTTCCGCGATGGCGTGCCCGACGGCCCGGCCGAAGACGTACTGACGGGCTTTCTCGACGCGCAGGAACAGGCCATGGGCCGTCCCGTGGGCGTCGCGGTGGACAAGACCGGTGCCGTGCTGGTGGCCGACGACGTCGGCGGGGTGATCTGGCGGGTGACGCCAGCGAATGATTGAGGACGGAGACCTGGCTGTACTGCAGACCGAGACCGCTAAGGCTCGGTCTGCGCAGGCGGTATGGCTGCCCTCAGATGATCACCGGCAACCGGTGGGCCAGGCGTATCTCTTGCGCGGTCAGCTCGGCGCCGTAGGCCAGTACCTCGACCCCCGCCGCCGCCGCTTCGCGTAGCGCCTCGGCGTACAGGGGGTCGATCTCGCTCGCCGGACGCACCGCCTCGATCCCGCTCAGGTTCACGCAGTACAGCTGCACGGCGCGGATACCCTCGCGCGCCAGCGCCGCCAGCTCGCGCAGGTGGCGCGCGCCACGCGTGGTCACCGCATCGGGGAACGCCGCGACGGCGGTATCGCCAAAGCCCAGGGTGACGCTCTTGACCTCGACGAATGCGGGCCCCGCCGGATAGTCCAGGCGGAAATCCACACGGCTGTTCTCCACCCCATAGGCCACCTCGCGCTTGAGCGCGGTGAAGCCGACCAGCTCGCTGATCACGCCGGCCAGCAGGGCCTCCTCGACCAGTCGGTTGGCTCGCGCAGTGTTGACGCAGGCCAGACGCCCCTGGGGCGTCTCCACCAGCTCCCAGGTCCCGGGCAGTTTGCGCTTGGGGTCGCTATTGCGCTGGAACCAGACACGCGCGCCTTCGCCCATGCAATTGAGCATCGAGCCGGTATTGGGGCAATGGATGCACAGGTGCTCACCTTCATCAGTGATGACATCAGCAAGGAAGCGCTTGTAGCGCCGCACCAGGCGCCCCTGCTCCAGCGGCGTAGTGAAGCGCATCAGGCCTGCCAGCTCTGCAGGCCGCGGGCGATCCGCTCGACCGCCTGCTCCAGCCGCGGCAGATCCTGCGTATAGGCGAAGCGCACATGATGTCCGGCCTGGTAACGACCGAAATCGAGCCCCGGCGTGATCGCCACGAACTCGGTCTCGAGCATGTGCTGGCAGAACCCGTAGGCATCGCCGCCGAACGCCGAGATATCCGCGTACAGATAGAAGGCACCCTGCGGCTCGACGGCGATACCGAATCCCAACTCGCGCAATGCGGGCAGCAGGTAGTCGCGCCGTTTGGCGAACTCGGCCCGGCGCGCCTCGAGAATCTCGAGGGTGGCGGGTTGGAAGCACGCCAGCGCGGCGTGCTGGGCCATGGTCGGTGCGCTGATATAGAGGTTCTGAGCCAGCTTCTCCAGTTCAGGGACGGCGGCCTGCGGCGCCACCAGCCAGCCCAGGCGCCAGCCGGTCATGCCGAAGTACTTGGAAAAACTGTTCAGCACGAAGGCCGAGTCGTCCACCTCCAGCACGCTGGCGGCATCGGTGCCGTAGGTCAGGCCGTGGTAGATCTCGTCGACCACCAGGTGCCCACCCCGCGCCTTCAGCGCCGCCGAGAGGCCACCCAGTTCGTCACGGTCGAGCAGCGTGCCGGTCGGGTTGGCCGGCGAGGCGACCAGCGCGCCGACACTGTCCTGATCCCAGTAACGCTCGACGAGATCGGGGGTCAGCTGATAGCGGACCTCGGGCCCTACCGGCACCAACTGCGCGGCGCCTTCGATCAAGCGCAGGAAGTGTCGATTGCAGGGGTAACCCGGATCGGCCAGCAACCAATGCTTGCCCGGATCGACCAGCAGGCTGCTGGCCAGCAGCAACGCGCCGGATCCGCCGGGAGTAATCAGCACACGCTCGGGGTCAATAGACAGTTGATAGCGCTCGGCGTAGAAACCGGCGATCGCTTCGCGCAGCTGCGGCAGCCCTCGGGCAGCGGTATAGCGCGTGTGGCCTGCCGCGAGAGCAGCCTGCCCGGCCATGACGATGGGTTCGGCGGTGGTGAAGTCCGGCTCACCGATTTCCAGGTGAATCACATCACGCCCCAGCGCCTGCAATTCATTGGCTCGCGCCAGCAGCGCCATGACGTGAAAGGGTTCGATTGCGCGGCTACGCGCGCTATATGACGAGGTCATCTGACCTTCCTGAAGAGTACAAAACGTGAATTCTACCGAAGGTCCCCCTGACACCGCAGCCACCGTGGTATTCGGGAGTAGCGCACCCCGATACGATCTGGTAAGTTCGCCCGCTTGCAGCCGCAGGGCCGGCACGGGCCGGCAGAGGGACTTCACTATCCTGCGCAATGGACATAGCGAGAGGCGTTCATCCATGCCCATTACCAAAACGACACCCAGCAACCAACTGATTCGCGCCTTCGTTCCCTACAAGGAGTCCAAGGGTGAGGAGTACATGAGCGACAACATGCGCGCTCACTTCACCGCCATCCTCAACAAGTGGAAACAGGAGTTGATGGAAGAAGTCGATCGTACCGTGCACCACATGCAGGACGAAGCGGCCAACTTTCCCGACCCAGCCGACCGCGCCAGCCAGGAAGAAGAGTTCAGCCTGGAACTGCGTGCCCGTGATCGCGAACGTAAGCTGATCAAGAAGATCGACGAAACGCTGCAGCTGATCGAAGACAACGAGTACGGCTGGTGCGACTCCTGCGGCGTCGAAATCGGTATCCGTCGCCTCGAAGCGCGCCCAACCGCCACGCTGTGCATCGACTGCAAGACGCTGGCGGAGATCAAGGAAAAGCAGATCGGTTCCTGATCCCGAACGGGGCGCTACGGCGCCCCGCTTCATTTCTGCCCCCATCGAATCGCCCGCCTCGCTTCTCCCCTCCGAGCCGGTCCGTCATGCCAACCTCCATTACCAAGCCTGCCGCCTACGTCGGGCGTTTCGCACCGACCCCCAGCGGTTACCTGCACTTCGGCTCGCTGATCGCGGCGCTGGCCTCCCATCTGGATGCGCGCGCGGCGGGCGGTCGCTGGCTGCTACGCATGGAAGACCTCGACCCCCCTCGCGAGATGCCCGGCGCGCAGGAGGCGATCGTTCAGGCGCTGGAAGCCTACGGCTTCGAATGGGATGGGCCGATGGAACGCCAGAGCGATCGGCTGGACGTCTACAACGCGGTGATCGAGCAGCTCTGGCAGGCTGGCCACGCCTATGCCTGCACCTGCTCTCGAAAGCAGCTGCAGCCCTTCGCCGGGTTGTATCCGGGTTTCTGCCGGGACGCCCGGCACGAGCCGATCGATGCGGCCATTCGCCTGCGCGTTCCTGATCGGACATACGGCTTCGTCGACCGCGTACAGGGTGCGTTTTGCCAGCAGCTGCTTCAGGACGTGGGCGATTTCGTCATCCGGCGACGCGACGGACTCATCGCCTACCAGTTGGCGGTTGTGCTCGACGATGCCTGGCAGGGCGTGACCGATATCGTCCGCGGCGCCGACCTGCTCGACTCCACCCCACGTCAGCTTTACCTGCAGGAACTGCTCGGGCTGCCGCAGCCGCGTTACCTGCACGTACCGCTGATCATCCAGCCCGACGGCCACAAACTGGGCAAACGTTACCGTTCACCCCCGCTGCAGCCTGCCGAGGCAACGCCGCTGCTGCTTCGCGCGCTCCGCGCCCTCGGCCAGCCGACGCCCAGCGAGCTGAACGATGCGCTCCCCCACGAGGTGCTTGCCTGGTCGATCCCACGGTGGGATGCCGAGCGGATCCCGCGCTGCTCGACCCTGGCCGAGGCGCAGTTGCGTTGATGCAACAGGCGAAAGCAGCGCCCACTTTGCCGCGCTGAGCGGCCGCGTGTGGCTTGCCGCTTGCCGCTGCTTTACCATTCCAGCACTTACGACACGAGTTCCAGCATGTATATCTACCGACTGGTGCTGCTCCTGGTAGTGGGGATCTATCTGTTTTCCCCCGCGATCATGGATTGGTGGATCGACCCCAACGGTGCCTGGTATCGCCCTTATCTGTTGTGGCTGATCCTGATCGTGGTGACCTTCATTCTTCAGAGTCAGCGCGATGCAGACGAGCTTTAGCCTCAGCCACCTGATCCTCATCAGCGCCGCCTATCTGCTGGTGCTGTTCGGGGTGGCCTGGGTCAGCGAGCGCGGGCTGATTCCGCGCTGGATAATCCGTCACCCTTTGACCTACACCCTGTCGCTGGGGGTGTATGCCAGTGCCTGGGCGTTCTACGGCACCGTCGGCCTGGCTTACCAATATGGCTACGGGTTTCTCGCGACCTATCTGGGGGTGTGCGGCGCCTTCCTGCTGGCACCGGTGCTGCTCTACCCCATCCTGCGCATCACCCGCACCTACCAGCTGGCGTCGTTGGCCGACCTTTTCGCCTTTCGCTTCCGTAGCACCTGGAGCGGCGCGCTGACCACCATCGTCATGCTGATCGGCATGCTGCCGCTGCTGGCGCTGCAGATTCAGGCGGTGGCCGACGCCATCGGCATTCTCACCCTCGAGCCCCTGCAGGAACGCGTCGCGCTGGGCTATTGCGCGATGATCATGCTGTTCACCATTCTCTTCGGTGCTCGGCACATCGCCACGCGTGAAAAGCACGAAGGGCTGGTCTTCGCCATTGCCTTCGAATCGGTGGTCAAGCTGCTGACCTTCGGCGCCATCGGCTTGTATGCCTTGTACGTAGTATTTGGCGGCCCGCATCAACTGGAAATCTGGCTGCTGCAGAACCAGTCGGCGCTGCAAGCGCTGCATACGCCATTGCAGGAGGGGCCCTGGCGCACCTTGCTGCTGGTGTTCTTCGCCTCGGCGATCGTGATGCCGCACATGTATCACATGACCTTCACCGAGAACCTCAATCCCCGCGCCCTGGTCAGCGCCAGCTGGGGATTGCCGCTGTACCTGCTGTTGATGAGCCTCGCCGTCCCGCTGATTCTCTGGGCCGGCCTGAAACTGGGCGTCAGCACCAACCCGGAATATTTCACCCTCGGCCTTGGCCTGACCGCGCAGAGCGAACTGCTGACGCTGGCGGCGTTCGTCGGCGGCCTGTCGGCCTCCAGCGGCCTGATCATCGTCAGCACGCTGGCCCTGTCGGGCATGGCGCTCAACCATCTGGTGCTGCCGCTGTACCAGCCGCCAACCGAAGGCAACATCTATCGCTGGCTGAAATGGACGCGCCGCAGCCTGATCCTGGCGATCATCATGGCCGGCTACGGCTTTTATCTGTTGCTGGGCGCCGAGCAGGACCTGTCCAACCTCGGCATCGTCGCGTTCGTCGCCACGCTGCAATTCCTGCCCGGCGTGCTCTCGGTACTCTACTGGCCGACCGCCAACCGCCGCGGCTACATCGTCGGGCTGCTGGCGGGGATCGCGGTCTGGGTGGTCACCATGCTGCTGCCCCTGGTGGGCAACCTCGACGGCTTCTATCTCCCGCTGCTCAACGTCGTCTATGTGCTTGACGACACCAGCTGGCATCTGGCGGCGATCGCCTCGCTGGCGGTCAACGTACTGGCCTTCTCGTTGTTCTCGCTGTTCACCGAAACCAGCGCGGAAGAACAGGCCGCCGCCGAAGCCTGCGCGGTGGAAAATGTACGCCGGCCGCAGCGGCGCGAACTGGCAGCTGCCTCGCCACAGGAATTTGCCACCCAACTGGCCAAGCCGCTGGGTGCCAAGACCGCGCAACGGGAGGTGGAACAGGCACTGCGCGATCTGCAACTGCCGTTTGACGAACACCGCCCCTACGCCCTGCGCCGCCTGCGCGACCGTATCGAGGCCAACCTGTCCGGGCTGATGGGCCCCAGCGTGGCCCAGGACATCGTCGAGAACTTCCTGTCCTACAAGAACGGTGCAGACAGCTACGTCACCGAGGACATCCACTTCATCGAAAGCCGCCTGGAGGACTATCACTCGCGTCTGACCGGCCTGGCCGCCGAACTCGATGCGTTGCGCCGCTACCACCGGCAGACGCTGCAGGAGCTGCCAATGGGCGTCTGCTCGCTGGCCAAGGACCAGGAAATCCTGATGTGGAACCGGGCGCTCGAAGAGCTCACCGAGATTCCCGCGCTGCAGGTGGTTGGCTCACGCCTGGCCACCATCGCCGAGCCGTGGCAAAGCCTGTTGAGCGGTTTCATCCAGCAGCGTGAGGAGCACCTGCACAAGCAACGCTTGCAACTGGACGGCCACAGCCGCTGCCTTAACCTGCACAAGGCGGCGATCGCCGAACCGCTGGCGCCCGGCAACAGTGGCCTGGTGCTGCTGATCGAGGATCTCACCGAGACCCAGCAGCTGGAGGACCGGCTGGTGCACTCCGAACGCCTGGCGAGCATCGGTCGCCTGGCCGCGGGCGTCGCCCACGAGATTGGCAATCCGATCACCGGTATCGCCTGTCTGGCGCAAAACCTGCGCGAGGAGCGCGAGGCCGACCCCGAGATCAGCGAGATCAGCAACCAGATCGTCGAGCAGACCAAGCGCGTCTCGCGCATCGTCCAGTCGTTGATGAGCTTCGCCCATGCCGGCGGGCGCCAGCAGGATATGTACCCGGTCAGTCTGGCCGAGGTCGCCCAGGATGCGATCTCGCTGCTCTCGCTCAACCGCCGCGGCACCGAAGTGCACTTCTTCAACCTCTGCGATCCTGGTCACCTGGCCGAAGGCGACCCGCAACGCCTCGCCCAGGTGCTGATCAACCTGCTGTCCAATGCCCGCGACGCATCGGAGCCCGGCGGGGCGATCCGGGTGCGCAGCGAGCAGGCCGAGCAGACCGTCTACCTCATCGTCGAGGACGAAGGCAGCGGCATACCACGGGCCATACAGGACCGCCTGTTCGAGCCGTTCTTCACCACCAAGGATCCCGGCGAAGGGACGGGCCTGGGCCTTGCGCTGGTCTATTCGATCGTGGAAGAGCATTATGGACAAATCAATATCGACAGCCCGGCGGATCCGGAAACCCAACGCGGCACCCGTTTCCGCATCACCCTGCCGCGGTATGTCGAGGCGACAGATGCCATTGAGTGAAGAGGCGATAGGCGCCGGCCCCGTTGTTCGGCCACGCAGGCCTCAGCGAACCGTTCGCCTCGCCGGAGCTTGACGAGATGACACCGCAACCCTCGCCGAAGCAGATCCACGCCGTATCGCGATCGCGTGCACAGGCCGCGCAATGTCCGTCCAGCGACACCGCGCAGCACCTGTTCACAGCCGCCTTCAGACCGTCGAGAGAGTACTGATGTCCCATATTCTGATCGTCGAAGACGAAACCATCATCCGCTCCGCCCTGCGCCGCCTGCTCGAACGTAACCAGTACGAGGTCAGCGAAGCAGGCTCCGTGCAGGAAGCGCAGGAGCGTTTCAGCATCCCCGGTTTCGACCTCATCGTCAGCGACCTGCGCCTGCCCGGCGCGCCGGGTACCGAGCTGATCAAGCTAGCCGAAGGCACGCCGGTGCTGATCATGACCAGCTATGCAAGCCTGCGCTCAGCCGTGGATTCGATGAAAATGGGAGCGGTGGATTACATCGCCAAACCCTTCGACCACGACGAGATGCTGCAAACCGTTGCGCGCATCCTGAATGATCGGCAAAAGGCGGCCGCCGTGCCCGCTGCCCCCTTACGGACCGCTGCGCCCCAGGGCGGGGCATCCAGCGACAGCGACTCGGGTAACAGCGAGATCGGCATCATCGGTCGCTGTGGCCCGATGCAGGACCTGTTCAGCAAAATCCGCAAGGTCGCACCGACCGACTCCAACGTTCTGATCCAGGGCGAGTCGGGTACCGGCAAGGAGCTTGTGGCCCGGGCACTGCACAACCTTTCGCGGCGCGCCAAGGCGCCGATGATCTCGGTCAACTGCGCGGCCATTCCGGAAACCCTGATCGAGTCGGAACTGTTCGGGCACGAAAAAGGCGCGTTCACCGGCGCCAGTGCCGGACGCGCCGGCCTGGTCGAGGCGGCCGATGGCGGCACTCTGTTCCTCGACGAGATCGGCGAGCTGCCGCTGGAAGCACAAGCGCGACTGTTACGTGTGTTACAGGAAGGGGAGATTCGGCGGGTCGGCTCTACCCAGTCGCAAAAAGTCGATGTCCGCCTGATCGCCGCCACCCACCGGGACCTGAAGACGCTGGCCAAGAATGGACAGTTCCGCGAAGACCTCTACTACCGCCTGCATGTGATCGCCTTGAAGTTGCCGCCGTTGCGCGAGCGCGGGGCGGATGTGCTGGAAATCGCCAAAGCCTTTCTGGCACGCCAGGGCGAACGCATCGGCAATGAAGATCTGCATTTCTCCCGGGAAGCCGAGCAGGCGGTCCGGCATTACGCCTGGCCTGGGAACGTTCGCGAGCTGGAAAACGCCATCGAGCGGGCCGCGATTCTCAGCGAAAGCGAGGAGATCAGCGCAGAGCTGCTGGGCATCGACATCGAGCTCGACAACCTCGATGACGACTTCGACGAGCCCTGCGCCACGCTGGGCTCCGCTGTGTCGACCAGCAACGAGCCGACCGAGGACCTGTCGCTGGAGGACTACTTCCAGCATTTCGTGCTCGAGCACCAGGACCACATGACCGAGACCGAGCTTGCGCGCAAACTCGGCATCAGCCGCAAGTGTCTGTGGGAACGTCGACAGCGCCTGGGGATTCCTCGACGCAAAACCAGCGCTACCGGGTAGCGGGTTGTTACCCACCCCACCAGGGCGTAACAGAAACCGGGTTCATCGGTAACGGGAACCCGGTTTTTTATCGCCTCAAAAAATGACAGATTTCCTCAAGCCATTGAAAACAAAGGATTTTCAAAAACTGGCACGGCAAATGCTTTCTATCTGGCACAACAACAATAACAAGCAGACCCACAATAAGAACAAGACGTACCGGCTCTAGCAGAACAAAAACAAGAAGGCAGAGACGTAGCTAACTGATTCTTTTGGAGAGGAAATGCCAAACGGGGTTTTGCCCCACGACCAGGCCGAGAACAACAAAAACTGCATCAGCAGCGCCTGAACTGGTTGGATCAATGATCGATGGCAAATCAGCGACCAAAGAAATCCGTTTGCTCTTGGCTCCCAACGTAGGAGCGACTCCCGGAAGCTTTAGCTGAAGGGAACGGGTGACCAAACAAAAACAACACGCCCGAAATACTAATAACAACAAAGCACGCGACATCATTTAAAGGGGGAGCTTCGGCTCCCCCTAGTGCTTCCTGGCTCCGGCCGTTCTTTGACACCTCCCCGCGCTTCGTTCACCATCCCTGCTCCCGGTGCTAGAATCCACGCTCGTTTCGTGGCCATTCGCTTCGCCACCCCGTCATTTCGCCACACAGTGCCTCTCATGCTGAAAAAGCTGTTCCAGTCTTTTCGTCTTCCCCTGCGCCGATTGCCGCATACTCGCCGCACCCCCGAAATACTGTCCAGCCGGCAGCACTCGCTGCACCGCAACGATCTGAGCCGGCACGCCGTCAGCGTCGTCGAGCGCCTTCAGCATGCCGGCTATGAAGCCTATGTCGTCGGCGGCTGTGTTCGCGATCTTCTGCTGGAAGTGACACCGAAAGACTATGACGTGGCCACCAGCGCCACGCCCGAGCAGGTCCGCGCCGAATTTCGCAATGCCCGCGTCATCGGCCGTCGCTTCAAGCTGGTGCATGTGCATTTCGGCCGGGAGATCATCGAGGTTGCCACCTTCCGGGCAAACCACCCCGAGGCGGACGATGACGAAGACAATCACCTGGCGTCACGCAACGAAAGCGGCCGCATCCTGCGCGACAACATCTATGGCACGCTGGAAGACGACGCACAGCGACGCGATTTCACCATCAATGCGCTGTACTACGATCCCTCGAGCGAGCGCATCCTCGACCACACCCATGGCGTTCGCGACATTCGCAACCGGCTGATTCGCCTGATCGGCGATCCCGAACAGCGCTATCAGGAAGACCCTGTGCGCATGCTCCGCGCGGTGCGCTTCGCCGCCAAGCTGGACTTCGAGATCGAACAGCATAGCGCCGAGCCCATCGCCGAACTGGCCGACCTTTTAAACGATGTGCCCTCGGCCCGCTTGTTCGACGAGATTCTCAAGCTCTTCCTCGGCGGCAAAGCCGAGCGCACCTTCGAACTGTTACTGGAGCACGATCTTTTCGCACCGCTGTTCCCGGCCAGTGCCGAGGCGCTCGAAGACAACCCGGAATACACCGGGACCCTGATTCGCAATGCTCTGGCCAATACAGACGAGCGTATCGCCCAGGGCAAACCAGTGACGCCGGCGTTCCTCTTCGCCGCCTTGCTCTGGCCTGCCCTACCGGCCCGGGTCGCCGAGCTGCAGGGCCGCGGAATGCCGCCGATCCCGGCCATGCAGGAAGCCGCCCATGACCTGATCTGGGAGCAGTGCCAGCGCACCGCCATTCCGAAGCGCTTCACCATGCCGATGCGCGAGATCTGGGACATGCAGGAGCGTCTGCCGCGTCGCCAGGGCCGTCGTGCCGATCAGCTACTGGACAACCCGCGCTTCCGTGCGGGCTATGACTTTCTCCTGCTGCGCGAAAGCGCCGGTGAGCAAACCGACGGCCTCGGTGAATGGTGGACTGACTATCAAGAGGCCAATGACAGCGAACGGCGTACGATGATCCGCGGCCTGAGCAGCAAGGATGACGGCAGCGGCGCACCACGCAAACGGCGGCGCAGCGGGCGGCGCAAACGCGGCCCAAACGATAGCGCACCGGCATCGGCGGAATAACGATGGAGCGGGTCTACATCGGCCTGGGCAGTAATCTGGCCGAGCCGCGCCAGCAGCTTCGCAATGCCCTCGAGGCGCTGGAAAATATCCCCTCGACCCGGCTCGTCGGTGTCTCGTCGCTGTATGTCAGCGATCCGCTCGGCCCGTCGGACCAGCCTCGCTACAACAATGCCGTTGCCGTGCTCGAAACGTCCCTGACGCCGCTGGACCTGCTCGATGCGTTGCAGGCGATCGAGCAGGTGCAAGGGCGTGAACGCAAAGCCGAGCGCTGGGGACCGCGCACGCTGGACCTGGATATCTTGCTGTTCGGCGACCGGGTGCTCGCTGAACCACGCCTGACGGTGCCGCACTACCATCTTCACGCGAGAGCCTTCGTGCTCTACCCGCTCGCCGAGGTGGCGCCTGCCGCGCTGCGTCTGGCCGATGGCAGGCACTTGAGCGAACTACTGGCCGCCTGCCCCTACGAAGGCCTGGAACGCCTCGACGAGGCGTTGTAACCGGCCGGTAACAGACGTAACGCAGCGGTAACACTCCGATTGACTTAGCATCCCGCCATCGGGACTATAAGCGCCCGCTACCGGCACGTGTCGAATGAGGCAGCCGCCGCTGGCGCCCCGACGGCAACCGTTGCCCTCAGGGCCCCAGGTGCTGTTGAAGTTTCGTACGCGGTCGCGCCGGAGCCTGCCTGGCGCCATTTGACGCAGCAACGCGGCTCGCGACGAACGTCAACAGCCCCTAGGAGGACGGCATTCATGCCAGACGTAACCCTGACCACCCTGCAAGGCCTCAAGCAGAAAGGCGAGAAGATCGTCATGCTCACCTGCTATGACGCGACCTTCGCCAAGACCGCCTGCGAAGCGGGCGTCGAGATGCTGCTAATCGGCGACTCCTTGGGCATGGTGCTGCAAGGACACGACAGCACCCTGCCTGTCACCGTCGAAGAAATGGCCTACCACACCGCCTGCGTCAAACGCGGCAACCGTGGTGCGATGATCGTGACGGACCTGCCTTTCATGGCCAACGCGACGATTGAGCAGACGCTGAACAACTCCGCGACGCTGATGAAAGCTGGCGCGCACATGGTCAAGCTCGAGGGTGCGGCCTGGCTGGCCGACTCCATTCGCCTGCTCGCCGAGCGAGGCATCCCGGTCTGCGCGCACATGGGGCTGACGCCTCAGGCGGTGAACCTGTTCGGCGGTTACAAGGTACAGGGCAGGCAGGAAGCCCAGGCACAGCAGATGATTGCCGATGCGCAGGCCCTCGAAGCTGCCGGCGCCGCATTGCTTCTGCTCGAGTGCGTACCCAGCGAACTGGCCGCCCGCATCACCCGCGCGGTCGAGGTGCCGGTGATCGGCATCGGCGCGGGCAGCGCCACCGATGGTCAGGTCCTGGTGCTGCACGATATGCTCGGGCTGTCGCTGAGCGGACGCGCACCGAAGTTCGTCAAGAACTTCATGCAGCAGCAGGGCGACATTCCCAGCGCTATCGCGGCCTACGTCCAGGCCGTGAAGAGCGCAGATTTTCCCGCAGCCGAACATGGATTCTCAGCATGAACGTGGTTAGGACTGTCGCCGATTTGCGTGCCGCGGTGACCCGCGCGCGCGGTGAGGGCAAGCGCATCGGCTTCGTGCCGACCATGGGTAACCTGCATGCCGGCCATATCGCGCTGGTGAAGAAGGCCGGCCAGCGAGCCGATTTCGTTGTGGCCAGCATCTTCGTCAACCCGCTGCAGTTCGGTCCCAACGAAGACCTGGCCAGCTATCCCCGGACGCTCAGCGCCGATCAGGACAAGCTGTTCAACGCCGGCTGCCATCTGTTGTTTGCCCCGAGCGTCGAAGAGATGTACCCCCACGGCCAGGCGCTACAGACCATTGTCCGCGTACCGGGCGTATCCGAAGGGCTGTGTGGCGGTAGCCGTCCCGGTCATTTCGATGGCGTATCCACGGTCGTCAGCAAATTGTTCAACATGGTGCTGCCCGACCTCGCCGTGTTTGGCGAAAAGGACTACCAGCAACTGGCCGTGATCCGCACCATGGTCCGCGACCTGAACATGCCCGTGCAGATCATCGGCGAGCCCATCGTGCGCGCCGAAGACGGACTGGCGCTGTCTTCGCGCAATGGCTATCTCAGCGCCGAGGAGCGCGCGACCGCTCCGGTGCTGTATCGCACACTGCAGCAACTGGCCGAGTCCATCCGCCAGGGCGAGCGCGACTACCCCGCCCTGCTGGCATCCGGCAAGCAGGCCTTGCAAGCCGCAGGTCTTCGCCCGGATTATCTGGAGATCCGCCATGCCACGGACCTGCAACCGGCCCTGCCCGACCACCATGACCTGGTGATCCTGGCGGCAGCCTATCTTGGCAAGACCCGACTGATCGACAATTTGCAGCTTCATACCGCCTGATCCACAGCTGCTCGAGCCGATCATCGGCACCCGCTCCGCCCGCCCCGGTATTGATCGCACCCCGGGGTTCGGGCACACTCTGCGCCGCTTGCGCACCCGGAGGACCCCGCCATGCACGCCATCATGCTCAAGGCCAAACTGCACCGCGCCCAGGTGACCCATTCGGTGCTGGACTACGAAGGCTCCTGCGCCATCGACGGTGACTGGCTGGACCTCGCCGGCATCCGTGAATACGAACAGATCCAGATCTACAACGTCGACAATGGCGAGCGCTTCACCACCTACGCCATCCGCGGCGAAGAAGGCTCGAAGATCATCTCGGTCAATGGCGCCGCCGCGCACAAGGCTGGCGTCGGACATCGCCTGATCATCTGCGCCTATGCCCATTACAGCGAAGCCGAACTGGCCAACTTCAAGCCCCATGTCCTTTACATGGGCGCCGATGGCGAGCTCAGCCACACCAGCAATGCCATCCCGGTTCAGGTCGCCTGATCGGTTTGGTGATTAGACAAGCCCGCACCGCTGCCGCGCTGCGGGCTTTTTTTATGGCCAGGGTTTGCCCCGCCAGCCGTCGTCGGCACTGGCCCAGGTGTTACGCTGCGCTGCGAGCGCAACGCTTCGGAACGCTGCGCGTTTTTGCCAGTCAGACCAGTCTCGACGGTGCAGGACGCACCGTCGCCGCTACGGCCTCAACCGTCGCGGTACGCGCCTGCTGCATTCAGGATGAATGCTTGCGTGCCAGCATGATCGAATGACCGTCCGCCCCACCGCAGACCCGCGGACGGTCCGCCAACGCAAAGGAAGCCGAACACCCATGAGCTACTACCAGCACCCTCTCGATGCCACCGGCCTGTTGTCCTGGAAGGCCTTGGAAGAACATCGCCTGGCCATGCAGCATTTCAGCATGCGCGAAGCGTTCAAGGCCGATCCGACGCGCTTCGATGAACTGTCGGTTTCCTGCTGCGGCCTGTTCCTGGACTACTCGAAGAACCTGATCACTCCCGAGACGCGCACGCTACTGGTGAACCTGGCGCGTGAGGCCGGCGTAGAACAGGCCGCCCGCGCCATGTTCGAAGGCGAGCGAATCAACGCGTCGGAGAACCGTCCGGTGCTGCACACTGCCCTGCGCCGTCCGATGGGTGACTCGGTTCTGGTCGACGGCCGCAACATCATGCGCGATGTCCATGCAGCGCTGGCGCAGATGACCGACATCGTCACCCGCATCCACAACAACCTCTGGCGTGGCTTCAGCGACAAGACGATCACCGACGTGGTGAATATCGGCATCGGCGGATCGTTCCTCGGCCCGCAGCTGGTATCCGAGGCGCTGCTGCCGTTCACCCAGCATGGGGTTCGCACTCACTACCTGGCCAACATCGACGGCAGCGAGTTCCGCGAGGTGACGGCCAAGCTGAACGTCGAGACCACCCTGTTCATCATTTCCAGCAAGACCTTCGGCACGCTGGAGACCCTGAAGAACGCTCAGGCTGCGCGCACCTGGTACCTGGGCAAGGGCGGCACCGAAGAGAAGCTCTACCGCCATTTCATCGCGGTCACCAGCAACAAGCAGGCCGCGGTCGATTTCGGCATCCGCGAGAAGAACGTCTTCCCGATGTGGGACTGGGTCGGCGGCCGCTATTCCCTGTGGTCGGCGATCGGGCTGCCCATCGCGCTGGCCATCGGCATGTCCAACTTCAAGGATCTGTTGTCCGGCGCCTACAGCATGGACCAGCATTTCCTCAACGAGCCGTTCGAAAGCAACATGCCCGTGCTGCTGGCCATGCTCGGCGTCTGGTACCACAACTTCTGGGGTGCCCAGAGCTACGCCTTCCTGCCCTACGACCACTACCTGCGCAACTTCGTCAAACACCTGCAGCAGATGGACATGGAATCCAACGGCAAGAGCGTACGCCAGGATGGCACGCCGGTGTCCTGTACCACCGGCCCGGTCATCTGGGGCGGGGTCGGCGCCAATGGCCAGCATGCCTATCACCAGTTGCTGCACCAGGGCACCCCCCTGATTCCGGCCGACTTCATCGTGCCGGTGGTCAGCCACAACCCGGTCGCCGATCACCATGAATGGCTCTACGCCAACTGCCTGTCGCAGAGCCAGGCGCTGATGCTCGGCAAGACCCGCGAGGAGGCCGAGGCCGAACTGCGCGCCAAAGGCATGGACGAGGCCGAAGTGCAGCGTCTGGCCCCGCACAAGGTCATTCCGGGCAATCGCCCGAGCAATACCGTGGTCATGGAAACCATCAGCCCCGGCCGCCTGGGGGCACTGATTGCACTCTACGAGCACAAGGTATTTGTCCAGGGCGTGATCTGGGGTATCAACTCCTTCGACCAATGGGGCGTCGAACTCGGCAAGGAGCTCGGCAAGGCCGTCTACGGTCAGATGACCAGCTTCGATGCGCCACCGGCCGAGGATGCGTCGACCCAGGGCCTGATCGACTTCTTCCGTGGTCGCCATCGCGGCTGATCCGCTCGCACGCCGGGCTCTCTCACCGGCCCGGCGTGCCGCTCGCCGCAGCGTTTAGCGGTGTGTGGCCGTCCCCCATCGGGCATGGCGCATCCTGATGCTGGGCTTGGCGTAACATGAGCCTCCCCCTGCCGATCAGATCCGCCATGGAACCCATTCGCCGTCATATCGAAGCGCAAGTGCTCAGCCTTACCGGCCTGGCCATCGGCGGTGTCGATTACGAAAATCCGCCAGGCGACCCTGGCCTGTTCGGCCCGGATGCGGTCTGCTGGCGTGTGCACGGCGATTTCACCTCGATGATGGTAGGCGGGATTTCCGCTCTGCTGCTGCAGGCCCTGCACCCTCTCGCGCTCGCGGGCGTCTGGGATCACTCGAACTTTCGCGAAGACCTGCTCGGCCGGCTAAGACGTACTGGGCAGTTCATCTCCGCCACGACCTTCGGCAGCCAGGCCGACGCACAGCGGCTGATCGAGCGCGTCCGTACCATCCATCTACAGGTGACCGGCCATGCGCCTGATGGCCGCCGGTATGCGGCCTCCGATCCCGAGCTGCTGACCTGGGTGCACGTCGCCGAGGTCAGCAGTTTTCTCAAGGCGCACCTGCGTTACCTCAACCCGGCCTTGTCGGATCAGGCGCAGGATCGCTATTACGCCGAGGTGGCGCGGATCGCCGAGGCGCTGGGCGCGCGGGAAGTGCCCCGCTCCCGGCAAGCGGTCGCCGACTATCTACAGGCGATCCAGCCGCAGTTGCGCTGCGACGAGCGTTCACGCGAGATCGTGCGGGTACTTTTCGAGGCCCCTGCGCCCAGCCACCTCGCCAAACCCTTCGGGGCGCTGATGATGCGTGCCGGCGTCGATCTGCTGCCGGACTGGGCCAGCCAGATGCTCGATCTTCAACAGTCCGGCCCCGAGCGCCAGTTGATCCGCTTCGGTGTCAGGCGTACCGCCCCTGTGCTGCGCTGGGCCGTGCGCAGCGGTTCGGTGCATCGCGCCCGCCGCCGAATGGGGCTACCGATCCGCTAGTGTGACCGACAGGTTCCGCCTGTGGAGCCACCCCGGAGCCTGTGCCACCATGAGCGCCCCGCGGGCGCCCGCACCTTCCGGAGGTAAGCAGCATGCAAGAAGTCGTCATCGTCGCCGCCACCCGCACTGCCGTCGGCAGCTTCCAGGGCGCGCTGGCCAATATTCCCGCCGTCGACCTCGGCGCCGCGGTCATTCGCCGTCTGCTGCAACAAACCGAACTCGACCCGGCCGAGGTCGATGAGGTGATTCTCGGCCAGGTCCTGACCGCTGGCGCCGGCCAGAACCCGGCTCGTCAGGCCGCCCTCAACGCCGGATTGCCGCACGCGGTGCCGGCGATGACCCTGAACAAGGTCTGCGGCTCCGGACTCAAGGCGCTGCATCTGGCCGCTCAAGCGATCCGCTGTGGTGATGCCGAGGTGGTCATAGCCGGCGGCATGGAGAATATGAGCCTGGCCCCCTATGTGATGCCGACGGCACGTACCGGTTTGCGCATGGGTCACGGCAAGTTGCTCGACAGCATGATCCAGGACGGCCTATGGGACGCGTTCAACGACTATCACATGGGCATTACCGCCGAAAACCTGGTGGCCGAGTACGGCATCACACGTGAAGCGCAGGATGCCTTCGCCGCCGCGTCCCAGCAAAAAGCCAGCGCGGCGATAGAAGCCGGACGCTTCCGGAACGAGATCACGCCGATCGAAATTCCGCAGCGCAAAGGCGAGCCACTGATTTTCGATACCGATGAACAACCACGCGCCGGCACCACCGCCGAGAGCCTGGCCAAGCTCAAGCCAGCCTTCAAGAAGGACGGCAGCGTCACCGCCGGCAACGCGTCCAGCCTCAATGACGGCGCCGCCGCCGTGCTGCTGATGAGTGCCGAGAAGGCCAAAGCGCTGGGCCTGCAAATCCTGGCCCGCATCGCCAGCTACGCCAATGCCGGTGTCGACCCGGTCATCATGGGCATCGCGCCGGTTTCCGCGACCCGACGCTGCCTGGAGAAAGCCGGCTGGACGCTCGATCAGCTGGACCTGATCGAAGCCAACGAAGCCTTCGCCGCCCAGGCCCTGTCGGTCGGTCAAGTGCTCGGTTGGGATGCTGACAAGGTCAACGTCAATGGCGGCGCGATCGCCATCGGGCATCCGATCGGCGCATCGGGCTGCCGCATCCTGGTCACCCTGCTGCACGAGATGATCCGCCAAGACGCCCACAAAGGCCTGGCAACGCTGTGCATCGGCGGCGGCCAGGGCGTCGCGCTGGCACTCGAGCGCTGATCGGCGCGACAACAGGCCGGCTCGCGCCGGCAATTTCCGCTAGACTGCGCGGCCCTCTCTTCCGAGTCGCCGCGCATGCCCTCTCTCGAACAGGCGCTGCGCGCCGCTTACGACAATCGCTCAGCCCTGCTCGCCGAACTGCACAGCCAGGCTACCGACTGCTACCGGTTGTTCCACGGCAGCCAGGAAGGTGCCCCTGGACTGACGGTGGATCGGTATGGCCCGCAGCTACTGGTGCAGAGCTTTCACCAGCCGCTGGCGCGTGACGCGCTGCTGGCCCTGCATGAGCAAAGCTGCGCGAGCCTGGGCGTGCCGCTATCGCTTGTCTACAACGACCGCTCGCAAGGCAACTCACGCATCGACCGTACGGACCCGGTCTACCGCGCCGACGCCGACGCGCTGCAGGACCAGATCGGTCAGGAATGGGGCCTGAACTACCGCGTCCGCGCGCGCCACAGCGGTCAGGACCCCTTGCTGTTCCTCGACCTGCGTAACGCCCGTGGCTGGATCAAGGCCAACGCCGCCGGCAAGTCGGTCCTCAACCTGTTCGCCTACACCTGCGGGGTCGGTCTGTGCGCCGCTGGGGGCGGTGCGACCGAGGTGTACAACCTGGACTTTGCCGAAAGCAATCTGGCGGTCGGTCGGGAGAATGGCGCGCTCAATCCGGACTTGCAGCCGATGCAGTTCATTCAGTCGGACTACTTCCCGGCGATCCGCCAGCTGGCCGACTTGCCGATCCCCCAACGCCGAGGCCGAGCGCTGCCCGACTACCCGCGCCTGGCGCCCAAGCAATTCGACCTGGTGCTGCTCGACCCGCCCGCCTGGTCGAAGAGCCCATTTGGCACCGTCGACCTATTGCGCGATTATCAGAGCCTGCTCAAACCCGCCCTGCTCGCGACCGCCGAAGACGGCGTGCTGATTTGCTGCAACAACCTGGCGAAGGTCGACCTGAACGAATGGCGCGAGCAAGTGCTGCGCTGCGCGACAAAGGCCGGTCGGCCGGTGCGCGAGTGGCAGGTGCTGGCGCCGGCGGCCGACTTTCCTTCGGCCGATGGCAGGGCGCCGCTGAAGATCCTGATCTTACAGCTGTGAGACGCAGCGGTTCTCGTGCCGCATAGAGGAACCCGCATGTCGTGCCATACTCCAAGGCAGTCCCACTGCCCCGGAATGTAGGTCCGCATGCCCAATGGAATGAAGCGCGCGCTCATCGCCCTGATGACCGCACTGGTCTGCTATTGCCTCCTCGGCTTTCTGATAGTGCCTGGCGTTGCCCAGCGGGTCATCAACCAACAGCTGATCCAATACGCAACGGTGCCGGCGCGCCTGGAGCGCATCGAGTTCAATCCGTTCAGCCTTGAACTGACGCTGTTCGATCTGCGCCTCGGCGAAGCCGAACAACCACAGCTCGGCTTCGAGCGCCTTTACCTGAACCTGCGGTGGAGCAGTCTCTGGCAGCGCACCCTGCAGATCGAAGATATCGAGCTGGTTGAACTGCACACCGAAGTGGTTTTTGACGAAAACGGCGTGCTCAACCTGACCCAGCTGTTCGACCTGCCTCCGGCTGACGAGGCGCCCGATGAAACCGAGAAAGAGCCGTTCGCGCTGAGCATCGGTCGACTGCAACTGGTTGAGGGCTCCGTGCATTTCGCTGACCGGCGCCCCGCCGAACCCATCGATTTCGTGCTCGACTCGCTCAACTTCGAGCTGCTCAATTTCGCGACCCGTTCGGAAGATGCCGCCGACGCCGTGCTGGTCGCGACCGGTCCCAGCGGTGCGCGGGTGGACTGGCGTGGGCGGGTCAGCCTGGCACCTGTCAGCTCATCTGGTCAACTGAGCGTCAGCAATGTACTGCTCAAGGATTTCTGGGCCTATGCCCAGGACGCGGTTCCCTTGCGCCTGCGGGAAGGTCGGCTCAGCTTCGCCAGCGATTATCGGCTCGATCTTGCCAAAGGCACCGAACTGCAGCTGAGCGACCTGAACGCGCAACTGACCGCGCTCAAACTCGACACGCCCGATGGAGAACCTGCGGGTCGTCTGGAAGGCCTGGAAATCAGCGAGACGTCACTGGATCTGGCCAAGCAGCAGGTAACCATCGGCCAGCTGCGTAGCCGTACGCTGGAGACCTGGGTAACACGAGAGTCCGATGGCGAGCTTAATTGGCAGAAGTGGCTGGCACCCAAATCAGACGCACAGCGCCGCCGCGCCGCCGCCGAGGACGCGGCATCCTCGCCGGCAGCAACCGCCGACGCGACGGAGCCAGACACGGCCTGGCAGGTGCGGTTACGCGACGCGCAGCTACGCGACTATCAGGTTCACCTGAACGATCGCGTGCCGGAGCAGGAGGTCGCGCTGGACCTGAGCGCGCTGGATCTCGACATCGCCAATTTCGACAGCCTGGGCACCTCGCCGTTTGACCTCAGGCTGAACACCCGCGTCGGCAAACAGGGCGCACTGAAGGCCGCCGGACAGCTACAACTGCAGCCTGCGACCGGGCGACTCGAGATCAGCACGCAAGACATCGACTTGCGCATTGCGCAGGCTTACCTCACCCCGTTCGTCCATCTGGAGCTACGCAGTGGTCTGCTGGCCAGCCAGCTGCAACTGGACCTGACCGGCACCGACCCCCTGGCCTTCAGCGTGGCCGGAACGGCAAACGTCACTCAGTTGCATACGCTGGATACGATCAAGGACCGGGACTTCGTTAAATGGCAGCGTCTGGAACTCGACGCGCTGAACTATCAGCATCCCTCAGCGCTGCAAATTGGGCATATCGACCTGATTCAGCCCTATGCACGCTTCATCATCAACCCGGACCTCACCACCAACATCAACGACCTTCTGGTGGACAAGGCACCCGCTGACAGCGCCAAAACGACGGCAACCGCGGCCGAGCCGGCTGCACCCATGGCCATTCGTATCGGCGACATCAGCATCAGCGACGGCTCGGCCAATTTCTCCGACCTCAGCTTGCGCCCGCCCTTCATCACCGCGGTGCAGGAACTCAACGGGAAAATCGGCACGCTCGACAACCGTGCCCAACGACCCGCGGCCGTCGACGTACAGGGCAAGGTCGATCGCTACGCACCGGTCAGTATCAAAGGCAGCCTCACCCCCTTCGATCCTTTGCAGAGCCTCGATATCGCGACCCAGTTCAGGCGCGTCGAGCTGACCACCCTGTCGCCCTATTCGGCCAAGTTCGCCGGATACCGCATCCGCAAGGGCCGTCTCAATCTTGACCTGCATTACCGCATCCAGCAGGGCCAGCTGAACGCCGAGAACGAAGTGGTGCTTGAGCAACTGCAGCTCGGTGAAAAAGTCGACAGCGAACAGGCCGTGGACCTACCGGTCCGTCTGGCCGTCGCCTTGCTGAAAGACAGTAGCGGCACCATCGCTATCAAGCTCCCCGTGCAAGGCGACCTGAACAACCCGCAGTTCGACGTGATGCCGATCGTATGGCAGACGCTGCGCAATTTGGTGGTGCGGGCTGTGAAGTCGCCGTTCAAGTTTCTCGGCGGACTGGTCGGGGGCAGCCAGGCCGATCTCAATGAGATCCCGTTTGCGCCGGGCAGCAGCGCACTGGACCGCGAGGCGCGCAGCCGACTCGACACCCTGGCGGCCGCGCTCAAGGAGCGTCCTGTGCTGCGCCTGGAGGTCGAAGGCAGGAGCGCCCCGACGCTCGATGGTCCTCTGCTTGCCGAACAATGGCTCGAGCGCGAATATCAGCAGACCTGGTACAAGGTACTGCAACGACGCGGAGACAAGGTTCCCGCCGACGCCGCCGAACTGCAGATCGGCGAAGAGGAGAAAAGCGCGATGCTCGAAGGAATCTACCGCAGCCGACTGCAACAGCAACCGCCGAGCGAATGGCAACAGCTGGATGAGGACACCCGCACCGGGCTCCTGCGCCAGGCGATACTCGACAGTCGCGAGAACAGCACCGCCCTGTTGCGACGGCTGAGCCGGGAGCGTGCGGGCAGCATCAAGGACTATCTGGTCGATGAGGCCCAGCTACCAGCCGATCGCGTCTACCTGCTGGACACCAGCATTACCGAAGCGCCTGACGGCCAACAGGTCACGACCGAATTGCACCTGGAGGCCGAATGAAGCGCGCCGGAGTGCCCCCCTGTCGATTGGCTGCGCTACTGTGCCTCCTCCTGCTGGGCCAGGTGGCCACTGCGCAGACCCTGCGCTGCGGCAGTGATCTGATCAGCACGGGTGACCGCACCTTCGAGGTCGAGCGCAAGTGCGGCGAGCCGCTGCAGCGGGACTTCGTCGGCTATACCTTAAGCCCCAACGAACGACGCGAGATGGCACGCGAGGAATGGGTCTACGGACCGCGAAACGGCGTGTTCAGCATCCTGACCTTCGAAGGCAACCGCCTGGTCGAGATCGAAACACGCCGTGAGCACTGAGCTGATGGCCCAATGAAGCCAGTCGGCGCGCTGTTGACGGTGCTGCTCCTGTCGCTCGGCGCGGTGGATGCCAACGCATCGTCGACCTTCCGCTGTCGCAGCAAGCTGGTCAGCCTGCAAGCCACCACCGCCGAGGTCGCGGCCAAATGCGGCGAGCCGTCGGCCCGCGCCATGACCGGCTACCGCGAAATCATCGATGATTACGGGTTCCGCCAGGAGGTGCCCGTCGAGGAGTGGACCTACGGCCCCACCAACGGCATGTATCACTTCCTGCGTTTCGAAGGGAATCGCCTCACGCGCATAGACAGCGAGCGCCAATAAAAAAACCCGCTGGCAAACAGCGGGTTCTCTGCACCATCGGTGCGGTATCAGTCGACGGCTTTCAGGCCATCGGCGGAAACATCTTTCACGCCTTCGATGCCCTTGGCCTTGTCAATCGCCATCTCACGCTGCGCTTCGCTCGCAACGGTACCGGACAGCGAGACGACGCCATCGTTGGTTTCCACTTCGATTTTCATGCCAGGAGTCGAGTCGCCGGCCAGCAGCGCGGATTTGACCTTGGTGGTGATCCAAGTGTCGGACATGGCTTCACCGGCTTCGTTAGCGGTGTGCTCGGCCGAGTTTTCCAGGTCGCTGTCGGTTGCTGCCAGCATCATGGGTTGGCTGTCGCTCAGGGCAGGCGTGACGTCGGCGAACGCGGCCCCCGCCAGCGGCAAGCTCAAAGCGGTAGCGATGGTGGCAGCGGTAATAGTGGTCTGGATCTTGTTCATGGATAGCACTCCTGTTTCTCATAGTCGCTGCGGCACAGTCCTGCCGCAGAGTCACTGTAAACATCGCAAGCGGCATGCCAAAAAACTTAAGACCATAAAAGGCTTTATAATCAACAGCTTAGAGTCTGAACAATATCGCTTGGCCACTAGCACTCTGCATGTTTCGCCCAGCTGAGGCGTGCAGTCTGCAATGCGAGATCGCCCGTCTCGGCTCGCTCCGCTTATCTGAGCCCAAAAAAAAGAGCCCCGAAGGGCTCTTTTTCCTAACACCGGCAAATCAGGCGCCGGACGCCTCGGCAGCAGCAACGTCCTTGATGGACAGCTTGATGCGGCCACGGTTGTCCACGTCCAGGACCAGGACCTTGACTTCCTGGCCTTCCTTGAGGACGTCGGTGACCTTCTCGACGCGCTGATCGCTCAGCATCGAGATGTGCACCAGACCGTCCTTGCCCGGGAGGATGTTGACGAACGCGCCGAAATCGACGATGCGCTCAACCTTACCGACGTAGATCTTGCCGATTTCCGCTTCGGCGGTGATGCCCAGCACGCGCTGCTTGGCTGCCTCGGCCGCTTCCTTGGTTTCGCCGAAGATCTTGATCGAGCCATCGTCCTCGATGTCGATCGAGGCCTTGGTTTCTTCGCAAATGCTGCGAATGGTGGCGCCGCCCTTGCCGATCACATCGCGGATCTTGTCCTGATCGATCTTCATGGCAATCATGGTCGGTGCGTTGGCCGACAGCTCGGTGCGCGACTGAGCGATGACTTGATTCATCTGGCCGAGGATGTTCTGACGCGCTTCCAGTGCCTGGCCCAGGGCGATCTCCATGATCTCCTCGGTGATGCCCTGGATCTTGATATCCATCTGCAGCGCGGTCACGCCGTTGACCGTTCCGGCGACCTTGAAGTCCATGTCGCCGAGGTGGTCTTCGTCACCCAGGATATCGGTCAGAACGGCGAACTTCTCGCCTTCCTTGACCAGGCCCATAGCGATACCGGCCACCGGGGCCTTCATCGGAACGCCTGCATCCATCAGCGCCAACGAGGCACCACAGACCGACGCCATGGAGCTGGAACCGTTGGACTCGGTGATCTCCGAAACGACACGGACGGTGTACGGGAACTGGTCGGCGCTCGGCAGCATGGCGGCGACGCCACGACGGGCCAGACGACCATGGCCGATCTCGCGGCGCCCGGTTGCACCCATGCGGCCACATTCACCGACCGAGTACGGTGGGAAGTTGTAATGCAGCATGAAGGCATCTTTCTTTTCGCCTTCCAGGGTGTCGAGCAGCTGGGCGTCACGCGCGGTACCCAAGGTCGCAACGACCAGAGCCTGGGTTTCGCCACGGGTGAACAAGGCAGAACCGTGAGTCTTGGGCAGTACGCCGACTTCGATATTCAGCGGACGGACAGTGCGGTTGTCACGACCATCGATGCGCGGCTTGCCGTTGACGATGTTCTCGCGAACGGTGCGGTACTCGATCTCGCCGAACGCTTCCTTGACCTCGGAGGCCGAGGGCTGGCCTTCTTCGCTGGCAAACTTGGCGACGACCTGATCACGCAGCTCGCCCAGGCGCGCGTAACGGTCCTGCTTGACGATGATGGTGTAGGCCTGGGAAATCTGCTCGCCGAACTCGCTACGGATCGCGCTGAGCAGCGCGGTGTTCTCGGCCTTCGGTTGCCAATCCCAGGTAGGCTTCGCCGCTTCAGCGGCCAGCTCGTTCACCGCCTGGATGACGGCCTGGAACTCGTCGTGAGCGAACAGCACAGCGCCGAGCATCTGGTCTTCGGTCAGTTCCTTGGCCTCGGACTCGACCATCAGCACGGCATCCTTGGTGCCGGCTACGACCATGTCCAGGCTGGACGCCTTGAGCTGCTCGTACGTCGGGTTCAGCAGGTAGCCGGTTTCCGGGTGGAACGCCACGCGCGCGGCACCGATCGGGCCGTTGAACGGGATGCCCGAAATGGCCAGTGCGGCGGACGTACCGATCATGGCGGCGATGTCCGGATCGGTCTTCTTGCTGGTCGAAACGACGGTGCAGATGACCTGGACTTCATTCTGGAAGCCTTCCGGGAACAGCGGACGGATCGGCCGGTCGATCAGGCGCGAGGTCAGTGTTTCCTTTTCCGAGGGACGCGCTTCACGCTTGAAGAAGCCGCCAGGGATCTTGCCGGCCGCGTAGGTTTTTTCCTGATAGTGGACCGAGAGCGGGAAGAAGCCCTTGCTCGGATCGGCGGTCTTGGCGCCAACCACGGTCACCAGCACGGTGACGTCGTCGTCGACGGAGACCAGCACGGCGCCGGAAGCCTGACGGGCAACGCGGCCTGTCTCGAGGGTTACGGTCGACTGACCGAACTGAAATTTCTTGATAACCGGGTTCACGGTGGTTCCTTCTCTATGTTGCCTTGGGGGAATCGTTT